>NZ_JBYTCN010000008.1:0-163824 GCF_058790335.1 Rhodanobacter sp. FW101-FHT13A11 | reverse complement strand
ACGCCCCCCCCCCCCCCCCCCCCCCCCCCCCCCCCCCCCCCCCCCCCGCCACCGGTCCGGTGACGTCGCTGACCACCACGCCCTGCCCGGGTTTCAGCCCCAGCTGCTTGCGGGTATCGCTGTCGATCGGCTCCACGGCAAGGCCCAGCGCGGCCGAGCCGCTGCTGCCCGGGGACGGCGCGGCGCCCCGGCCGCCCACCGCATCACGGTCGCGCGCGGCCTCGCCGATGGTGACCTCGAGTGTCTGCCGCTTGCCATTGCGCAGGATCTCCACCGGCACCTTGGTTCCCGGCTTGGTCATGCCCACCAGCGGCGGCAGGTCCGGGGCCTGCTGCAAGGTTCGTCCGTCATAGGCCAGGATGATGTCGCCGGGCTGGATGCCGGCCTTGGCGGCGCCGCTGTCCGCCGTGACATCGACCACGGCAGCGCCCACGCCGTTGTCCAGGCCGAATGCCTTGACCATGTCGTCGCCGACCGGCTGGACCATCACCCCGAGCATGCCGCGCGAGACGTAGCCCTTGCTCTTGATCTGCTGCACCGCGTTCATTGCCACGTCGATCGGAATCGAGAACGCCACGCCGGAATAGGTGCCGGTGTTGGAGTAGATCTGCGAATTGATGCCGACCACCCGGCCCTGCAGGTCGAACAGCGGGCCGCCGGAGTTGCCGCGGTTGATCGGCACGTCGGTCTGGATGAACGAGGTGTACGGCTGGTCGCGCTGGCCCAGGTTGCGGCCCACCGCGCTGACGATGCCCTGGGTCACGGTGTAGTCGAAACCGAACGGCGAACCGATCGCCAGCACCCACTGGCCGGGCTTCAGGCTGCGCGAGTCGCCGAGGCTCACCGCCGGCAGGCTGCCGCCGGCATCGACCTTGAGCAGGGCGATGTCGTAGGTCGGGTCGGTACCGACCACCCGGGCGGTCAGCGTGCGCCGGTCCTGCAGGCGCACGGTCACCTTGTCGGCATGGTCGACCACATGGTTGTTGGTGAGGATGTAGCCGTCACCGGAGATGATGAAGCCCGAGCCCAGCGAGGTGCGCTTCTGGTCCTGCGGCGACGGCATCATCGGCATGCCGAAGAAACGCCGCAGGATCTCGGCCTGCGGATCGTCCGGCACGCCCTGGCCGGGCATCGCCTGCCCCACGCCCCGGCTGCCGCCTTGCCGCTCGCCGTTGTAGCGGGCCTCCACGTGCACCACGGCCGGTGCGTTCTTCTGCACGATCCCGGTGAAATCCGGCAGGCTCGCTGCCGGCGCCTGCGCCTGCACGGTACCGACGCCGGCGATGCCTAGCAGCGCGCAGCACGCCAGGATGCGCAAGATGGAATGGTTCATGTCTCCTCCTTGGTTGATTTCGGCCGACAGGCTTCAAGTGAATTGATGGCTCGGGCTGCGGCGTGCCCGGTCCGGACACGCGCCACCGACCGACCCGCGCGACGGGCCGATGGGGGCGAAAGCAGCGAGGACGAGCCGCGGGCAATCACACGCGGGCCCGTTTTATTGCGCGACGGCGGAAGCCCGGCGCGAGATATCCGGCGCAGCCTGCTGCTCCGGATCGAGCAGCAGCAGGTAGCTGCCGTCGTTGTTGTCGAGCGTGCGGTAGCGGCGCAGCGGCGGGTAGCCGGACAGGCGGCGCGCATACGACGACTGGCCCTGCACGAACGGCGCACCGAAGGTGGCCGACGCCTGCTGGCTGAGCAGGCCGGCGGAATTGCCGCTCAGCCACGGCGGCACCGTGGCCGGCGCCACGGGCCTGCCCGTCGATGCGGCAACGGCAACGGTGCTGGTGGCCTGCTGGGTGGTCGCGGCCATCGTGCGCTCGGCGTCGCCGGTCGGCTGGCCGATCATCAGGGCGGCGGCGGCCACGCTGGCGGCGATGGCGCCGCCGGTCGACCAGCGCAGCCAGTGGCCTCGCCGGGTGGCGGCCGCCGGCCGGGATTCCCGTTCGATCGCCAGGCTCACCCGCGCGGCGAAACCGCTTTCCGCCATCGGCGGCAACTGCCGGCGCAGGCAGTCGCGGGCGATGTGGTAGCGGCCCCAGGCCTGCTGCAGGGAGGCATCGTGATCGAGCCGGCGCAGCAGGAAGCGCAACTGCTCCTTCGACAGCTCGCCATCGACGCCCGCGGAAAGGCTCTCGCGGAACTGCTGGTCCGCGCCTGCCTGGTTATTGCCTGCCTGGTTCATGTCTGATCCTCGCGGTCCGACAACAGGGGCCGCAGCTTCTCGTCGATCGCCTCGCGTGCCCGGAAGATGCGCGAACGCACCGTGCCGATCGGGCAGCCCATCGCTTCGGCGATTTCATCGTAGCTGAGGCCATCCACCTCGCGCAGCGTGATGGCGGTCCGCAGCTCTTCGGGCAACGATTGGACAGTGGAAAACACGGATTGTTCAATTTCCTGGCGCATCAGTTCGCGCTCGGGGGTGGCGCTGTCGTGCATGCGCTCGGCGCCGGCCATGAACTCGGCGTCGTCGGCATCGATGTCGCCCGACGGCGGGCGCCGTCCCAGCGCCACCAGGTGGTTCTTGGCGGTGTTCACCGCGATCTTGTACAGCCAGGTGTAGAACGCGCTGTCGCCGCGGAACGAACCGATCGCCCGCCAGGCGCGGATGAACGACTCCTGCGCGATGTCCTCGCACTCGGCATGGTTTCTCACGTAGCGGGAAACCAGCCCGATCACCTTGTGCTGGTACTTGCGCACCAGCAGGTCGAAGGCCCGCTTGTCCCCCTGCTGGACCCGCTCGACCAGCGCGCGATCCAGTTCGTTTTCGCCCGTCCGGGCCGTATCCGTCGTCAATGCCGTCATCCGCTGCGGAGCTTGTTTGAACTGAACGCGGCGCTCAGACCACAGTCCGGCGCCCGAGTTCAGCTTGCGTGGGATCGCTCCGACACCATAACGCACAGCCCGTTGGCTGGTTGTCATGCCCGATGGGCGCCCCGGACCCGTGACGGGCCGGATCAGTTATGGGGGTGCCTGCCGCCGGCTCAAGCCGGCTCGGCCACCCGCGCCTCCAGCAGGCGCTGGCGCTCGGCCAGCAGCTTGTCGAAGCTGACCGGCTGCAACGGACGACAGAACAGGTAGCCCTGCAGCTCGTCGCAACCGTGCTCGCGCAGGAACTGCAGGTGCTGCTCGATCTCCACGCCCTCCGCCACCACCGCGCGTTTCAGGCGGTGGGCCATCTCGATGGTGGCGCGCACGATCGCCTCGTCGTCGGGATCCACCCCGATGTTGCGCACGAAGCTCTGGTCGACCTTGATGCGGTCGGCCGGCAGCCGGCGCAGGTAATCCAGCGAGGCCGCGCCGGTGCCGAAATCGTCGATCGCGATGTGGCAACCCAGGTCGTGCAGCCCGTGCAGGTTCTCGACCAGGTTCGGCACGGCCTTGATGCTGATGCTTTCGGTGACCTCCATCTCCAGCAGGTCGGGATCCAGGCCGGTTTCGCGCAGCACCCTGGCCACGGTGTCCAGCAGCTGCGGCTCCATCAGCTGCACCGCGGACAGGTTCACGCCCAGCCGCAGGCGCAGGCCGTAGCGCTGTTCCCACTCCTTCGCCTGGCGGCAGGCCGTACGCATCACCCATTCGCCGATCGAGACGATCAGGCCGGTTTCCTCGGCCAGCGGGATGAACACCGCCGGGCTGATCATGCCCAGCTCGGGATGCTCCCAGCGCACCAGCGCCTCCATCCCCACGATGTCCTCGCTCTTGGTGTCGACCTGCGGCTGGTAGACCACGCGCAGCTCGCCGTTGCCCTCGGCGTGGCGCAACCGGGTCTTCAGCGCCATGCCGTGCTGCAACGCGTACTCGGGACTGACCTCGTAGATCTGGAAGTTGTTGCGGCCCTGGTGCTTGGCCGCGTACATCGCCTCGTCGGCGTGCTTGAGCAGGGTCTGCGTGTCGCCGGCGTCGTCGGGGAAGAAGCTCAGCCCCATCGACGCGGTCACCTGCAGCTCGGTGCCGTCCTCGAGGTACAGCGGCGTCTCCATCACCTGCACGATCTTCTCGGCCACGCGCAAGGCATCGTCGTTCTTCACGATGTGCCGCAGCACGACAGTGAACTCGTCGCCGGCATAGCGCGCCACCGTGTCGGAGGCGCGTATGCTGCCGCAAAGGCGCTGGGTGACCGTGCGCAGCACCTGGTCGCCGGCGGCATGGCCGTGGGTGTCGTTGATCGCCTTGAAGCGGTCGAGGTCGACAAACAGCACGGCAAAGCACTCGCCGTTGCGGGTCGCCTCGCGGATGATCGTGTCCAGACGGTCGTTGAACAGCAGCCGGTTCGGCAGGCCGGTCAGCGCATCGACCAGCCCCTCGGCGCGCCCCTGTTCGCGGGTACGCCCAAGCTCCAGCATCTGCGCGAAACGGGCCGCGGTGCAACGCAGCACCGGCTCGATGATGCCCATCTCGCCGAAGCCGCGGCGGCTGCCGGCCAGCATCGCGCCAAGCACCGTGTGACGCTCGTCGTACAGCGGCAGGCCGGCGAAACCGGCGAGGTCGAGCTGCCGCAACAACGGATCGACCTGCGCCAGCCGCTTCGCATCGGTGCGATACAGGATCGGCTTGCCGCCCAGCACGAGCTGCAGCGAACTCTGCATCTGCGCCGGCGGCCATGCCGGGTCGTCGCCATTCCACAGCTGCAGCATCTGGGTCGGCGCATCGGCGCCGTCCTGGCGTGCCGACCAGACAGCCAGGTAATCCAGCCCCAGTTCGTCGAACAGCATGCGGCCGGCCGCGCTCTGCGCGTCGACCCCGCTGGTGGAGGCGAAGATGCGCGACAGCAGCGACAGCGCCGCCTCCGCGCGCAGGTCGGCACGGTCGCTGCGGAACATCAGCGCCAGCGCGTCGCTCCCGGCGTGCCGGATCCGGCGCACGCTGGCCTGGCCGGTGTCGGCGCCCTGTGCCGACTTGCGCTGGCAGGGATACCAATTGCGGTTGGCCTCGGCCAGCACCTGCTCGGTCGCGATGCCTTCGAAACGCAGCACCTCGGCCAGCGCCAGCCCCTCCCACTGGCTGGCGTGCATGCGGCTGTGCCGGGCCACCATGGGGCTGACTTCCAGCAGACGCCGGCTCTGCGCATCGACGATCAGCCACTCGCTGTCACCTTCCTCGAAGACATAGCGATAGTCGTCGTGCACGGCGTCCGGCGTGGCGGGCACCGCCTTGCGCGCGCGAAGACCGGCGGCCTGCGAGCGACGCCAGCGCGGCACCAGTTCGCTGCCGATCTGCGCGGCGGAAAGCCAATCGGTGATCCCGGCCGGCAGGTCGGCGGGGCCGAGCGTGGTCTCCTCGGCCAGCACCAGGATCAGCGGCGTGTCGCCACCGCCCGGAAGGCGGCGCAGCTGCTCGCAGCTGATGCGCGCCTGCCGTTCGTCGCCGGCCAGGACCATCACCATCAGCTGCAGCGGTGGCAGCGGCGGGCGGCCTTCCAGCAGGATCGCGGCGTGCGACACGTCGCGCGCGCTGTGGATCTGCGGATAGCCCGCCTGGTCGAGCGCATCGAACAGGCTGCGGCGCAACTCGCGCTGGGCGGCGACGACCAGGATACCGGAATTCATCTGCATGCCCGCCTCAAAGCCTGTCCATGGTCTCAGACCAGCCAGCGGCCGTCGCGCAGGCGCAGACGCCGCGGCTTGCTGTCCTCGCTGCCGAGATGCACGGCCAGCTCCCCCAGATGCTCGACCAGCGCCACCGGCGCGTCGATCAGCACGACGCGGCGCAGGTATCCCTTGGGCGCGCGGGCGAGCTGGCGCAGCAAGGTGGCATCCATCGCCGACAGGGGAAGTTCCAGCCCGAGCAGGAAATACACCCCGAAATGCATGCTCTGCTGCATGTAGCGCAAGGCGTTGCCAAGCCGCTGGCAGTCCGGCACCCGCACCTGCGCATCGCGCAGGCTGCCCAGGCCGGTATCGGGTTGCCACAGGTACACCGCCTGTCCGGTATGCCGGGCAAGCGCGCGAAACTGGTCGATCAGGGTGGAAACGTCCTTGCTGTCCAGCACGACGAGGCCGCTGGGGGCGGCCACGATCCGCTCGAAAATCTCGGTACCGGCTTGCGGTGGAGCGGAGGCCATTGCGAAGGTCATTGCGTCTCCGTCCTGCGGTTTCGGCGGTAATGCAGTGGTGAAGCCGACCCGCCGGCGACCGGTGGCGGGGATGGCCGGGCGAGGCCAGGTTGCGGCAAGGCTGATCGAAGCATGGCGATACGCTCCACAATCCAGCCCCTGTCACATGGTCCTGACGCCCCGCCGGACAGCCACGGCCGGCGATTTTTCCGATGACGGCCCGATTTCACACCGGCGCTGCCGCAGCGGTCAAGCGGCTGCGTCACATCTCGCAATCAAGGCGGCGGAACGGTATGGTTCAGGCCTCATCCACCACGCCTGTACGCCCATGTTCGAAGGACTGCGCTTCAACCACTGGAAGACCAGCGAAGGCGACGACGGCATCGTCACGCTGACCCTCGACCGCGCCGGCAGCAGCGTCAACGCGATCTCCCGGGCAGTGCTGGACGAACTCGAGCAGATCGTCGAGCGGCTGGCGATCGAGAAGCCGGCCGGCGTCATCATCCATTCGGCCAAGCCTTCGGGGTTTGCCGTCGGTGCCGACATCAAGGAATTCGTCGGGTACGCGAAGCACGACACCGTACTGGAGAACATCGAGCACGGCCAGCGCGTCTACGAGGCGCTGGCGCGGCTGCCCTGTCCCACCGTGGCTGCCGTGCACGGCGCCTGCATGGGCGGTGGCACCGAGCTGATCCTGGCCTGCCGCCAGCGCATCGGCGCCGACGACGACAAGACCCGGATCGCGCTGCCCGAAGTGATGCTGGGGATCCATCCCGGCTGGGGCGGTACCGCACGCCTGCCGCGCCTGATCGGCGCCACCGAGGCGCTGCCGCTGATGCTGACCGGCAAGTCGCTGTCGGCGAAACGCGCGCTGGGCCTGGGCGTGGTCGACCGGCTGGCCCGTCCCGAGGAATTGCTGGTCGAGGCGCGGCTGCTGCTGCGCCACGCCGCGACGCGCCCGTTCGCGCGGCGGGCCAAGGCCTGGGCCAGCAATACCTGGCTGGCGCGGCAGATCCTGGCGCCGATGGTGCTCGGGCAGACCGCCGCCAAGGTGCGCAAGGAACACTACCCGGCCCCGTTCGCGCTGATCGACGTGTGGAAGCGCGGTGGCTCGAACATCCAGCAGCGGCTGAAGATCGAGGCACGCTCGGTGGCGAAGCTGGCGAAGACGCCGACCGCGCAGAACCTGATCCGCATCTTCTTCCTGCAGGAGCGGTTGAAGGGCCAGGGCAGCGGCGTCGAGCACGGCATCAGGCACGTGCACGTGGTGGGCGCCGGCGTGATGGGTGGCGACATCGCCGCGTGGGCCGCGCTCAAGGGCTTCGAGGTGACCCTGCAGGACCGCGGGATGAAGTTCATCCAGCCCGCGCTGGACCGCGCCCGGGCGCTGTACGGGAAGAAGCTGAAGGCGCCGGAGAAGGTCGAGGCCGCGATGCGCCGCCTGCGCGCCGACGTCGAGGGCGCCGGCGTGGCTTCGGCGGACCTGGCGATCGAGGCGATCTACGAGAACGCCGAGGCGAAGGAAGCGCTCTACGCCGGCATCGAGCCGCAGTTCCAAACCGACGAAATCCTCGCCAGCAATACCTCCAGCATCCCGCTGGACGAACTTCGCAAGAACCTGAAGGCGCCGCAGCGCTTCCTCGGCCTGCACTTCTTCAACCCGGTGGCGCAGATGCCGCTGGTCGAGGTGGTGCGCCACGACCGGCTCGACCCGGGCGTGGAGAAGCGCGCGCTGGCGTTCTGCAAGGCGATCGGCAAGCTGCCGGTGGCGGTCAAGGGCACGCCCGGCTTCCTGGTCAACCGCATCCTGATGCCCTACCTGCTGGAGGCGATGCTGCTCTACAGCGAGGGTGTGCCGGGCCCGGTGCTGGATCGCGAAGCGAAGAAATTCGGCATGCCGATGGGCCCGATCGAGCTGGCCGACACGGTCGGCCTCGACGTCTGCGCCTCGGTCGGCCGGGAGCTGGCGCCGTTCCTGGGGCTGGAGCTGCCGCCGGGGCTGGACACTAGGCTCGAGGCGGGCAAGCGTGGCAAGAAGGATGGCCAGGGCCTGTACGTATGGCAGGACGGCAAGCCGCTGAAGCCCGAGGTCGACAAGGAGTACGTGATGCCACCCGACGTGCAGGAACGCATGATCCTGCCGATGGTCAACGAGGCCGTCGCCTGCCTCGCCGACGGCGTGGTCGACGACGCCGACCTGCTCGACGCCGGGGTGATCTTCGGCACCGGCTTCGCCCCGTTCCGCGGCGGCCCGATCCAGTACGCGCGCAGCGAAGGCGTGGACCAGCTCAAGGCCCGGCTCGAACAGCTGGCCCAGCGCTACGGCGACCGTTTCAAGCCGAAGAACGGCTGGGATCATCCGGCGCTGGCGCAGAAAAGCAACAGCGAGAAATGAGTGTGCAGGAGTGAAAAAATGAGTGAGAGCGACGTATTGCCTACTCGTTTCTCACTCCTCTCCACTCACTCCTCGTCCAATCACCACATCAGGTCGTCGGGTACCCCGTCGTCGCCGACTCCGACGGAGCCGGGCTCGATCAGCAGCGCCACCAGATGCGCATCGATGTCGCGCACCTGCTCGGCGATCTCGCGGCTGACCAGCAGGTAGCGGCCGCCTTGCTGCACCACGCCGAGCCTGCCGGCATTGAGGGCCGCCATCTGCTCGGCGTCCACGTGCACCCGGCGGATCTTGCTGCCGTATTCGAAATGGCGCGGCTGGTCGGCCTCGGCCTTGTTCAGCGCCTTGCCGTCGAGCAATTGCTGGAGCTTCTGCTTGCGCTCGTGGCGCAGCCTGGCCTGTTCGGCCGCTTCCTGCTCGACCCGCTTGCGCTCGCGTGCTTCGGTCTGCGAGCGCAGCGCATAGGCCTTGGCCAGGTCGATATCCTGCGGGCTCTGCCGGCCCGGGACAGGCGGCTTGCCGCCCTTGCGCGCGGGTTTGCCTGACGGCGGCGACGGGCGTTTCGGTTCGTGCGCCCGGTTCTGCTGGACCTGTTTGACGATGCCACTCTTGAGCAGCTGATCG
Source organism: Rhodanobacter sp. FW101-FHT13A11 (assembly GCF_058790335.1). Classification (NCBI taxonomy): domain Bacteria; kingdom Pseudomonadati; phylum Pseudomonadota; class Gammaproteobacteria; order Lysobacterales; family Rhodanobacteraceae; genus Rhodanobacter; species Rhodanobacter sp. FW101-FHT13A11. The sequence continues at coordinate 154,753 of NZ_JBYTCN010000008.1, read as the reverse complement.
CGCAGGGAGTCGGCCATGCGGGTATTCCGTAATCGGTGGGACAGGGATCGGTCGGCAGGCAACAGGGTCAATAATGCGGGGGCGGCGGCTCGTCGTGCGGGTCGTCCGCCTGCGCGGTGCGCAACGCGGCCATTTCACCGCGCAGATCCCGCAGGGCGCGCTCGAGCGCGGCGATCCGCTGCGACTGGTCGGCATCGGCCGTGGTCAGCGCCTGCACCGCCTCGTCGATGAAGGTCAGCCTGACCTCCATGTCGTCGAGCCGCTGCGCGAGGGGGGCGTTCGGGTGGCTCATCGCGGCCGCCGCAGGCTGCGGCCTCGGCCGATGCCGTAATAAGCCAGCCCCGCCTCCTCCACCACGGCCGGATCGTACAGGTTGCGCCCGTCGAACAGCGCCGGCTCCGCCAGCGCGGCGCGGATGGCGGCGAAATCCGGACTGCGGAACGCCTTCCACTCGGTGACCACGGCCAGCACGTCGGCACCCCGCACGGCGTCCATCGCCTGCTCGCACAGCACCAGGTCGTCGCGCCGGCCGTACAGGCGCTGCGCTTCCTCGCGTGCCTCCGGGTCGAACGCCCGCACCTTCGCGCCGGCTTGCCACAATGTCTCCATCAGCTGGCGGCTGGGCGCTTCGCGCATGTCGTCGGTATTCGGCTTGAACGCCAGGCCCCACAGCGCGACCGTCCTGCCCGCCAGCCGGCCGTCGAAGTGCCGCGAAATCAGCTCGAACAACTTGTCCTTCTGCTGGCGGTTGACTGCCTCGACTGCGCCCAGCAGCTGCGCATCGTAGCCGTGGGCATGCGCGGTGCGCTCCAGCGCCTGCACGTCCTTGGGGAAGCACGAGCCGCCGTAGCCGGCACCCGGATAGATGAAGTGGTAGCCGATGCGCGGATCCGAACCGATACCCTGGCGCACCAGCTCCACGTCGGCGCCGACCCGCTCGGCGATGTTCGCGATCTCGTTCATGAAGCTGATCTTGGTCGCCAGCATGGCGTTGGCGGCGTACTTGGTCAGCTCGGCCGAGCGCTCGTCCATCACCACCATGCGGTCGTGGTTGCGGTTGAACGGCGCGTACAGCTTGCGCAGCAGTGCCACCGCGCGCTCGCTGGAGGCGCCCACGACGATTCGGTCGGGACGCATGCAATCGTCCACCGCCGCGCCTTCCTTGAGGAACTCGGGATTGGAGACCACGTCGAAACCGGCGGCGACCCCGCGCGCGGCCAGCTCGGCCGCGACGGCCTCGCGCACGCGATCGGCGGTGCCCACCGGCACGGTCGACTTGTTCACCACCACGGCGTAGCGGTCCAGGTGCCTGCCGATGCTTGCGGCCACCGCCAGCACGTACTTCAGGTCGGCGCTGCCGTCCTCGTCCGGCGGCGTGCCGACGGCGATGAAGATCAGTTCGCCGTGAGCGATCGCCGGTGCCGCCTCGGTGGTGAAATCCAGCCGGCCGCCGGCATGGTTGCGCCGCACGATGGCTTCCAGCCCGGGCTCGTAGATGGGAATCTCGCCGCGCTGCAGGCGCTCGACCTTGGCTACGTCGATATCGACGCAAAGCACGTGGTTGCCCATCTCTGCCAGGCAGGCGCCCGTGACCAGGCCGACATAGCCGGTACCGAAAATGGTGACTTTCATCATCGTGGTGGCGATTCCCTTGGCGTCAACTGCTTATTGTAGCCGCGCACGCATGCCGCACGGCGCCGTCTGCGCCGGAAATGCAGAAGGGCGCGAATCGCTTCGCGCCCTTCCGTTCCGCCAAGGCCTCGAATCGGCGCCGGTGGATTACTTCTCGCCCGGAGCCCCGGCCGGCGTCGGGCCGGTCTTGACCAGGCTCACGTCGAAGATCAGCGTGGCATTCGGCGGCATCGGCGGCTGCGGCTCGGCGCCATAGGCCAGCGCGGCCGGAATGAACAGCTTGTAGTGCCCACCCACCTGCATCAACTGCAGGCCCTCGCGGAAGCCCGGAATCACGCCGGCCAGCGGGATCTTGGCGGCGCCCGGCGGGTTGTGCTTGGCGGAGGCGTCGAACACCTGGCCGTCGACGAAGCTGCCGGTGTAGTTGATCTCGACCGTGTCGTTCGGACCCGGACGGGCGCCCGTGCCCTGGCTGAGCACCTGGTACTGCAGGCCCGACGCGGTCGTCTTCACGCCCGGCGCGGTCTTGTTCTTGGCCAGGAAGGCATCGCCTTCGGTCTTGTTCTTGGCGGCGAGCTTGGCCATCTCGGCCTGGTACTTGGCCTGGATCTTGGCCATGAAGGCGTCATGCACCTGCTTGGCTTCGGTCTCGCTCATGGTCGGCTTCTGGCCGGACAGCGCGGCCTTCACCGCATTCGCCACCGCGGTCGGATCCAGCTCGTCGCGCATGATCGGCGGAACCTGGGAAGCAATCTCCCAACCCACAACGTAGCTGGCCTTGGCCTTGTCAACCGTGCCAGCAGCGCCGGCGGTCTGGGCGGCGACGCCTGCCGTCATGCCCAGCGCAACGGCCATCGCGACCGCCGTCAGCGTGGGACGCAGAAAGTGCTTCATTCGTAACTCCCTCAAGTATGGATATGCCAGCGTTGCCGACCGGGCCTCCCCGATGGAGGCAGGCCCCGCGCATTGTGCGGCGCTTGCCGGGACTTGGCAACGATCTTGGCTACGACCATGAATCGGAACAAAGGTTCAGCGGCCTGCCCGGGAAGGTTCATGTCGGCCCGGAACCGCCGGGGGGAGGTTCCGGTTTCTCCAGGGTTTCCTTCAGCGCCGCCTGCAGCCGTGCATGGATCCGCACCAGGCCCCTCCACGACACCACGGCCAGCACCACCCCGAGCACCGCCAGGCTGATTGCGATACCGCGCGGCGGCAGGATGGCCGAGCCAAGTGCGCTCACCAGCAGGCCCAGCGCCAGCAGGGTCGCCAGCGGAATCACCCGCGCCAGCACGTTGCGGATGGCCTGGGTATACGAACCGGCCAACCGCTCGCGTATGCCGATCTCCGCCAGCAGCATGCCCAGCGCCTCGGCCTTGCGGTAGACCGCGATCAGCATCGGCAGGGACAGGAACAGCGCACCGGCCCAGATCAGCGTATGGCGCAGGTCCCGATCGATGCCGAGCATCGAGAACCAGCTCCAGTTGTGCGCATTGAGATAGGCGCCGATCACGAACAGCGTCACCACCAGCAGGACATTGATCCCGATATGCCACAGCAGCCGCCGGAAGACCGCGGCCAACGCGCTGTTCTCGTTGACCGGCACCAGATTTTCCAGCCAGCCGCTGTAACTGGCCGCCAGCAGCCGCACCGAGCGCGGCGTGATCCGCCGCAGGCGGTCGGCCAGCCCGTCGGCCGAGCGGTTCAGGTACGGCGAAGCCGCCATGCACACCACCGAGACCGCCACGGCGATCGGATACAGGAAATTGCTGATCACGCCGAGCGAAAGGCCCAGCGTGGCGATCACGAACGAGAACTCGCCGATCTGCGCCATGCTCAGGCCCGCGCGGAACGACGCGCGCGCGTCGTGCCCCACCAGAAAAACGCCCAGGCCGCACGCCAGCGTCTTGCCGACGATCACCACCGCGGCGATCGCCAGCGCCGGCAGCGCGTACTGCCACAGCATTGCGGGATCGATCTTCAGCCCGATCGCCACGAAGAACAGCGCGGCGAACATGTCGCGCAGCGGCTCCACCAGTTGCAGCACGCGGCCCACGCTGCGCGACTCGGCCACCACCGCGCCAGCGAGGAACGCTCCCAGCGCCATGCTGAAACCCATCCAGGCCGCCAGCAGGCTTGCCCCGAAACAGATGCCCAGGACACTGACCAGCAAGGTTTCATCGCGCCCGAAACCGGCCACGTAATCCACCAGACGCGGCAGCAACAACAGGCCGAGAATCATCATCACGACCACGAACAACCCAAGATGGCCGATCAGCGTGAACGCGGTTTCGGCCAGCGTCGAACCGCCGATCGCGATCGCCGTGAGCAGGGTCAGCATGACGATGGCCAGCAGATCCTCGGCCACCAGCAAGCCCACCACCGGTTTCGCGAACGGCTGCTGTTGCTGGCCGTTCTCGGCCAGGGTGCGGGTGGCCACCATGGTCGACGACAACGAGATGATCGCGCCAAGGAACAACGCATCCATGCCCTTCCAGCCGAGCAGCTGGCCGGCCCCGATGCCGGCCCACAGCATCACGCCGACTTCGCCCACGGCCACCGCCAGCACGCCGATGCCGACCTCGCGCAGCTTGCGCACGCTGAACTCGAGCCCCAGCGTGAACATCAGCAGCACCACGCCGAGGTTGGAGATGTCGTCGATGGCGCGCGGGTCGGCCACCAGCATGCCAGGCGCATGCGGGCCGATCAGCACGCCGGCAAGGATGTAGCCGAGCAGCACCGGCTGGTGCAGGCGCTGGAACACGATCGTGGTGGCGCCGGCCACCAGCATCACCACGGCGAGGTCCCTGATGAAGCCGATCTCGTGCATCCGCCCAGTCCTTCCGGTCGCGTCTCGCCGCAGCTTAAACGAACCGCCGGTGCTATCCGCCGCGCGAATGGCAGCCGCCGCAGGAGACCTTCGACGGCCCGGCAATCGGTACAGAAAAAAAGCTTGACGGATATCCGGCTCGGACCTATTCTTTCGGGCTTCCAGCGGCGGGGCCATAGCTCAGCTGGGAGAGCGCCTGCATGGCATGCAGGAGGTCGGCGGTTCGATCCCGCCTGGCTCCACCAACTTATCCGTCCCCATCGTCTAGAGGCCTAGGACATCACCCTTTCACGGTGGCGACCGGGGTTCGAATCCCCGTGGGGACGCCAAGTTGGCTCGCAACGCTGGATGAAATGCGGAGTGGTAGTTCAGTCGGTTAGAATGCTGGCCTGTCACGCCGGAGGTCGCGGGTTCGAGTCCCGTCCACTCCGCCACTATTCAGACAAAAAGCCCGCCCCGTGCGGGCTTTTTGCTGTGGGTGGATCAGGGTCCGCGTTGCGGCTCCAGCGTGCCGACGGAATGCCCCTGCTCGGCCAGGTACTCCAGCCAGCGCGACAGGAACCCGTTCATGCGCAGGCGGTGCTGGAACACGCTGTGCGCCGGCGGGAAGGGTCCCAGCACCTGCCACAGGTGCCGCCCCGGATGGCAATGCAGGGCCTCGGCCACGTGCGCGTCGGTATACATGCGCAACTGCGCCGACGGCGCGCGCTGCCCGGTATGCGCATCGACGAAGCCGTAGGTGAGCTCCAGCTCCAGCGTATACGGATGGCATTCCTGCACGTGCAAATGGACGTCGAGTCCATCGTCCACGTTGGAGACGTAGCGGCCCGGCGCCAGTTGCTGCGGCGCGAACAGCCGCGTCAGGCGGTGGTAGTTCTCCGCATACAGGCCCATCAGGAACTCGAAGCGTCCCGGCAGCAGGCTGCGGCGATTGTCCAGTACGGCACTCATGGCGGGCGCGCGCGACTCCGGTCGGCAATCAGAACATGGTCCGCTCGATACCGAAGCGGTCGAAGATCTTGCTGGCGATTTCCTCGATCGACACGTGCGTGGTGTTGAGGCTGGGAATGCCGGCCTGGCGCATCAGGCGATCGGCCTGCTCCAGCTCCCAGCGACACTGCTGCAAGGTGGCGTAGCGGCTGCCGGCGCGGCGCTGCTCGCGGATCTGCGCCAACCGGAGCGGATCGATGGTCAGTCCGTACAGCCGGTCCCGGTACGGGCGAAGGCGCGCCGGCAGTTCGAGCTTCTCGAGGTCCTCGTCGGTCAGCGGATAATTGGCGGCACTGACGCCGTAATGCAAGGCCATGTAGAGGCAGGTCGGCGTCTTGCCGGAACGCGACACGCCCACCAAGATCAGGTCGGCCTCGGCGTAGTTCACGTCGATGCCGTCGTCATGCGTGAGCGCGTAGTTGGTGGCGTTGATGCGTGCCTCGTACTTGTCGAAATCGACCATGCCGTGCGAACGGTTGACCGCACCGGAACGCTTGGCACCCAGTTCGTCCTCCAGCGGGCCGATGAACGGCGCGAACACGTCCAGCATCAGCGCACCGCTGGCGGCGACGATCTCGCACAGCGCACGGTCGGCCATGGTGTTGACCACGATCGGCCGCTGCCCGGTTTGCGCGTAGTTGGTCTTGATCCGCAGCGCGGCCGCCTCCGCCTTGTGCGCATTGTCGGTGAACGGCAGCCGATGCTTGTCGAACTGCATGCCCTCGAACTGCGCGAGGATGCTGTTGCCGATCGTCTCCGCGGTGATGCCGGTAGAGTCCGAGATGAAAAAAACCGTCCGATACATACAGCGTCCTGGTCCCGCCATGGCGTTTGGCGGCACCTTAGCGCAAGCGCGAAAAGCTGTCGCCGATTGACTCCCGGCTGACTGGTATGCGGTTGGAATGACATCGGCCCCGAATGGTCTTCTTGTGCCGCGCACCATCCGCAGCGGACAATACCAGTTCTTTGCGACCCGCTCCGGGCCTTCGTGCCGCGCCCATTCCACTTATCTGCAGTGCTTTCCTTGAGGAGACACCCTTGAACGACCTGGTGCTTTGGCTCGACCAACTGCGCATGACCGACCTTGGCAAGGTCGGCGGCAAGAATGCCTCACTCGGCGAGATGATCGGCAACCTGGCCAAACTCGGTGTCTCCGTGCCCGGCGGCTTCGCCACCACCGCCGATGCGTTCCAGCGGTACCTGGAAAAGAGCGGCCTGGCCAGGCGCATCCGGGATCGGCTGGCCACGCTCGACGTCGACGACGTCGACACCTTGGTGGCGGCCGGCAAGGAGATCCGCGGCTGGATCGTCGACACCGCCCTGCCCGCCGAGCTCGAGCAGGCGATCCGCGACGCCTACGAAAAACTTTGCAAGGACGCTCTTGGTGAAGAGTCCGGCCATGGAAGGCCGGTTCTTGATTCTGGCGATCGGGGACGATCGCATGGGATCGCCGTGGCCGTGCGTTCCTCCGCCACCGCCGAAGACCTGCCCGACGCCTCGTTCGCCGGCCAGCAGGAAACCTTCCTCAACGTGGTCGGCATCGAGGATGTGCTGCACAAGGTGAAGGAAGTCTTCGCCTCGCTGTACAACGACCGCGCCATCGCCTACCGCGTGCACCAGGGCTTCAAGCACGAGGACGTGTTCCTCTCCGCCGGCGTGCAGCTGATGGTGCGCTCGGACGTGGGCGCGGCGGGCGTGCTGTTCACGCTGGACACCGAATCCGGCTTCCGCGACGTGGTGTTCGTCACCGGCTCCTACGGTCTCGGCGAGATGGTCGTGCAGGGCGCGGTCAACCCGGACGAGTTCTACGTGTTCAAGCCCACGCTGAAGGCCGGCAAGCCCGCCGTGCTGCGCCGCAACCTCGGCGCCAAGCAGTTGCGCATGGTCTATTCCAGCGCGCCTGGCGAGCGGGTGAGAACCGAGGACACTCCGGCCGAACTGCGCAACCGCTTCTGCATCAGCGATGCCGACGTGCAGGAGCTGGCGAAGCAGGCGCTGATCATCGAGCAGCACTACGGCCGACCGATGGACATCGAGTGGGCGAAGGACGGCCATACCGGCAAGCTGTACATCGTGCAGGCGCGTCCGGAAACGGTGAAGTCGCGCGCGCACGCCACCCAGCTCGAGCGCTTCCACCTCAGCGAGAAAAGCAAGGTGCTGGCCGAGGGCCGCGCCATCGGCCAGAAGATCGGCGCCGGCAAGGCGCGCGTGATCCGCTCACTGGCCGACATGAACAAGGTGCAGCCCGGCGACGTGCTGATCGCCGACATGACCGACCCCGACTGGGAGCCGGTGATGAAGCGCGCCTCGGCGATCGTCACCAACCGCGGCGGGCGCACCTGCCATGCGGCGATCATCGCGCGCGAGCTGGGTGTGCCGGCCGTGGTCGGCACCGGCAACGCGCTGGAGCTGATCCCGGACGGCGCCGACGTTACCGTGTCCTGCGCCGAGGGCGACACCGGCACGATCTACCAGGGCATCCTGAAGTTCGAGCGGATAACCGCCGACCTCGGCGCCATGCCCGAGGCACCGCTGAAGATCATGATGAACGTGGCCAACCCAGAGCGCGCGTTCGACTTCGGCATGCTGCCGAACGCCGGCATCGGCCTGGCCCGCCTGGAGATGATCATCGCCAGCCATATCGGCGTGCATCCGAAGGCGCTGCTGGAATACGCCAGGCAGGATGCCGAGACCAAGGCGAAGATCGACGAGCGCATCGCCGGCTATGCGGGCCCGGTCGAGTTCTACGTCGACCGCCTCGCCGAGGGCATCGCCACCATCGCCGCCTCGGTGTACCCGAAACCGGTGATCGTGCGCATGTCCGACTTCAAGTCGAACGAGTACGCCAACCTGCTCGGCGGCAGCCGTTACGAGCCGCACGAGGAGAACCCGATGATCGGCTTCCGCGGCGCCAGCCGCTACGTCGATCCCAGCTTCGCCGAGGCGTTCGGGCTGGAATGCAAGGCGGTCAAGCGCGTGCGCGAAGTGATGGGCTTGGCCAACGTGTGGGTGATGATCCCGTTCGTGCGCACGCTGGGCGAAGGCCGCAAGGTGATCGAGGTACTGGCGAAGAACGGCCTGAAGCAGGGCGAACACGACCTCAAGGTCATCATGATGTGCGAGGTACCTTCCAACGCCCTGCTCGCCGACGAGTTCCTCGACATCTTCGATGGCTTCTCGATCGGCTCGAACGACCTCACCCAGCTCACCCTGGGCCTGGACCGCGACTCCAGCATCGTGGCCAGCCTGTTCGACGAACGCGACCCGGCGGTGAAAAAGCTGCTCGCCATGGCGATCAAGACCGCCCGCGCCAAGGGCAAGTACATCGGCATCTGCGGCCAGGGCCCCAGCGACCATCCCGACCTGGCCGAGTGGCTGATGGACCAGGGCATCGAGTCGGTATCGCTCAACCCCGACACGGTGGTCGACACCTGGCTGCGGCTGGCGAAGAAGAAGGCCGGCTGAGCACGTCCGTCCGGTCGTGGCAGGCAAGCGTCCGCCACGCTTGTCACGGCCGGAAGCACCGCGTAAACTTGCCGGCTCGCGCGGACCACGCGCACCCCTTCGGAGAGGTGGCAGAGTGGTCGAATGTACCTGACTCGAAATCAGGCGTACGTGTAAGCGTACCGTGGGTTCGAATCCCACCCTCTCCGCCAGATACGCAAAACGCCCCCCTCGTGGGGCGTTTTGCTTTTCCGATGATGCAACCGGGTGAGAACCCGCCAGGGCCCGACCGATACGTCGGAAGCGAATCGGGACAGCGCAGGCTGCCCTTCGCGTTGCGCGCAGATGGTTCGGCTCAGTTTTCAAGACGCCGGCGCGCAACTTTGCTCCCAAACCCCACATCCGGCATGCTGTACCCATGATCGAATTCGGACACGGCACCCACGTCGGCCTGCGCCGCACGCGCAACGAGGACACCTACTATGCCGATGCCTCGCTGGGCCTGTTCCTGGTCGCGGACGGCATGGGCGGACATCAGCATGGCGAAGTGGCATCGGCCCTGGTGCGCGACACCATGGTCGAGCTGGTCGGCCGCGGGCAAAGCCTGATCGAGGCGATACACGCAGCTGCCGAACGGCTGCTGGCGCAAACCCGGCACGGCATCGACGTGCTGCCGATGGGCACCACGATTGCCGCACTGCGGACGAGCGGCGACGGCTACGAAGTCGCCTGGGTCGGCGACAGCCGGGTCTATCTGTGGAAACAGGGCTTGCGGCAGATCAGCCACGACCACTCGCTGGTGCAGGCGCTGGTCGAGGCCGGCCGGCTCGATCCGGCGCAGGCATCGCAGCACCCGCAGCGCAATGTGCTGACCCAGGCGCTCGGCGTGACCACCGCCGAACAGTTGAACATCGGCATGGCCCGGGGCCAGCTGGAGCCGGGCACGGCCTTTCTGCTGTGCAGCGACGGGCTCACCGAAAACGTCAGTGACGCGACGATCGCATGCACGGTCGCACGCTCCGAACTGGCTGCGCAGGAATGCGTGGATCAGTTGCTATTGGACGCGCTTGACGGCGGTGGCGACGACAACATCACCGTGCTGATCGTGCGTTCCCGCTGAACCCGGCGCCGCGCGCTCAACCCAGCCGCCGCCACACGCTCCGGCCTTCCGCGCTGCTCTTGTCCAATGCGTCGAGGCGCTGTTCATGCTGCCGGAGTTCTTCGGCCGAGGCATGCAACACGCGCGGGCGCGCATGCAGGACCACCGGCGCCATTACCACGGCGTCCCGCTGCTCGGCCGCCCCCTCGAAGCCGAGGTCGAAAGCCACCTGCCCCGAAGTCATCGCCAGGTACACGTCGGCCAGCAACTGGGCGTCGATCAGGCCGCCGTGCAGGTCGCGTCGCGAGTTGTCCACGCCGAGCCGCTTGCACAACGCATCGAGGCTGTTGCGCTGGCCGGGGTAGCGCTCGCGCGCCATGGCCAGGGTATCCAGCACGCTGCAACGGTCGCCGATCCGCCCCGCGTTTTCGCCCAGCCGGGCCAGCTCGGCATCGAGGAAGCCGATGTCGAAGCTGGCGTTGTGGATGATCAGTTCCGCGCCGTCGATGAAGGCCAGGAATTCCTCCGCCACCTCGGCAAAGCGCGGCTTGTCGAGCAGGAACTCGTCTTCGATGCCGGTCACCAGGCGGGCGCCTTCGTCGATCGCCCGATCCGGGTTCAGATAGGTCTGGTAGTGCCGGCCGGTGAGCCGGCGCTCGGCCAGTTCGACGCAGGCGATTTCCACCAGTCGATGGCCCTGGCGCACTTCCAGGCCGGTGGTTTCGGTATCCAGAACGATCTGCCTCATGCCCTGCCCTTCATCAGCTCGGCCTGTTCACGCGCGGCCTGGTCGACCCGTTCGTTCTCGATGTGGCCGTTGTGGCCCTTTACCCACTGCCAGCGCACCTGGTGGGCGCCCACTGCATCGGACAGGCGCTGCCACAGGTCCTGGTTCTTCACCGGCTTCCTGTCGGCGGTGCGCCAGCCATTGGCGCGCCATTTCGGCACCCACTGCTCGATGCCCTGCATCACGTAGCGCGAATCGGTGGTGAGGGTCACCCGGCACGGTCGCTTCAAGGCCTCCAGCGCACCGATCGCTGCCATCAGTTCCATGCGGTTGTTGGTGGTGGCCGGCTCACCGCCGGATACCATGCGCTCGCTGCCCTTCGCCTTCAACAAGGCAGCCCAGCCGCCCGGGCCGGGGTTGCCCAGGCAGGCGCCGTCGGTAAATGCTTCCACTTCGCTCATCGTTATCCACGTATTCCATAGAAAGTCACACCGCCGAACTGCGCCGGGTGCCCGGCGACAGCCGGTTGCCGGCCGGCACGGCCACCGGCGCCGGCCTGATCCGCAACGGCGTGGCCATGCGGCGGCGCTTGCGCGCCATCAGCACATAGCCACCGCCCCAGGGATTGACCGGGACCGCCGGGTGCACCGCGAGGCCCGGCCAGATGCGGCCTACCCGCTGCACCTGCTCGACCTCCAGCCCGGCCTGCCGCAGCCGGTGCCCGAGACGCCACGGCATCTGCAGGGCGAACCGCCTGCCGTGCGTGCGCCAGTGGAACCAGGGCGACCAGCCGCTGACCGGATGCACGCCGGTCAGCACCAGCACGCCACCCGGCGCCAGCACGCGGACCGCCTCGTCGAGCAAGGCTGGTGCGTCGGGTGCCTGCTCCAGTGCATGCCGCAGCAGCACCAGTTCGAACGCATCATCGACGAACGGCAGTAGCTCGCCCGCCGACGCCAGCAGGTCGCCACGGTAACGGCCATGTGCCAGCTGCAGCACGGTCCAGCAACCAAGCATCGGCAACGCCGGCGGTACGTCGTCGGCGAACGCGCCCAGCAGCAGCGCGTGCGTGCCGTAGCAGCGCTGCAGTTCCGGCATCAATGCCCGCCGCTGCTCATCCAGCAACCGGCGCAAGGGCGCGCTGGCATAGATGTCGTCATCACGATGATGCATGCAACCGGCCTTTCGTCTGTAGCGGAGAGTGTAGCGGCTGGCGAGATGCGGCAGCAGGTCGCAGACGGAATGGAACTGCCGCACGCTGCTGAACGGCAGCATGGTCGATTAACGTTGTTCTAACGAGTTGGCGACAGCACCACTTTATAGTCGACCGCCTCATGCGCGCCCAGGACGGCTGCGTCTGTCGTTGACCCCGGAACCAGCATCCCGGACCCCGTCCGGATGTTCCTCGAACGCAGCGGAGCCCGCCTTGCATCTCGTCCCGTTACCGGCCCTCGCCGACAACTACATCTGGCTGTTGCACGACGACGCCGGCAACGCCCTCGTCGTCGATCCGGGCGATGCCGGAGTGGTCGAGCGCGCGCTGACCGAGCGCAGGCTGCAATTGCGGGCGATCCTGCTGACCCATCACCACCACGACCATATCGGCGGCGTGCCGGCGCTGCGCGCACGCCACGACGTGCCGGTATACGCCCCCGTCGACGAGCGCATCGACGAAGCGACCGTGCGGGTGCGCGACGGCGACCGGGTCGAACTGGCCGCGCCCTCCGTGCGCTTCGAAGTCATCGCCATCCCCGGCCACACCCTCAGCCACATCGCTTACGCCGGCGCCGGCCTGCTGCTGTGCGGAGACACCTTGTTCAGCCTGGGCTGCGGCCGCCTGTTCGAGGGCACGCCGGCGCAGATGCTCGCCTCGCTGGATCGCCTGTCGCGGCTGCCGGGCGAGACCCTGGTGTGCGGCGGGCATGAGTACACCGAGGCGAATGGCCGCTTCGCCCGCACCGTCGAGCCGGCCAATCCCGAACTGCAGCGACGGCTGCAGGAGGTCGCCCGCCTGCGTGCCGAACGCCAGCCCACCCTGCCGGTGCGCCTCGCCGGCGAGCTGGCCACGAATCCGTTCCTGCGCATCGACAGTGCGGGGGTCGCCGAATGGTGCCGGCTGCACGCCGGCGGCGGCGACCGGGTCGCGCGTTTTGCCGCCGTACGCTCCGCCAAGGATGGATTCCACGGATGAGAAAGCCTCTGCGATGCCTGCCGCCGCTGCTGTCGATCCTGCTTGGCGCATGTGCCAGCATGCCTTCGCCCAGGAACCCTGCGGTTGAGGGCCCGCCCGTAACACCCGCCGCCGAACCGGCCGCCAAGTCCGTCATCGACAAGCCCGCACCGGCACCGCAGGCCGACATCTGGGAGCGACTGCGAGGCAGCTTCGCCATGGCCGACTGCGATGCCGATCCCGCGATCATGGCCTGGGCCTCGCGTTATACGCGCAACCCGAAGCAGTTCGAGAGCCAATTGCAGGCCGCCTTGCCGCGCCTGGCCTACGTACAACAAGTGGCCGACCAGTACGACGTCGCCGGTGAATTCGTGCTGCTGCCCTGGGTGGAAAGCCATTTCCATCCTGCTCCAACCGGCAAGCGGCACCGATCGGCCGGCATGTGGCAGCTGATGCCGGTGACTGCCGGCGCCATGGGCTTGCGCGTGGACCGCCGTTATGACGGCCGCCTCGACGTTCCGGCCGCTACCCACGCAGTGATGAAATTGCTGGAGCGGTACCACGACCAGTTCCACGACTGGCGCGTGGCGGACTATGCCTACAACGCCGGGGAATTCAGCGTGCGCAGGATCATCCGCAGCCACGGCATGCCGGCGGAGCGGCCGGTGATCCCGGACTGGCCGGTACGCAGGGTGACCCGCGAGCATCTGACCAAGCTGCTGGCCATGGCCTGTGTGGTGCGCGAGCCGGAGCGCTTCAATGTCAGCCTGCCGAGCCTGACGGGCGAGGAACATCTGGTGAAGATGACCATTTCCCACTCCATGCCGATCACGCAGGCCGCCGACCACGCCGGCATGCCGGCGGATGCGCTGAAGCAGCTCAACCCGGCGTTCCGCGGCAGCATGATCGACGCCGGTGCGGCCTCCTACCTGCTGCTGCCCGCCAGCCATGCCCAGCAATTCCGCGAGGCCATGCCGGCGCAAGCCGGCGACGCCTCCAGCGGCGGCAAAAGCCCTGCGGGTGCGCAAGCGGCGCCAAGAACCCATACCGTCAAGCGTGGCGACAGCCTGTGGCAGATCGCACGCGACTATGCGGTGGATGTCAGTCAGTTGCAGCGCTGGAACCAGTTGCAGGGACAAGCGCTCAAGCCCGGCCAGGTGTTGCAGGTCAGCGCGACAAACTGATCCCGCGCCCGTGCACGAACGAAGGGGCGGCCATGGCCGCCCCTTCGTTTGCCAAGCCGACGCCGCGGAATGCCTACATCAGCTTCTCATTGACCTTGATCTCGGTCTTGGTCTTCAGCTGGCTGATCAGCTCGCGCGTCGCCTCGTAGCCATAGGCCTGGGTCATCTGCTGGCGCAGGACGTCACGCTGTTCCGCCGGCACCTTGGACAGGTCGCCGTCCTGCACCTTGTCCACGGCCAGCAGCACATAGCTGCCGTCCTGCATGTCCACCACGGCGTATTGCGGCTTGCCCGCCGCGGGATGCGGCAACAGGAACGCCTGCGTCAGCAGCGGCGCCGGCATCTGGCCGTGGCGAACCACTTCGTTGGCCGTGGTGACGTCGGCATTCAGCGACTTCGCCACGTCCGCGATCGACTCGCCCTTGCGCAGGCGCGCCAGCGCTTCGTCCGCCTGCTTCTTCTCGACGGCGGCGACGCGCTCGTCGATGATCTTCTGCCGCACGTCGTTGCGTACCTCGGCCAACGGCTTGACCACCGCCGGCACGTGCTGGTCGACGTGGATCACCACCGAGTGGCTGTTGCCCAGATCGATCAGGTTGGAGTTGTTGCCCTGTACCAGCACGTCGTCGCCGAAGGCAGCGGCAACCACCTTGGGATTCGCCGCCAGGCCTTCGCCGCCCTTGCGCGAGAACAGCGCGGTGGTCTTGATCGGCAGCTTCAGTGCCACCGAGGCCGGCTCCAGCGAGGTCGGGTTCTGGTAGGTGTTGTCGGACATCTTGCCGGCGACTTCGTTGTACGTGCGGTCGCGTTCGGCAGCCGTGGCTTCCTTCACCAGCTGGTCGCGCACTTCCTCGAACGGCTTGGATTCGCCGCTGCGTACGTCGCGCAGCCAGATGATGTGATAGCCGTCCGACGACAGCACCGGCTTGGAGATCTGGTCCTTCTGCAGGGCGAACAACGCGGAGTCGAAGGCCGCGCTGGTCACGCCTTTTTCCAGCCAGCCGAGGTCGCCACCCTGGCGCCGCGAGCCGAGGTCCTGCGAATCCTGCTCGGCCAGTTTGGCGAAGTTGCCCGGATTGATTTCCGCCGCGATCTTCTCGGCCTTGGCCAGCGCGGCCTTCTGCTGCTCCGGCGTGGCATTGGCCGGCACGTCGATCAGGATGTGCGAGGCGAGGCGCTGTTCCGGCTGCACGAAACGCTGCTTTTCGCTCGCGTAGCGCTTCTTCAGTTCCGCGTCATCCGGCGCGGCCGCCAGCGGCAGCACGGCGCCGTTGACCTCGATGTACTTCACCGAGACCTGCTCGGGCTTCATGTAGTCAGCCTGGTGCGCCTTGTACCAGGCCTCGATCTCGGCATCGCCGACCGTGCTGTCGGCCAGTGCGGGGCGTGGCAGCTGGAAATAGCGCAGGTCGCGGCGCTGGGTCAGCAAACCAAGGAAGCGGTCGATCTGCACAGCATCGACGATGGTGCTGTCGTTGATCGCCGACGGCAGCAACTGGACGGCCAGCGACGAGCGGACCTCGTCCTCGAACATCCCCGGCGTCTTGCGCTGGCTGGTCAGCCAGGCGCGGTAGCTGGTGCCGTCGAACTGGCCGTTGAGCTGGAACGCCGGGATCGAGGCGATGTAGTCGCGCATGGCCAGATCCGACACCCGCAGCCCCCAGTCGGCGTTGGCCTGCAGCAGCAACTGCTCGTCGATCATCCCGTCCAGGATGCGATGCTTGGTCTCGGGCTTCTCGAACATGCTGGAATCGAAATGCTCGCCCTGCTCGGCGCTGGCTTGCTGCCGCAGCTGGTTGACCCGGTCCTGGAATGCGCGCTGGTCGATATCGTGCTTGCCGACCTTCGCCACGTACGAGCTGTCGCGCGACGTGAAGTAACTTTCCATGCCGAACAGCGACATCGCCAGAACAGCGAGACCCAGAACAATGATGGACGGCCATCCGTGCATCTTGTTTCGCATTGCCTGCAGCATTGAAATCTTCCCGCAAGATGGTGAAGCCGCATGAAGCGCGTGGCGCGCGGATGGCAGATGCCGCCGCGCCGGCCTGCATCCCGCCGATGCACGACACGGACACGCGCCGCTCAAATGACAAGGGCGCCACTCGGGCGCCCTTGCGAACTGTGGCGGAGTGGACGGGACTCGAACCCGCGACCTCCGGCGTGACAGGCCAGCATTCTAACCGACTGAACTACCACTCCGCATTTTTCTGGTGGGTGCTGTAGGGATCGAACCTACGACCATCGCCTTGTAAGGGCGGCGCTCTACCGCTGAGCTAAGCACCCGAAACCAAGCGTTAGCCGCTTAGTTTAGGGCATCCTTGAGGGTCTTGCCAGCCTTGAACGCAGGCACTTTCGAGGCCTTGATCTTGATCGCTTCGTTGGTGCGCGGATTGCGGCCGGTACGCGCGGCGCGCTTGCGCACAGTGAACGTGCCGAAGCCAACCACCGAGACATCCTCGCCCTTCTTCAACGACTTCTGCACGGTTTCGAAGAAGGCTTCGAGCGCGCGGCCCGCATCGGCCTTGGTCAGCTCGGCCTTCTCGGCGATGGCATTGATCAGATCGGTTTTGTTCATTGAAAAACTCCCTTGTTCGATTTCGCCTGACGCAGTCGTCCGTGAGGACGAGACAACGACGGCATGGATGGCTGGCTCGAGACTAACGCCGTAACGCAACCCCGCATCGCTGCGCTGAATGAAGTAACGCCGGGACTGCGGTATCGCCTTTATACCAGTGCCCTGCCGGAATCCGCAACACAAGCCACAGCAACGTTTCCGGAAGATTCGCGGCCCGCGAAACCGCTTGCAAAACAGGTGCCGGAAGACTAGGGCGAAACTTCGCCGACCCGCGGCGAAAACGGCAGAACCTGCCCTGCCGGAGCAGGACAGGTTCATGCGGATGCGGCAAGGAACGATCCGACCGGATCAATGCGTGAGCGAATGCGCTTCCGCCGATTCGCCAGCCACCGCAGTCGACGTCTCCGTCTTGGCCGGATTCGGCCGCAGCGGATGCTCCAGCGCGATGTCCAGCACTTCGTCGATCCAGCGCACCGGATGGATCTCCAGCGACGAGGTGATGTTGGCCGGCATGTCGGCCAGGTCCTTCTTGTTGTCCTCAGGAATGATCACCGTGGTGATGCCGCCGCGATGCGCCGCCAGCAGTTTTTCCTTGAGCCCGCCGATCGGCAGCACGCGGCCACGCAAGGTGATCTCGCCGGTCATCGCCACCTCGGAGCGCACCGGCACCTTGGTCAACGCGGAGACCAGCGCCGTGCACATGCCGATGCCCGCACTGGGGCCGTCCTTGGGCGTGGCACCCTCGGGCACGTGCACGTGGATGTCGAACTTCTGGTGAAACTCCGGATCGATGCCCAGCCGATCCGCGCGTGCGCGCACCACCGACAATGCGGCCTGGATCGATTCCTTCATGACGTCGCCGAGCTGGCCGGTGTGCACCAGCCGGCCCTTGCCCGCCACCACCGAGGCCTCGATGCTGAGCAGCTCGCCGCCGACCTGGGTCCAGGCCAGCCCGGTGACCAGGCCCACTTCGTTCTGCAATTCCTTGCGGCCGAAATCGAAACGGCGCACGCCCAGGTAATGGTCGAGGTTGGCCGAATCCACCCTGACCTTGCCGGGGGCGGCCTTCGCCTTGGCTTTGGTCGTTTTCGCCGGCGTCGCCTTCGCCTTGCCCTGCTTCACCTGGCCCAGGGCCAGCTCCTTGACCACCTTGCGGCAGATCTTGGAAATCTCGCGCTCCAGGTTGCGCACGCCCGACTCGCGCGTGTAGTAGCGCACGATGTCGCGCAGGGCGTCCTCGGTGACGCTAAGCTCTTCCGGCTTCAGGCCATTCGCCTTGAGTTGCTTCTTCAGCAGGTATTTCTGCGCGATGCCAAGCTTCTCATCCTCGGTGTAGCCGGGGATGCGGATGACTTCCATGCGATCCAGCAGCGGCCCGGGGATGTTCAGCGAGTTTGCGGTGGCGACCCACATCACCTCGGACAAGTCCAGGTCGACCTCGAGGTAATGATCGTTGAACGCGTGGTTCTGCTCCGGGTCGAGCACCTCCAGCAGCGCCGACGACGGATCGCCGCGGAAGTCCATCGACATCTTGTCGATCTCGTCCAGCACGAACAACGGGTTCTTGGTGCCCACCTTGTTGATGTTCTGCACGATGCGGCCCGGCATCGAGCCGATATAGGTTCGCCGGTGGCCGCGGATCTCGGCCTCGTCGCGCACGCCGCCGAGGCTCATGCGCACGAATTTCCGGTTGGTCGCCTTGGCGATCGACTGCCCCAACGAGGTCTTGCCCACGCCGGGCGGACCGACCAGGCACAGGATCGGTCCCTTCATCACGGATACGCGCTGCTGCACGGCGAGATATTCGAGGATGCGGTCCTTGACCTTTTCCAGGCCGAAGTGATCGGCGTCGAGCACTTCCTGCGCCAGCTGCAGGTCCTTGCGCACCTTGCTGCGCTTCTTCCACGGCACGCCGACCAGCCAGTCGAGGTAGTTGCGCACCACCGTGGCCTCGGCCGACATCGGCGACATCTGCTTGAGCTTGCCGAATTCCTGCCGTGCCTTGGTCAGCACGGCCTTGGGCATGCCGGAACCCTCGATCTTCTTCTGCAGCTCCTCGATCTCGTTCGGGCCATCCTCGCTGTCGCCCAACTCCTTCTGGATCGCCTTCATCTGCTCGTTCAGGTAGTACTCGCGCTGGCTCTTCTCCATCTGCGACTTGACCCGGCCGCGGATGCGCTTCTCCACCTGCTGCAGATCCATTTCGCCATCGACCAGGCCGATCAGCAGCTCCAGCCGCTGGCCGACGTCGGCGGTCTCCAGCACCTTCTGCTTGTCGGCCATGCGCACGGACAGGTGTGCGGCGATGGAGTCCGCCACGCGCGACGGATCGTCGATGCCGGACAGGCTGGCCAGCACTTCCGGCGGCAGCTTGCGGCTCTGCTTGACCAGCTGTTCGAACAGCGAGATCAGCGTGCGCGAGACCACGTCGAGCTCGCGTTCCTTGGCGTTGTAGACCGGCTCGATCACGCGCGAGCGGGCGGTGAGCATGCCGCCCTCTTCCTGGAAATCCTCGATCGCCACGCGCGACTGGCCCTCGACCAGCACCTTGACCGTGCCGTCGGGGAGTTTCAGCAACTGCAGCACGCCGGCCAGCGTGCCGATCTGGTGCAGGTCGGAGGCCTCCGGGTCGTCGATATCCGGGCTTTTCTGCGCGACAAGCAGGATCTGGCGCTCGCCCTCCATCGCGCGCTCCAGTGCGCGCATGGACTTGTCGCGACCGACAAACAGCGGGATGACCATGTGCGGGTAGACCACCACGTCGCGCAACGGCAACACCGGCAGAGCGTCCAGCACGACAGGAAGGGGGGCGTTCTTGGCCATGGGGAAAGGGGTCCCTCGGGATTCGGATCTGGGTGCGTCCCGACACTGCGCCGGGCGTTTCAACTCGTCAAGTGGAGGCGGCCGGAGGCCGACTCAAGGCATGCGGACCGCCGAAAACAAAACGGCCCCGGCAAATCCGCCGGAGCCGTCGTTGCGACAGACCGAGTAAAAATCGTCAGGCTGCGTCGCCGCCTTCGCCGGCAACGCGCTGCTGCAGGCTGCCGCGGTAGATCAGGTAGGGCTCGGCCTGGCCTTCGATCACCGCGTCATCCACCACCACCTTGCTGACGTGCTCCAGCGAAGGCAGTTCGTACATCGTGTCCAGCAGCACCTGCTCCAGGATGGTGCGCAGGCCGCGTGCGCCGGTCTTGCGCTTGAGCGCCTTGCGGGCGATCGCCTGCAGCGCCTCGGGGCGGAACTCCAGCTCCACCTCCTCCATCTCGAACAGCCGCCTGAACTGCTTGGTGACGGCGTTCTTCGGCTCGGTGAGAATCTTCACCAGCGCCGCCTCGTCCAGCTCGTCCAGCGTGGCCACCACCGGCAGGCGGCCGACGAATTCCGGGATCAGGCCGAAACGCACCAGGTCGGCCGGCTCCACATCGGCCAGCACCTTGCCCAGGTTCTCGGTGCGCTCCTTGCTGCGCACCTCGGCGGAGAAGCCGATGCTGGTATTCTCGGAGCGTTGCTGGATGACCTTCTCCAGCCCGGCGAACGCGCCGCCGCAGATGAACAGGATGTTCTTGGTGTCGACCTGCAGGAATTCCTGCTGCGGATGCTTGCGCCCGCCCTGCGGCGGCACCGAGGCCAGCGTGCCCTCGATCAGCTTCAGCAGCGCCTGCTGCACGCCTTCGCCGGATACGTCACGGGTGATCGACGGGTTCTCGCTCTTGCGCGAGATCTTGTCGATCTCGTCGATGTAGACGATGCCCGACTGTGCCTTCTCGACGTCGTAGTCACACTTCTGCAGCAGCTTCTGGATAATGTTCTCGACATCCTCGCCCACGTAGCCGGCTTCGGTCAGCGTGGTGGCGTCGGCGATCGTGAACGGCACGTTGAGCAGGCGCGCCAGCGTTTCGGCCAGCAGCGTCTTGCCCGAACCGGTCGGGCCGATCAGCAGGATATTGGACTTGCCCAGCTCGATGTCGTCGCTCTTCTGGCGCGACTCGATCCGCTTGTAGTGGTTGTACACCGCCACCGCCAGCGCCTTCTTGGCGCGGGTCTGGCCCACCACGTACTGGTCCAGCGATTCGCGGATCTCCTTGGGCTTGGGCAGCTGGGTGCGGCCGGAAGCCGCCTTTTCCTCCAGCTCCTCGCGGATGATGTCGTTGCACAGCTCCACGCACTCGTCGCAGATGAACACGGACGGACCCGCGATCAGCTTGCGCACTTCATGCTGGCTCTTGCCGCAGAACGAGCAATAGAGAATCTTGCCGCTGTCGCTGGAACGCCCCTGCCGGTCGTCGCTCATACTTTCGATCCCGCTGGTAAATCTGTGTGCGCCGCGAGAATAGCACAGGGCCCCGCGCCTGCCTGCAGGCGCAGAGCCCATCCCGCGACCCTGGGGTTCAGCCCGGAAATCAGGCCGATTTCACCGTTTCGCCGGCCCGTTTGTCGAGCACCTCGTCGATCAGCCCGTAAGCCTTGGCGTCGACCGGACTCATGAAACGGTCGCGTTCCATGTCCGCCTCGATCTTCTCCAGCGGCTGGCCGGTATGCTGGACGTACAGCTTGTTCAGGCGTTCGCGGATATACAGGATCTCGCGCGCCTGGATCTCGATGTCGGTGGCCTGGCCCTGCGCGCCGCCCGAAGGCTGGTGGATCATGATGCGCGAGTTCGGCAGGGCGAAACGCTTGCCCTTGGCGCCTGCCATCAACAGGAACGAGCCCATGCTGCAAGCCTGGCCGATGCACATCGTGCTGACGTTCGGCTTGATGAACTGCATGGTATCGTAGATCGCCAGACCAGCCGTGACCGCGCCGCCGGGACTGTTGATGTAGAAGTTGATGTCCTTGTCCGGGTTCTCCGACTCCAGGAACAGCATCTGCGCAACGATCAGGTTGGCGACCTGATCGTTGACCTCGCCCACCAGGAAGATCACCCGCTCCTTCAACAGGCGCGAGTAGATGTCGTAAGAGCGCTCGCCGCGAGCGGTCTGCTCGACGACCATCGGTACCAAATTGAGGTTCTGGATCGGATCCATGGCCATGTTTGCAGCTCTCCGCTTGATGGGCCTGGCGAAATCGCTCAGGCGTTGACCGGGCGCATCACGTCGTCGAAGCTCAGGTCCAGCTGGTTGGTCCTGGCATGTTCCGCCACCCACTCTGCCACCTGGTCTTCCATCACGCGATTCTGCAGCCCGGACATCAGTTGGGGGTCGCCGTTGTAGAGTTCAATGACCTTCTCCGGCTCCTCGTAGGTCGAGGCGATCGCCGCCAGCTGCTCGGCCACGCGCTTGCGGTCGATCTTGATCTCGCGCTTGCGGGCGATTTCGCCCATCAGCAGGCCGGCGATCACCCGCTTGCGCGCGATCGGCATCGCCGCATCGATCAGCTGCGGGGGCGGCTGCTGGCCCTGCGGCACGCTGCCGGCGGCCAGGTTGCGCGCCTCGGACTGCACCATCAGCCGCGGCACGTCCAGCCCGGTGTGCGCGTCGGCCAGCTTCTCGGCCACCTCGGACTTCAGGCGACCCATCAGCGCCGCCTTCAACTCGCGCTCGAGGTTCGCACGCACTTCCTTGCGGAACGCCTCCAGGTCGCCGTCGGCAATGCCGAACAGCTTGGCGAACTCGGCATCGACCGCCGGCAGCTTCGGCTCCTGCACCTTGATGATCCGGAAACCGACCTTGGCGGTCTTGCCTGCCAGCTGCTCGTTGCGGAAATCCTCCGGGAAGGCGATCTCGGCATCGAAATCGTCCCCGGCCTGGCGACCTGCCAGTGCCTCGTCGAGCGCCTTGAACAGGGTCCCCGAACCCAGCACGCTCCCCGCACGCTCCAGGCCCTCGGCCGGGAAGCGGTAGTCGCCGGCTTCGGCCGAGTACTCGAACATCACGAAATCGCCCTCGACCGAAGCGCGGTCCACTTCATCGAAGCTGCGGCGCTGCTGGCGCAGGGTTTCCAGCATCTTGTCGATGTCGGCATCGGTCACCACCGCCACCGGGCGGGTGATCTCGAGGCCGGCGACGTCGATCTCGGGGAACTCCGGCATGATCTCGAACGTCGCGGTGTAGGCGATCTCGCCGTTCTCCGGCTTGCCGGTGGTGTCGATCGCCGGATTCGCGATCGGCTGCAGCTTCTCCTGCTGCACCGCCTCGCGCAGCGTGCTGCCGATCAACTCGGACAGCACCTCGCCCCGCACCTGGTCGCCGAAACGCTGCTTGATCACCGTCGTCGGCACCTTGCCCGGGCGGAAGCCCTTCAGGCGCACCGTGCGGCCCATCTCCGCAATGCGCGCGCTCACCTGCGTCTCGAACCGCTCCGCCGGAAACTTCACCGTGAGCTTGCGCTCGAGCGTGCCGATGTTCTCAACCGAAACCTGCATGACGTCTCCTGGTACTACCTGATGTTGTGGACCCGCCACAGGGGCCCTGGCGACAACGGTCGCCTGCAAAAACTAAGGAAACCAGCGGGACATGGTGCGAAAGGGGGGACTCGAACCCCCACGGGGTTAACCGCCAGAACCTAAATCTGGTGCGTCTACCAATTCCGCCACTTTCGCCTCGCCATCCCCGCCAGACGTACGTAACTACAGGATTCTCAACCCGATTGCCACCTGCCGGGAAAATCCGGCAGTGGCCCGGCCCTGTCGGTCGCGCCCGTCTAAGTCGATGATTCCCTTATACGAAAGCGGACCATTTTACGGTCGCCCCACCGTGCAGCACAAGCGCATGGCCAAGGCCGTCGCACACGCTCCGGACTGCAGCGGGGCGCCGTCGTGCCACGCGGCACAAAAAGCAAAACGCCGATCGCATGCGATCGGCGTTTTGCCAGATTGGTGGGCCGTGAAGGATTCGAACCTTCGACCAATTGATTAAGAGTCAACTGCTCTACCAACTGAGCTAACGGCCCAGGAAACCTGGGTTTGAAACTGGGGTGGATGATGGGATTCGAACCCACGACAACCGGAATCACAATCCGGGACTCTAACCAGCTGAGCTACATCCACCATCGTTTGATACTGGTGCGCCAGACAGGACTCGAACCTGCAACCGTCGGCTTAGAAGGCCGATGCTCTATCCGGTTGAGCTACAGGCGCAGTCGCTGCAGCAGAACGTGTCGCTGGTCGGGGTAGAGGGATTCGAACCCCCGACTTTTGCGTCCCAAACGCAACGCTCTACCAGACTGAGCTATACCCCGTTATCGAACCCCGACATGACCCGCCGGAGCCTTGGAATGTTACGGGTGACACCTTGCCCAGTCAATCCGTATCGAAGCACACCTTGTGACACCGAACCATCGTTTTCAACGCAAGGCAGCCATCACCTCCGTCGAAAACAAAACGGGGCGCATGCACCCCGTCTCGCCGAATAAAAATGGTGCGCCCGGAGAGATTCGAACTCCCGACCACCTAGTTCGTAGCCAGGTACTCTATCCAACTGAGCTACGGGCGCACTGAAAAACTTGTTTGCCGCTTCGCTTCGATGCTCGGCACCGAGGCGGTGAAGCAAGAAGCGGAATTATTCAGACTCCATCCGCCTGCGTCAACCCTTTTTGAAAAATTTCTTCATCGAGTTTCATCATGTCGTGCCGATGCCGGTCGAGCCGATGCCGACCGCCCATGTGCGGAGGGCGGCCCATGGCCGCCCTCTTCCATCGTTGCATCAGGCAACAGCCTGGCCTACCGCTCAGCCGTCCAGGCCCGTACGACTCTGCGGCGCCGGATCGCCCACCTTGCCCACGGCCGAGCCCGCACCGCCCTTCGGCGGCGGAGGCGGCGGCGTGGTGCCGGCCGAGGCGTCCTTGGTCCAGTCCGCCGGCGGACCGGGCACGCGACCGGCCATGATGTCGTCGATCTGGTGCGCGTCGATCGTCTCGTACTGCAGCAAGGCCTCGGCCATGGCATGCAGCTTGTCGAGGTTCGCCGTCAGCAACTCCTTGCTGCGCGCATAGGCACGGTCGAGGATGCCGCGCACCACCTCGTCGATCTTGCTGGCGGTCTCGTTGGAGATGCTCTTGTGCTGGGTCACCGAACGGCCCAGGAACACCTCGTCCTCGTCCTCGCCGTAGGTGATCGGGCCCAGTTCGTCGGACAGGCCCCACTTGGTCGCCATGTTGCGCGCCATCTTGGTGGCCCGCTCGATGTCGTTGGAGGCGCCGGTGGTGACCTTGTCGGCACCGAAAATCAGCTCCTCGGCCACCCGGCCGCCGTACAGCGAACACAGCTGCGACTGGATCGCCACGCGGTTGATGCTGTACTTGTCGCCCTCGGGCAGGTACATGGTGACGCCCAGCGCGCGCCCGCGCGGGATGATCGTGACCTTGTAGACCGGATCATGCTCGGGCACCAGCCGGCCGACGATGGCATGGCCGGCCTCGTGGTAGGCGGTAAGCTTCTTCTCGTCCTCGCTCATCGCCATCGAGCGACGCTCGGTGCCCATCAGGATCTTGTCGCGCGCCTTGTCCAGGTGGCTCATGCGCACCTCGCGCGCGTTCTCGCGCGCGGCGAACAGCGCCGCCTCGTTGACCAGGTTGGCCAGGTCGGCGCCGGAGAAGCCGGGCGTGCCGCGCGCGATGGTCATCGCGTCGACGTCGCTGGCGGTCGGCACCTTGCGCATGTGCACCTTGAGGATCTGCTCGCGGCCGCGCACGTCGGGCAGGCCCACCACGACCTGGCGGTCGAAGCGGCCCGGGCGCAGCAACGCCGGATCCAGCACGTCGGGACGGTTGGTCGCGGCGATCACGATGATGCCTTCGGTGCCCTCGAAGCCGTCCATCTCGACCAGCAGCTGGTTCAGCGTCTGCTCGCGCTCGTCGTGGCCGCCGCCCAGGCCGGCGCCGCGATGGCGGCCGACCGCGTCGATCTCGTCGATGAAGATGATGCACGGCGCGTGCTTCTTGGCCTGCTCGAACATGTCGCGCACGCGGCTGGCGCCCACGCCGACGAACATCTCGACGAAGTCGGAGCCGGAGATCGAGAAGAACGGCACCTTCGCCTCGCCGGCGATCGCCTTGGCCAGCAGGGTCTTGCCGGTGCCGGGCGGGCCGACCATCAGCACGCCGCGCGGAATCTTGCCGCCGAGCTTCTGGAAGCGGCCCGGATCGCGCAGGAACTCGACCAGCTCGCCGACCTCCTCCTTCGCTTCGTCGCAACCGGCGACATCGCTGAAGTTGACCTTGATCTGGTCCTCGCCCTGCAGCTTGGCGCGCGAACGGCCGAAGCTCATCGCGCCGCGGCCACCGCCGCCGGACTGCATCTGGCGCATGAACCAGATGAACACGCCCACGATCAGCAGCACCGGCAGCCAGCTGATCAGCAGGCCGATCAGCGAGAAGCCCTCGGACGGGTCCTGGCGGACCTCGACGCCCTTGTCCTGCATCTGCTTGACCACCGCGTTGGTGGAGAAGCCGAGCATCGGCGCGACCGTGCGGAACGGGCTGCCGTCCTTCAGCTTGCCACTGATGGTGGCCGGCTGGTCGGCGCCGATCGTGGCGGTGGCGACGTTGCCGTTGTCCACGCTTTGCACGAACGAGCTGTACGGCAGGTCGGACGAGGCCGCGCCGCGCGGGTTGAAGCTCTGGAACACGGTGAACAGGACCACCGCGATGATCACCCAGAGCAACACGTTTTTCGCTGTTTCATTCATGCACGGTTCTCGCCCGGATGCGCGACGGTTGGCTTGAACCCCACCGCCAGCGCGTACACCTCACGCGAACGTGCGCGAGAGGCCTTAGGTTTACGCATGGTTACGCGGGTGAAGTCCGCACGCAAGCTGCGCAAGTAATCATCAAAGCCGACTCCCTGGAACAATTTGATCAGGAACGAGCCGCCCGGCCTGAGCCACTGCCGACTGAAATCCAGCGCCAGTTCGGCCAGGCCCATGGCCCGGATCTGGTCAGCCAGCGCCACTCCACTCATATTGGGGGCCATATCGCACAGCACAAGATCCACCCTGAGCCCTTCCAGGCGGGATTCCAGCTCGTGCAGCACGCTTTCTTCGCGGAAATCGCCCTGCAGGAAATCCACCCCGGCGATGCTCTGCATCGGCAGGATGTCCAGTGCGAACACCTTGCCGCTGTCGCCCAGCCGGTTGCGCACCAGCTGCGACCAGCTGCCCGGCGCCGCGCCGAGGTCGACCACGTTGATGCCCGGCTTCAGCAGGCGGTCGCGCTCGATCAGTTCCTCCAGCTTGTACACCGCACGCGAACGCTGGCCCTCGGCCTGGGCCTTCTTCACATATTCGTCATTGAAGTGTTCGCGCAGCCAGACTGCGCTGCTCTTGCTGCGGGCCATGTCGTCACAGTCGCCGATTGGGGAACGGGATGGCGCATGATACCCTTTGCCGTTCATTTACCGCGAATCGAGCACCGCCGCATGGCCCTTTCCCCCTCGCAGATCCGCTACCTGCGCAGCCTCGCCCATGACCTGAGCCCGGTCATCCTGCTTGGCAACAAGGGCGCCACCGAGGCCGTGGTGAAGGAACTGGGCCTGGCGCTGGAGATCCACGAACTGGTCAAGGTGAAGCTCTCCGGCGGCGACAAGGACGAGCGGCAGGCCCAGATCGACGTGCTGACCACCGGCACCGGGGCCGAGCCGATCCACCAGATCGGCCATGTCGTGGTGCTGTTCCGCCGCAACACCGACGAGCCGAAGATCGCCCTGCCACGCTGATGGACCTGTCGCTCGAACGTCCCGAGGGCTACCTCTACATACGCCGCGTCGGTGCGCGCGGCATCACCGTGATCGATCGCGAACTGGTCGCGAGCTTCCTGCTGACGCCCGACCAGGCGATCGAGGACTGGCCGGTGACCGCCGCCGGTACCTTGGACGCCGGCCATGTCGAGGCCCTGCTGGCGTTGCGGCCGGAACTGGTGATCCTGGGCACCGGCGAACGCCAGGTCTTCCCGGCAGCGGCGTTCATGGCGGGTTTCCTGCGCAAGGGCGTCGGCATCGAGGTCATGGACAACGCCGCTGCCGCACGCACCTACAACCTGCTCGCCGGCGAAGGGCGCCACGTGGTCGCCGCGTTCATTCTTTAGCGCTCGTCCCTGATCGCCAAAATCACACGGGCGGCCATCCATGGCCGCACTATTCACAAAGAGCTTATTTTCCTGGCAGGTAGCCCAGCGGATCGACCGGATTGCCGTCCTTGCGGATCTGGAATTCCAGCTCGTCGCGGGTGGTGCCGGTCGAGCCCATCTCGGCGATCTGCTGGCCCATGCTGACCCGCTGGCCTTCCTTGACCAGGCGCTTGCGGTTGTGGCCGTAGGCGGACAGGAAGCTGTCGTTGTGCTTGATGATCACCAGCTCGCCGTAGCCGACCAGGCCATTGCCGCTGTACACCACCACGCCATCGGCGGCGGCGCGCACCGGATCGCCCGACTTGCCGGCGATCCCGATCCCGGGAATCGCGTCACCGCTGCGGAACCGGCCGATCACGGTGCCATCGGCCGGCCAGCGCCATTGCACGCCGCTGACCACGCGCGAGACACCCGCAGCGACCGGTGCCGGGGGCGGCATGGTCGCCGGCGGGGCGGTCGGCACACCGGCGACCGGCACCGCGGCGGTAGCTGCCGCGACGGCGGCCGGTGCAATGGCGTGGCCCGGGATGGTCGCGGCGGTCGCCGGCGGTGCGGCCGACCCGCTGGCGACTGGCGTGGCGGGCGCCGCAACAGGCGCCGTCACCGGCTCGAACACGGGTGCGCCCGCAGCGGGGGAGGGACTGGCCGCCCGGCCGGATGCAGCTGCGACCGGCGGAGCACTGGCCACATGGCCGGGCATGGCCGCCGTGTGCGGCACCGCCGCCCCGGCCGGCGGCGACAGAGTCAACTTCTGTCCCGGCCAGATCGTGTATGGCGCGGCAACCCCGTTCCACTGTGCCAAGTCGCGGAAATCCACGCCCTTGCGGAACGCGATCGAGTACAGCGTGTCGCCCTTCGCCACTACGTAGCTGCCACCCGGTATCGGCGTACGCGAGGGCGTCGGCGCTACGTGGGCCGGAAGGTTGCCGTAGCTGCTGCCGGCCACCGGCTCCACCACGACCGAGCTGCGCAGGGTGCCGCAGGCGGCGAGCAGCGCGGTCGCAGCCAGGACGGCCAGCCTTGGGAGATATCGGTCCATGCGTTCCAGCATACCGAGGCGGGCGGCATTTTTCATGCAACCCCGCCCGCCGGGGCAACCCCGCTCAACGCAGCCAGAACCACCACACCAGCAGTAGGGCCAACGCCACCAGCGCGATCCAGCCGATCCACTCGATGTACTTGTGCAGGATATGCTCGGCGCGTTCGCCGAACAGGCGGATCAGCAGCGCCAGCAGCCATACGCGCTTGCCGCGGCCGAGCCCGATGCAGGCCAGGAACGGCAGGATCGGCACGCCGATGATGCCGCAGGCCCAGGTGACGAACTTCATCGGCACCACCGGCTGCAGCGCGGCCAGGATCAGCACGCCGAACATGCCCCAGCGATGTTCGACCATCTGCTTGCTCAAGGTCGCCACGCCCTGCTCGATCGGCGCCAGCAGGTGCAGCGTGCCGAGCACCGGCCGCAGGGCATGGAACGCCCAATGGCCCAGCATGTAGCCCACCAGCGCGCCCAGCAGCGAAAACAACAGGCTGATGTTCGCGAAGAAGAACGCCTTGTGCCGCTTGCCCAGCATCATCGGCGCCAGCATCACTTCCGGCGGAATCGGGAAGATGAACGACTCGACGAAACTCAGCCCGGACAGGTAATACAGCGCCCTCGGCTCGCGTGCCCAGGTCAGCGCACGCGCATAAAGTGCCCCGAACAGGCGCATCAGCCGATCCCGCCCAGCAGCGGCACGAAACTGACCGCGCCCAGTTCCTCCTGGATGAAATCGCCCTGCCCGTCGCCGCGCATGCGGATCAGGGTCTGCCGGCTGGGCGAGCCGACCGGCGCCACCAGCACGCCGGTGGGGCCGAGCTGGTCGAGGATGCGGGTGGGGATGGTGTCGCCGGCGGCGGTGAGGATGATCGCGTCGAACGGCGCCTCGTCCGCCCACCCCAGCTTGCCGTCGTCATAGCGCGAGCGCAGGTTGGTCAGGCCGAGCTGGCGAAAGCGCCGGCGCGCCTGGCGCAGCAGCGCCTCGATCCGTTCCACCGTGAACACCTGCGGCACCAGTGCCGCCAGCACCGCGGCCTGGTAGCCGGAACCGGTGCCGATCTCCAGCACTTTCTGCGGGATGCCGAACTCGATCAGCGCCTCGGTCATGCGCGCCACCACCCACGGTTGCGAAATGGTCTGGCCGTGGCCGATCGGCAGCGCGTCGTTTTCGTACGCGCGCGAATGCAGCGCCTGGTCGATGAAGTGGTGCCGCGGCAAGTTGCGGATCACCTCGATCACCCGCGGATCGCGAATGCCGCCTTCCCGCAGGATCGCCACGAGCCGGTCACGCGCGCGTTGCGAGGTCATCCCCTCGCCCTTCAGGTCCGCGGCAGGCAATGGATAGACGGTCATGGCTCAGGCCGCCTCGTCACTGCTGGTCCGGCCGGATGCCAGCGCGTCGCTCAGCGGCCGCATCCAGCTGCTCACTTTCTCCAGCGCCTGGAACCGGGTCAGGTCGACATGGATCGGCGTGACGGAAACGAAGCCGCGCCGCACGGCATTGAAATCGGTGCCGGGGCCGGCATCGTCCACCTCGCCAGCCGGGCCGATCCACCAGATCGGCCGGCCGCGCGGATCGGTCTGCGCGATGCACGGCGCGGCACGATGGCGGCGACCCAGCCGGGTCACCTCGAAGCCCTCGATCTGTGCCCACGGCCGGTCCGGCACGTTGACGTTGAGGATGGTGTCGGCCGGCAGCGGATCGACCAGCAGCCGCTGCATCAGCAGCAACACCGCCTTCGCCGCCGAGTCGTAATGCACGCCCTTGTGGTCGTGGCTGACCAGCGACACCGCGATCGCCGGCAGCCCCAGGAAGCGCCCTTCCATCGCCGCCGACACCGTGCCGGAATAGATCACGTCGTCGCCGAGGTTGGCCGAGTTGTTGATGCCGGACACGACCATGTCGGGCTCCTCGTCCAGCAGGCCGGACAGCGCCAGGTGCACGCAATCGGTCGGGGTGCCGGCCACGCGGTAGTAGCCGTTGCCCATCGGCAGCACGCGCAACGGCGCGTCGAGCGTCAGCGAATTGCTGGCGCCGGAGCGGTCGCGATCCGGCGCCACCACCGTCACTTCGGCCACTTCGCCGAGACGCTCGGCAAGCACGTGGATGCCCGGGGCATCCACGCCATCATCGTTGCTGACCAGAACTCGCATGACGCTCCGTCGAAAGCTGACTGCAGGCGCGCCGACGGTCCCGTCGAGGCGCGCATTTCATTGCCTGAAGTCTACCGGAGCGCGCCGCCGGTTTCACTCGCTGCGCCATTGGGTAGCATGGGCGCATGAAGCGCCGCACGCCCGCCCCGATCGACGCCGAGGACAGCCGCCTGTTCCGCGAGGCGATCGGCGACGTGCGCCCGCTCGACCCGGTGGCGGCGCCGCCGGCCGCCACCCGGCCGGCGCCGCATCCACGCATGCTGGAGGCAGACGAAGCCGCGGTGCCGGGCGAATTGCTGGACATGGCGTTCGACCCCGCCGCGATCGAGGTGGGCGAGGAACTGGGCTATCTGCGCGACGGTTATCCGCCGAAGCTGCTGCGCCAGCTCAAGCGCGGCCAGTTCAGCGTGCAGGACGACCTCGACCTGCACCAGATGAACGCCGCCGCCGCGCAGGCCAGCATCACCGCCTTTCTGGCCGAGGCGAAGCAGCGCGGCCTGCGCTGCGTGCGCATCGTGCACGGCAAGGGGCTGCGCTCGAAGGCCGCCGGACCGGTGCTGAAGGGCCTTGCCGACCGCCTGCTGCGCCGACGCGACGACGTGATCGCTTTCGCCTCGGCGCGGCCGGCCCTGGGTGGCACCGGCGCGGTGATCGTCCTGCTACGCTCGAGCTGACTTTCTCGGCGTGCTCAAACCATCCCGCCACAAAGAGGATCTTCCATGCGCCCGCTCGGCCAGCGTTTCCTGATGATCTACTCCGGTCTGCTTACCGCCGTATTCGCTGTCACGGTCCTGGGTGCCGCCGCCTCACGGACGAAGTTCGACACACTGGACGTGCAACGCATCAACATTGTCGAGCCCGACGGCACGCTGCGCATGGTGATCTCCGACCACGCTCGTCTGCCAGGCATCATCGTGAAAGGTCACGAACAAGCCTTCGACCGCCCACAGGCGGGCATGCTGTTCTACAACGACGAGGGCTCGGAGACTGGCGGCCTGATCTTCGGCGGGCATCGCAATGCCAAGGGCGAGGTGGTGGATTCCGGTGGCAGCCTGTCGTTCGACCGCTATAACGCCAACCAGGTCGTCCAGTTGCTCGGCGTGTACGACCACGAGGATCGTATGGCCGGCTTGACCGTATCCGACAGCCCGGAGAACCGGCAAGGGCATCGGCGCATCTGGGTCGGGCGCGATGACGATGGTGTTGCCAGGCTCGCTCTGATGGATGGCGCCGGGCACAAACGACTGCTGCTGGAGGTGCCCGACACGGGCACGCCGAGCCTGACTTTCCTGGATAGCGACGGCAAGGTCATACAGCGCATCGCGCCGGTCGCCGGTTCAAGTGGCGGTCGATGAGGCCAGCTCGCGCACGACCACCGTGGCGTACGCGCCGGCAGGCAGTTCGAACGACAATTCCAGCGCGTCGTCGCCCAGCCAGTGCCAGCGCAGGTCCTTCGGCAGCAGTCGCAGCGGACGGCGTTCCTGCTCCATCCGCGCCGCCGCCAGGCCGTCGGCCAGATCGCTGTTCGCCGCACCGATCTCGCGTTCCAGCGCGCCGGCCTCGCCCTGGCTCGGCGGCTCGCCCTGCCCCCACAACGGGCCGGACGGATGGATGTCACCGCGCGCCAGCCGTTCCGCCAGCGTGGCGTCGAACGGTTCCGGCCCGAACCACGAGCGTGAGCCGGCCAGTGACCAGATCTCGCCGTCCAGCGGGCTGTCCCAGGCGCCGCGTTCGACCCGTGCCGCCAGCACACCGTTGAATATCTGCGAGCGGGCCGCCGACAGCAGGAACGAGCGCTTGTCGCGATCGACCCGGCGCCCGCCGAACATCGCCCGCGCCTGCGCCACGTTGCCGCCTTCGCGGCCGAAGCGCTGTTCGCCGAAGTAGTTGGGCACGCCGCGCGCGGCGATCTGCTCCAGCACCCGTTCGGCCGCCGTGCGGTCGCCCTGCACTTCGCGCAGCACCAGCACGAAGCGGTTGCCGCGCAACGCGCCGCGCTTCAGCTTGCGCGAATGCCGCGTCGCCGCCAGCACCTTCACTTCCGCACGCGGAAACGCCGACCAGTCCGGGTCGGGTTTGCCGGCCAGTTGCACCGAGAAGGCCTGCCGGGTCACCGCATGGCGGTCCTTCATTCCGGCGTAGCCGACCGCGACCTGCGGCACGCCGGCGAATTTCGCCAGCTCGCGCGCGACCCAGTCGGTGTTCGCGCCGCGCTTTTCCACCCACAGCAAGGCGTGCTCGCCGGCACCGTCGGCGTCGTAGCCGAGGATCTCCTCGACCTGGAAGTCCTCGGGGCTGGCGCGCAACCGGGCGGTCAGTGGCGGTTCGCCGAAGGCGTAGGGAAGTTCTTGCACGTCGAAATCCTGTTGGTGGCCGTAGGAGCCCGCTGGCGGGCGATGCTCCTGCTCTGAAGCCCGGGGAAGGAGCATCGCCCGCCAGCGGGCTCCTACATCAGGAAGATGGTGGCGAGGCCGAGGAAAATAAAAAACCGCCGCTGTCGGTCATCGCGGTGATCAGCACGCTGGAGCGCCCAGCGCCGGGTCGCGGCCGAACTTCGTCATCAGCACCTGGATGCCGACGCCGGCGAACGCGGCCAGCAGCAGGTTGAGCGTCATCGCCGCGGTCATCACCAGGCCCAACGAAGCGCTGTCGTACAGCAGCCACGCCACGGCGCCGATCACCCCGCCCCAGACCAGCCCGTTCAGCAGCGACACGGTCAGTTCCTTGCGCCACAGCCGCTTCGCGCTTTCGGCGGTGATCTGGTTCAGCGCCAACGCGCGCACGATCATGGTGATGGTCTGATTGCCGGAGTTGCCGTCGATGCCGGCCACGATCGGCATCAGCGCGGCCAGCGCCACCAGCCGTTCGATCGAACCCTCGAACAGGCCGATCACGCGCGAGGCGATGAACGCGGTGACCAGGTTGATCGCCAGCCACGACCAGCGGTTCTTCAGCGAGGCCCACACCGGGGCGAAGATGTCCTCCTCCTCGCGCAGGCCGCCACGGCTGGGCGCCTCGCTCTCGCCCTCCCCGCGGATCACGTCGACCATCGCGTCGATGGCGATGCGGCCGACCAGGTGGCCGCGCTCGTCGACCACCGGCGCGGTCACCAGGTCGTAGCGCTCGAACGCCTGCGCCACCTCGTACGCGTCGTCGGTGGGGTGGAAGGTGTTGACGTCCGGCGCCATCACCGCGCCGACCATCTTCCCCGGCGGATTCACCAGCAGCCAGTGCAGCGGCAGCACGCCGGTGAGCAGGTTGTCCCGGTTGATCACGAACAGCTTGTCGGTCTGCGCGGGCAGCTCGTCCCAGCGGCGCAGGTAGCGCAGCACCACTTCCAGGCTGACGTCTTCGCGGATGGTGACCATCTCGAAATCCATCAGCGCGCCGACCTGGTCGTCCGCGTAGGACAGCGCCGACTGCACCTGCTCGCGCTGCTGCGTGTCCAGGCTGGCCATCAGCTCCGGCAGCACCGCCGTGGGCAGGTCCTCGACCAGGTCGGCCAGTTCGTCCGCGTCCAGCGGTTCGACCGCGGCGAGGATCTCCTGGCGGTCCATGTCCGCGATCAGCGATTCGCGCACCGCGTCGGACACTTCCAGCAGGATCTCGCCGTCACGGTCGGCCTTGACCAGTTGCCAGACCACGAGGCGGTCGTCCAGCGGCAACGATTCGAGGATGAAGGCGATGTCGGCCGGGTGCAGCTCGTCCAGCTGCCGGCGCAGTTCGAGCAACGCCGCCGCCCGAAGATGTCCGTCGTCGTCGTGCCGGCGCAGCAGTCCGACGATCGCCTCGAGCCGGTCGTGCAGCCGGCCGGCGGCGCTGCGAGCCTCCGTTTCGGTCACGCGTGCTCCAGCAGGACGCAGGCCTGCGCGGCAATCCCCTCGCCGCGGCCGCAGAAGCCGAGATGCTCGGTGGTGGTGGCCTTCACGCTGATGCGGCCAACCTCGCTGTCCAGGTCGGCCGCCAGGTTCTCGCGCATCGCCTGCGCGTGCGGCCCCACCTTGGGCGCTTCGCAGATCACCGTGATGTCGGCGTTGCCCAGCGCGTAGCCGTGCTGCGCCATCAGCATCGCCGCGTGGCGCAGGAACCGGCGGCTGTCGGCATTGCGCCAGCGCTCGTCGGTGGGCGGGAAGTGCCGGCCGATGTCGCCCAGCGCCAGCGCGCCGAAGATCGCGTCGCACAGCGCGTGAATCACCACGTCGCCATCCGAATGCGCCACCACGCCGCGGCGATGCGGCACGCGCACGCCGCCCAGAGTGACGTGGTCGCCCTCGCCGAACGCGTGCACGTCGAAACCTTGTCCGATCCTCATGGGGCTGCCCTCACGCGACTGTCCTCGCAAGCAGGAACTCGGCCAGCGCGAAATCCGCCGCGGTGGTCACCTTGATGTTGTCCTCGGCGCCCTCGACCAGCAGCGGCGCGAAGCCGGCCAGCTCCATCGCCATCGCCTCGTCGCTGACGTTCATGCCGCGCCGCGCCGCCTCGCGCAGTGCCGCCGCCAGTTGACCACGACGGAACATCTGCGGCGTGAACGCGCGCCAGCGCAGGTCGCGCGGCTCGGTCAGCCGGCTGCGGCCGTCGGCGTCCGCGCGCTTCAGCGTATCGCGCAGCGGCGCGCCGAGCAGGCCGCCGTCGGTCGCCCCGGCCAGCTCGATCAGCTTGCCGATATCGGCCAGCCGCACGCACGGTCGCGCGGCGTCGTGCACCAGCACGAAGTCGCCCGCCGCCACCGACGCCGGCAGGGCGTCGATGCCGGCCAGCACCGAGTCGCTGCGCTCGGCCCCGCCGGTCGCGGTGAGCACCGGCTTGCCGTTGAGCGCGTCGATCCCGGCCCAGTGCGCATCGCCGGCAACCAGCGTCACCAGCAGGCCAGCGATCCGCGGATGCGCGGCCAGCCGTTCCAGCGTGTGCGCGATCAGCGGCCGTCCGGCCAACGGCAGGTACTGCTTGGGGCAGTCGCCGCCGACCCGGGTGCCGCGCCCCGCGGCCGGCACCACGCACCACAGCGCCGGCGCGCTCATGGCGATCCGGCAGGCGTGGCGGGCGGCGGCAACGCACTGCCGGCGCGAGCCGGCTGCTCGACCACCTGGTAGAACACTTCGCCCGGCTTGATCAGGCCAAGTTCGGTGCGCGCACGCGCCTCGACGGCCTGGTCGCCATGCTTGAGATCCTGCACGTCGGCGCCGACCGCCTGGTTGCGTTGCAGCAGCTTCGCGTTCTCGTCGGCCTGCTTCTTCACCGCCACGCGCAGCACGTCCACCTCGCGCATGCTGCCGCTGCCGGTCCACAGCTTCAGCTGCAGACCGATCAGGAGCAGGAGCAGGACCAGGGCGATCCAGCGCAGCATGGGCGACCGACCGGGCCGTTCAGCCCGGCAGGCGGGTCAGGTTGGGGAACGCGTCGCGGCCGGCGTAACGCGCGGCCGAACCCAGCGCTTCCTCGATGCGCAGCAGCTGGTTGTACTTCGCCACGCGATCGCTGCGGCACAGCGAACCGGTCTTGATCTGGGTCGCCGTGGTGGCCACCGCGATGTCGGCGATGGTGGTGTCCTCGGTCTCGCCGGAGCGGTGCGAGATCACCGCCGCGTACTTCGCCGCGTCGGCCATCGCGATCGCCTCTAGCGTCTCCGACAGCGTGCCGATCTGGTTCACCTTGATCAGGATCGCGTTGGCGATCTTCTTCTCGATGCCCTCGCGGAAGATTGCCGGATTGGTCACGAACAGGTCGTCACCGACCACCTGGACGCGCTCGCCGATCACATCGGTGAGCAGCTTCCAGCCGTCCCAGTCGCCTTCGGCCATGCCGTCCTCGATGGTGACGATCGGGTACTGCTTCGCCCAGCCGGCGAGCAGGTCGACGAACTGCGCCGAGCTGTACTGCTTGCCTTCGCCGGCCAGGTCGTACTTGCCGTCCTTGTAGAACTCCGAGCTGGCTGCGTCGAGGCCCAGCAGGATCTCGCTGCCGACCTTGTAGCCGGTCTTGCCGATCGCCTCGAGGATGGTGTCGATCGCCTCGACGTTGGAGCGCAGGTTCGGCGCGAAACCGCCCTCGTCGCCCACCGCGGTGCTGAGGCCACGGCCATGCAGCACGCTCTTCAGCGCATGGAAGATCTCCGCGCCGGCGCGCAGCGCCTCGGCGAAGCTCGGCATGCCCACCGGCAGTATCATGAACTCCTGCACGTCGACGTTGTTGTCGGCGTGCGCGCCGCCGTTGATGATGTTCATCATCGGCACCGGCAGCGCGCCGGGCTTGCCGGTGGTGCCGTTGATTTCCGCCAGGTACTGCCACAGCGCCTGCTTGCGCTGGGCGGCCACCGCATGGGCAGCCGCCATCGAGACGCCGAGCAGCGCGTTGGCACCCAGCTTGCCCTTGTTCGGCGTGCCGTCGAGGTTGATCAGCGTGGCATCCAGGCCGCCCTGGTTGGCCGCATCGAAACCCTTCAGCGCGCTGGCGATGGCGCCGTTGACGTTGGCCACCGCCTTCTTCACGCCCTTGCCGCCGTAGCGCGACTTGTCGCCGTCGCGCAGCTCGACCGCCTCGCGCGAACCGGTGGAGGCGCCGCTGGGCACCGCGGCGCGGCCGAAGCCGCCGCCGGCCAGGGTGACTTCGGCTTCCAGCGTGGGATTGCCGCGCGAGTCGAGGATTTCACGGGCGTGGATGCGGGTGATCTGGGTGGTCATGGTCGTCCGTCGGTGAAGTGTTGTCGTTCTTGTAGGAGCCCGCTCGCGGGCGATGCCCCAGGTTTGGAAAGCAAGAAAGGCATCGCCCGCGAGCGGGCTCCTACCGGGTCACACGTCTTGTTCGAGGAAGCGGTGCCGCTTGGTCACGGCATCCAGCTCCAGCAGGGTTTCCAGCAGCGCCTCCATCTTGTCCAGCGGCCACGCGTTCGGGCCATCGCTGAGCGCCTTGCTGGGGTCGGGATGCGTCTCGGCGAACAGGCCGGCCACGCCCACCGCCACCGCGGCGCGCGCCAGCACCGGCACGAATTCGCGCTGGCCGCCGGAGCTGGCGCCCTGCCCGCCCGGCAACTGCACCGAATGGGTGGCGTCGAACACCACCGGGCAGCCGGTTTCGCGCATCACGCTCAGGCTGCGCATGTCGGAAACGAGATTGTTGTAGCCGAAGCTGGCGCCGCGCTCGCACACCATGATGTCGTCGTTGCCGACGGCCTTCGCCTTGGCCACCACGTGCTTCATGTCCCATGGCGCCAGGAACTGGCCTTTCTTGATGTTCACCGGCTTGCCGGCGCGCGCCACCTTCTGGATGAAGTCGGTCTGCCGGCACAGGAAGGCCGGCGTCTGCAGCACGTCGACCACCGCGGCCACCTCGTCCATCGGCGTGTATTCGTGCACGTCGGTGAGCACCGGCACGCCGATCTGCCGCCTCACCTCGCCCAGGATGCGCAGGCCCTCTTCCAGCCCCGGTCCGCGGAAGCTCTCGCCGGAGGAACGGTTCGCCTTGTCGAAGCTGGACTTGAAGATGAAGTTCACGCCGAGCCGGCCGGTGATTTCCTTCAGCGTGCCGGCGGTGTCCAGTTGCAGCTGCTCGGACTCCACCACGCACGGCCCGGCGATCAGGAACAGCGGGCGGTCCAGGCCGACTTCAAAGCCGCACAACTTCATGCCACGTGCTCCCGGGCCAGCTTCTCGCCGTCGCGCACGGCCTTGTACTCGCGCGCGGCGCGCACGAAGCCGATGAACAGCGGGTGGCCGTCGCGCGGGGTGGAGGTGAATTCCGGATGCGCCTGGCAGCCGAGGAACCACGGATGCCGTTGCTGCGGCAGCTCCACGATCTCCACCAGCAGGTCGTCCATCGACTTGCCGGAGATCACCAGGCCCAGGTCCTCGAACGGCTGGCGGTAACGGTTGTTGAATTCGTAGCGGTGGCGATGGCGCTCGCGCACCACGTCCTGGCCGTACAGCTCGCGCGCCAGCGTGCCGGCCTTGAGGCGGCACTCCTGCGCGCCCAGGCGCATGGTGCCGCCCAGGTCGGAGCGGTCGCTGCGCTGCTCGACCTCGCCGGCCGCGGTGGTCCATTCGGTGATCAGCGCGATCACCGGGTTCGGCGTGTTGCGGTCGTTCTCGCTGGAGTCGGCATCGGCGAGGCCGGCGACGTGGCGGGCGAAATCCACCACCGCCGCGTGCATGCCGTAGCAGATGCCGAAGTACGGCACGCCGTGCTCGCGCGCGTACTTCGCGGCCAGCACCTTGCCCTCGAAACCGCGCTTGCCGAAGCCGCCCGGCACCAGGATCGCATCGGCCTTGCCGAGCACCTTGGCGGCGCCTTCGGCCTCGACCTGCTCGGAGTCGATCCAGTCCAGGTTCACCCGCGTCAGCTGCTTGATGCCGCCGTGACGCAGCGCCTCGCCCAGCGACTTGTAGGCGTCCTTGTGCTCGACGTACTTGCCCACGATGGCGACGGTGATCTCGTCCTTCGGATGCTCCACCGCATCGACCGTGCGCTGCCAGGCGGACAGGTCGGCCGGCCTCGCATCGAGGCCGAGCTTCTTCACCACGATGTCGTCCAGGCCCTGCTGGTGCAGCCACAACGGCTGCTTGTAGATGATGTCCACGTCGGTGGCGCTGATCACCGCGTTTTCCGGCACGTTGGTGAACAGCGCGATCTTGCGCCGCTCGCCTTCGGGCAGCGGCTGCTCGCAGCGGCACAGCAGGATGTCCGGCTGGATGCCGATCGAGCGCAGCTCCTTCACCGAATGCTGGGTGGGCTTGGTCTTGATCTCGCCGGCGGCCTTGATGAACGGCACCAGGGTGAGGTGCATGAACACCACCTTCTCCGGGCCGTGCTCGATGCGCAGCTGGCGGATCGCCTCCAGGAACGGCAGCGACTCGATGTCGCCCACGGTGCCGCCGATCTCCACCAGCGCCACGTCGAAGCCGCGGGTGGCCTCGTGGATGCAGTGCTTGATCTCGTCGGTGATGTGCGGGATCACCTGCACGGTGGCGCCCAGGTAGTCGCCGCGGCGCTCCTTGCGGATCACGCTCTCGTAGATCTTGCCGGTGGTGATCGAGTTCTTGCCGGTCAGGCGGGTGTGGACGAAGCGCTCGTAGTGGCCGAGGTCGAGGTCGGTCTCGGCGCCGTCGTCGGTCACGTAGACCTCGCCGTGCTGGAACGGACTCATCGTGCCCGGATCCACATTGATGTAGGGATCGAGCTTCATCATGGTGACCGAAAGACCACGCGCCTCGAGAATGGAAGCGAGCGACGCCGCAGCAATGCCCTTGCCAAGCGAGGACACCACACCGCCGGTGACGAAAATCAGGGGGGTCATGGAAAGCAGCCGTGCTGGAAATTGGCATTTTAGCCGCAGAAGCGCCGTACTGCGAGATGGCAGTACGGAATTCCTCGCGATCGGTTCATTTCCGGCACCCCCGCCACGGATGAAACCGCCGCAAGCCGCCTGCTAGCATGACCGGATGAACAGCCCCGTCTCCGCCCGTCTCGCCGCCCTGCGCGCGGCCATGCAGCAGCACGGCGTCGCCGCCGTGCTCGTTCCCAGCGCCGATCCGCACCTGTCCGAATACCTGCCGACCCACTGGGCCGCGCGCGAATGGCTGTCCGGCTTCACCGGTTCGGCCGGTACCCTGGTCGTCGGCCGCGACCAAGCCGGGTTGTGGACCGACTCGCGCTATTTCGCGCAGGCCGAACAGCAGTTGGCCGGCAGTGGCGTCAGCCTGATGAAGCTGCGCGTGGCGCACACGCCCGAACACCTGGAGTGGCTGCAGCAGCACCTGCACGCCGGCGACGTGCTGGCGGTGGCCGGCGACAGCGTGGCAGTGGCCACCCAGCGTCAGATCGAGCACCGGCTGGCCGATGCCGGCGGCGCCCTGCGCATCGACCTGGACCTGCCCGGCCTGATCTGGACGGACCGCCCGGCGCTGCCGCAGGCGCCGGTGGTCGAGCACGAGCTGGCCTGGGCCTGCACCCCGCGCGCCGACAAGCTGGCCCGCCTGCGCAAGGCGATGCACAAGCTCGGCGCCACCCATCACCTGCTGTCCAGCCTCGACGACATCGCCTGGCTGACCAACCTGCGCGGCAGCGACGTGGAGTGCAACCCGGTGTTCCTGGCCCACCTGCTGGTGCAGGCGGACCGCCGCGCCACCCTGTTCGTGGGTCGCGCCAAGCTCGGCGACGCGCTGGTCGCGAAGCTGGCCGCCGACGGCATCGCCATCGCCGACTACGCCTCGATCACCTCGACCCTGCAGGAACTGGGTGCCGACGACCGCCTGCTGCTGGACAGCGGCCGGGTGGTCAGCGCGATCGCCGCGGCGATCCCGAAAGACGTGACCCGGATCGAGGCGGCCAACCCGAGCACCGCGTTCAAGGCGGTCAAGAGCGCCGCCGAACTCGAGCACATCCGCGACGTGATGCGCCGCGACGGCGCCGCCCTGGTGCGCGGCTTCCGCCGGCTGGAACAGCGCCTCGCCGCCGGCATGACGGTGACCGAGCTGGATGTCGACGCCTTGCTGCACGAGGAACGCTCGGTCCAGCCGGGCTGGGTCGGCGAGAGCTTCGCCACCATCGCCGGCTACCAGGCGAACGGTGCGCTGCCGCACTACCGCGCCACGCCGGAATCGCACAGCACGCTGCAGGCCAAGGGCCTGCTGCTGATCGACTCCGGCGGCCAGTACCTTGGCGGCACCACCGACATCACCCGCGTGCTGGCGCTGGGCGAAACCACGACGGAACAGCGCCGCGACGCCACCCTGGTGCTGAAGGGCATGATCGGACTGTCGCGCGCACGCTTCCCCAAAGGCGCCA
The DNA here is from genome assembly GCF_058790335.1 of Rhodanobacter sp. FW101-FHT13A11. Classification (NCBI taxonomy): domain Bacteria; kingdom Pseudomonadati; phylum Pseudomonadota; class Gammaproteobacteria; order Lysobacterales; family Rhodanobacteraceae; genus Rhodanobacter; species Rhodanobacter sp. FW101-FHT13A11. The sequence continues at coordinate 113,075 of NZ_JBYTCN010000008.1, read as the reverse complement.
GCGGCCCGCAACTGGACGCGCTGGCGCGTGCGCCGCTGTGGGCCAGCGGCATGGACTACGGCCACGGCACCGGCCACGGCGTGGGCTACTTCCTCAACGTGCACGAAGGCCCGCAGTCGATCCGTCCGCCGGTCGCCGGCGGCGCGCTGGTGGCGCTGGAGCCGGGCATGATCAGCTCGATCGAGCCGGGCCTGTACAAGCCCGGCCGGCACGGCATCCGCCACGAGAACCTGGCCGTGGTGGTCGAGGCCGACCGCACCGAGTTCGGCGAATTCCTCGCCTTCGAGACGCTGACGATGTGTCCGTTCGACCGCCGCGCGCTGGAACCGGGCCTGCTCAACCCGGAAGAACGCGCCTGGCTGGACGACTACCACGCCAGCGTGCGCGCCGCGCTCAGCCCGCTGCTGGAGGACGCCGACCTGGAGTGGCTGAACCGCCACTGCGCACCGCTGTAGCCCCCCGTAGGAGCGCACCCTGTGCGCGATGCTTTTCCGCCACGTGACGAAGAGCATCGCGCACAGGGTGCGCTCCTACAGCGGCAAGGTCGCCCAGGTGCGTAGGCAGGCACGCCCGCCAAGAAGCGTGCCACGATGTCATGCAGTGGCGGACAGTGTCCGCCCTGCATGGCATCCGCGACGCGACGCCGCTTCACTGGAAGTGCGTGGCGCCCACCTCGACGGCGGCCGGCTGCATGAAGTACTCGTGCAGGTACTTCTCGCCCTCGTCGCAGAACGCCGTGACCACCGTCTTCAGCTCGGGGAAGCTCTCGCGCACGCGCTTGGCCGCCAGCAGGTGCGCGCCGGAACTGGGGCCGCAGAACAGCCCGTAGCTGTGCGCCAGCCGCTTCATCTCGCGCACCGCGTCGGCGCTGGACACGCTCAGCACCTCGTTCACCAGGGTGGCGTGGCGCTGGAAGATGCCCGGCACGAAGCCGTCGGAAATCCCCTCGATGGTATGCGCGGCGATCTCGCCGCACAGGATCGTGCACGACTCGGACGGCTCCATCGCGAACAGCCGCACGTTCGGGTTGGCCTCACGGAACGCCTGGCCCACGCCGATCAGCGTGCCGCCGGTGCCCACGCCCAGCACCAGCGCGTCGGGCAGCCGGCCCGGCGGCAGCTGGGCGAGGATCTCCGGCCCGAGCAGCAACCGGTTCTCCTCCACGTTCCACTCCGACTCGAACTGGCCCGGGCAAAAGTAGCCCGGCTGCTGGCCGAGCCGCTGCGCACGCACCAATGCCTCGTTGACGTGGAAGTTGCCGCAGAACAGCACGTCCGCGCCGTACGCCCGCGAGATCGCCACGCGCTCGCTGGACATGCCCTCGGGCATCACCACCAACATGCGGTAGCCCTTCACCGCCGCCACCATCGACAGCGCGTTGCCGGTATTGCCGCTGGTCGCCTCCACGATGGTGTCGCCGGGCTTGAGCAGGCCCTCCCGCTCCGCCCGCTCGATCATGTACTTGGCGATGCGCGCCTTGATCGAGCCGGAGGGATTGAGGAACTCGATCTTCGCGTAGACGCCCTCGATCTCCAGCAGCGGCGTATCGCCCACCGCATCGAGGATGCTGTCCGACACCGTGGTGAAGCGCGTGGCCATCTCAGCCGGCTCCGTGCGCATCGTGCGCGTGCTGCATCACGTCCAGGGCCAGCGTCGAATGGGCGTAGGAGCCACCGGCGCGCATCTCGGCGGCGACCCAGATCGCCTCCATGATCTGCTGCTCGCTGGCACCCTGCTTCAAGGCTCCCGCGGTGTGCCCCTTGATGCAGTACGGGCACTGGGTGACATGCGCCACCGCCACCGCGATCAGCTGCTTGGTGACGGCCGGCAGCGCGCCGTCGGCGAACACCGCGGCGCTGAACGCCTTGAACGCATCCAGCGGCGCAGGCGCCAGTTCGCGACGCTTGCGCGCCAGTTCCGCGGTCGACTGCGGGTACATCGTCGTGTCCATGCCATCCTCCTCGATGAGCCAGGTGAAAACTCAATGCCGCACCGGCACCGCGCCCATCACCCAGCTGGGCGGGTCGCTGGCCGGGAAACTCTGGGCGAGTTCGTCGTCGATGCGCCGCTCCCGCGCCAGCACGGATTCACCGGCTTCCGCAGCGGGCGGCATGCGGCCCGCTGCGGCTGCGGCGCCGGCAGAATCCGGCCCGGCCAGCGCGCGGCGGGGGAAACGATGCGCAATGAAAGGAAACATGACGGTACCTCCTGATGTCGGTGGACATCGAAGCGATGGACCGGCCCGTCGCGCCCGGGTCACAGTCCCAGGTTGTTGTGCTCCAGCACGCGTTCGGCGCGATAACTCGAACGAACCAGCGGTCCGGCGACCGCTTCTAGAAAACCCTTGCCGAGCGCCAGCTCGCGATAGCGGCGGAACTCGTCCGGCGTGACGAAGCGCTGCACCGGCAGGTGATGCGGGCTGGGCCGCATGTACTGGCCCAGGGTGACCACGTCGACGCCGGCGTCGCGGATGTCGTCCAGCGTACGCCCGATCTCCGCGTCGGTCTCGCCCAGGCCCAGCATCAGGCTGGTCTTGGTCAGCGTCCGCGGCGCATGCCGCTTGGCGAACGCCAGCACGCCGAGCGTCTGCGCATAACCGGCGCGCGGATCGCGCACGGAGTGGGTCAGCCGCTCCACCGTCTCGATGTTCTGCGCATAGGTGACCAGGCCGGCGTCGAGCACGGTCGCCACCGCGTCGTGGTTGCCGGCGAAGTCCGGGGTCAGCGCCTCCACCGCCGCCTGCGGCGCGCGCTGGTGGATCGCCCGCACGCAGGCGGCGTAGTGCGCCGCGCCGCCGTCGGCGAGGTCGTCGCGGTCGACCGAGGTCAGCACCACGTATTTCAGCCCCATCAGCGCCACCGCGTCGGCCACCTGCAACGGCTCCAGCGGATCGAGCCAGCCTTGCGGGTTGCCGGTGCTGACCGAGCAGAACTTGCACGCGCGCGTGCACACCGAGCCCATCAGCATCAGCGTGGCGGTGCCGCGACCCCAGCATTCGGCGATGTTCGGGCACTTCGACTCGGCGCAAACGGTGTTCAGCTTGTGGCTGCGCACGATCTCGTGCACCGCCTCGTACTGCGCGCCGCCCGGCAACTTGACCCGCAGCCACGGCGGCTTGCGGTCGACATCCGGCGCGCCGGTGGCGGCGTTCGGGCGGATGCCGCCCTTGACCGCGCGGGTGCCCTGCGCACTGACGTACTTGCTGCCGTCGGGGATGGAATGACTGCTGGACATGGACATGCGCGGCTGGCTGGACTGCATCCAGTGTCCCGCTCCGCCCGCCCGCACGCCCTGATGCACATCAAGGCAGCCGGAGCGGTTCCGTGCGCGGGACCGTCCGCTCAGCTGCGCTTCGGCGGCACCAGTTTCAACCGTGTCGGCACCGGCGGCTGGCTCGGGCACAGCAAATGCTGCACCTCCTCGGGCCGCAACGGGTAGGAATACAGGTAACCCTGCCCTTCGATGCAACCGCTGCGCAGCAGGAAATCATGCTGTGCCTCGGTCTCGATGCCTTCGGCGATGGTGGTCAGGCCGAGACTCTTCGCCATCGCCAGCATCGCCCCGGTGATCGCCGCGTCGTTGCTGTCACCCGGCAGGCCAGTGACGAAGGAGCGGTCGATCTTCAGGCAGGCCACCGCCGGCAGCTTCAGGTAGGCCATCGAGGAATAGCCGGTACCGAAATCGTCGATCGCCACCGCGATGCCGAGCGCGTCCAGGGTCTGCATGGTGCGCTCGATGTCGTCGCCCAGCCGCAGCATCGCGCTCTCGGTGATCTCCAGCAGCAGGCGGCCGGGCGCCAGCTGCCGTGACTGCAGGGTGCGGCTGACCCCGTCGACGAAGGCCGGGTGGCCGAACCAGCGCGCCGAGATGTTCACCGCCACGCGGATCGGCGGCACGCCGGCCAGGTCCCAGGCCTGGATCTGAGCGCAGGTGGTCTGCATCACCCACTCGTCGATGCGGCGGATCAGGCCCAGGCTCTCCGCCACCGGGATGAACTCGCCCGGCAGCACCTCGCCGCGCTCCGGATGCCGCCAGCGCAATAGCGCCTCCACCGCCACGATGCGCCCCGTGCGCAGCTCCACGCTGGGCTGGAACACTAGCTGGAATTCGTTGCGCGCCAGCGCCTGGCGCAGCTCGGTGGCCAGTTGCAGGCGCCGTCGGGTGTCGGCGTGCATCATCGGCGTGTAGAAGCGGAACGCGTTGCGCTCCTCGGTCTTCGCCGCGTACATCGCCGCGTCGGCGTTCGCGATCAGCGCCAGCGCGCTGTCGCCGTCCAGCGGATAGCCGGCCACGCCGATGCTGGCGCTCAGCACGATCTCGTAATCGTCCACCAGCAGTGGTTCGCACAGGCTGGCGAGCAGCCGGTTGACCATGGCCCGCGCGTCCTCGCGCAGGATCAGCCGCGGGATCAGCACGGTGAACTCGTCGCCGCCGATGCGCCCGGCCACGTCGCCCTCGGACAGTTGCCGGCGGATCCGCTCGGCCACCTTGACCAGCAGGCGGTCGCCGATCGCATGGCTGTAGCTGTCGTTGACGATCTTGAACGCATCCAGGTCGATGAACAGCACCACCACTGCCAGCCGCTCGCGCTCGGCCACCGCGATCGCCTCGGCGCAGCACCGCTCGAACTCCGCCCGGTTGGCCAGCCCGGTCAGCGGGTCGTGCCGTGCCAGGTGCTCCAGCCGGAGCTGGTTCGTCTTGGCCTCGTGGATGTTGCTGAACACGGCAACGTAATGGACCACCTGGCCATCGGCATCGCGGATCGTGCTCAGGCTCAGGTGCTCGGGGTAGCTGCTGCCGTCGCTGCGGATGCTCAGCACCTCGCCCATCCAGGCGTGGCCAGCGTTGACACTGTCCCAGATCGACTGCGGCAGCGGCTTGCCGTCGGGCAGGCGACGGCTGTCGTCGAGGCGCCTGCCCTGCAAGGCCTGGCTGGTGAAGCCGGTGAGTTCGGTATGCGCCGCATTGGTCGAGATCACCCGTCGCCCGGCGTCGGCGATGATCACGCCTTCGGCGATGCTGGCCAGAGCCTCGGCGGCGATCCGGCGCTCGCGCTCCATCACCACCCGCTCGGAGATGTCGCGGATGATCGCCTGACGCACCGGTTGGGCGCCCCAGTTCGCCACGCTGGTCTGCGTTTCCACCGGGCGGGTCTGGCCATCGGCGCCCAGCAGCACGTTGGTGGCAGCCCGCCCGGCCTGCTGGCCCGCCATGGACTGCATGAACAGGTGCACGAAGCGGTCGCCGACCAATTCCTTCGCAGTCCGTCCAGTCCACGTTTCGGCCATCCGGTTGACGCCGAGTATCCGTCCGCTGGTTTCATCGACCATCACGATCGCATCGGCCGCGCTGTCGAACAGCAACTGGTATCGCTCCTCGCTGCCGCGGAGACTGGCCAGAGTGCGGCGCGCCATATCCAGCCACAACAGGACAGCAATGCAGGCTGCACTCAGCACCCCAGCAAACAGCATCCGCCCCATCCAGGTGGTGCCGTGGGCGATTTCGAGCGAAAACCGGTTGGCCTTCGGCTCAATCAAGTCATTCAAAGTGTGAATGCGACCACGCTGGAGGGCCGCCTGCTCAACCGGCAAGGTCCCGGCGGCATATGCGTGCTCCAGCTCCGTGGCAATCAAGGCAAGCTGAGCAATCTCGGCATCACTGGATCGCCACGCATCCAGTGCTTCATGCAGATAGGGCGCCCCGGAGAAATGCTTCAGCACGAAAATCATGCCCGGCTTCGCCGTCGGCATGACGTTGCCATGAATAAAGGCCTTGTCCACCACTTTCTGGTCGAAATGTCCGGATGCTATCTCGTCGCGCGCCAGCCGATCGGAATCGAGAATGGAGTAGTTCCGTCGAAAACCAGCAAGATCGGCGGAATTACCCGTAATTGCATAGGCATCAAGAGCAATCACTGCCTGCTTCTGGGCCTTTGACCAGACACTCTCGCTGTTGAGGAATCCAGCGAGAGTGACCTGGATTTGCAAGGCGAACCATGTCAGCCCAAGGATCGTCGCCAACATGACTACCAACGCGTACGCCAGTGGCAACAGGCGTCGTGACAAAGGTCTCTGCAACATGGGGGACACCTTGCGCATGCGCAAGTTATCTCATGCCTGCCCCATCAATGGAACGCCTTGCCCTCCATCACGACGACCATCAGGCAGCCGCTTCCTCCATCGCCATGGACGGTCGATGTGCCTGGATACAGAGGTCGCCGACGATCCGCATACTTGTATAGCTCCTGCGGACGCACTCGCCCAGATGAGCCACTTCATCAGCCTGGGGTGTCATGCCTACCAGGGTGCAGACAATCTCCAGTGCCTCCCAGGGATGAATGTCGTCGTAGGCAGCATGCAACTGAAGCCAGCGCAGACTGCCTACCCTGGTCTTCGAAGGGAGGCTCTCGGCGTAAGCGGCGCTTTCATAGATGGGCCGCGACCATTCGCCAGTCACCCCCTCGATTGCATAGTTGGTGGCGATCATTCCCGCAGCCAGGGTTCCGCCAGCACTGATTTCCTCGCACCAATTGGCCAGAGTCTGGGTGCCATGCGGTGGCCGTGCATGCAGCACCTTTTCGCGTGGCACACCCGAGCCCTCGGCCCAGTTGAGCCAGTATTCGGCATGATTCTGTTCGACCCGGATATTGCGCACCAGCCAGCGGCGCGCCAAGTCGTCGCCAGGGCTGCGGCCATAGCGGGTTTTCAGCAAATTCAAGGCCATGAAGCTTGGGAAGCGCTCAATGAATGGCCAGACACCCACCATGAAATTAGCGGTGGAAGCATGGTCCAGCCGCACCTCGCGCATCATCGCCCACAGCTCGTGATCCAGCACACTTTGCTTCGTGCTTTCGCAGTCGGCCACCATGTCCTGCGCCCACTGCGGATAACTGCTCAGTTCGGTCAACGGGCCGGTACGCTCAAAAGGAGTATGCATAACGTTTTTCCTCGGTCGTCAATGGGTGCTGCATCCAACCGCAGCGTCAATGACCGGCACGGAAGACAAAATTCCCGATACCGGCCGTCATCCGGCATCGCGGGTGATGTCGGAATTCTTCATGCTCGACCACCGTGGCGGCGCCTTTCCACGCGCGCTGTCGGAGCCGAGCGTTGCCACTGGCGCGACGCGGTGCTCCAAGGCGCATGTCCGGAGTGCGCGCGTCCGCCTGTTTCGCTGCCGATCCGATTCGCCTCGACCGAATGGATGGCCAGCCCAACCGTCGTTCACATGTCCTGCACGGAAAGAAGAAAATGCTTGCCGCCACAATTCGGGGAAAATCTGCACAAGGCTCGGTCCGGTTCCGGTACTGGCGGGCGGACGCGTTTCCGATACCGCCCGATACTCACCCACACGTCGCGGAAGAGGAAGCACCATGAGCATTACCGCTCAGCCATTGACCCCGGAGGATCCCGAACTTTCCCCCTGGTGGCTGCGCACGGTGCTGATCGTGATGGTGCTCGGCTTTGCCGGGTTGTTCGCGATCACCGGGCTGGCCTACCGCAATGCCCCGCCGATTCCCGCCCAGGTGGTGGACGCGCAGGGCGCCCGGCTGTTCAGCGGCGACGACATCCGCGACGGCCAGGCGGTTTTCCTGAAATACGGGCTGATGGACAACGGCAGCATCTGGGGCCACGGCGCCTACCTGGGGCCGGACTACTCGGCGGTGGCGCTGCACCGGATCGGCGAGGACACCGCCGCGGCCACTGCGCAGCAGCAGTACCAGCAGCCACTGGCCGGGCTGACCCCGGGCCAGCGCGCCGCGGTGCGGGCGGAAACGGCGGTGGACCTGAAGACCAACCGCTACGACGCCGCCAGCGACACCCTGCAGCTGACCGCGCCGGAAGCGGCGGCGTACCGCCAGCAGTTGCCCTACTGGACCGACTACTTCCTGCACCCGGAGCGCAACGGCGGCCTCAAGGCCGGGCTGATCACCGACCCGACCGAGCTGCACCAGTTCACCGCGTTCGTGACCTGGGCCGCCTGGGCCTCGGTGGCGAACCGCCCCGGCGAGAACTACTCGTACACCAACAACTTCCCGTACGACCCCGCCGTCGGCAACCTGCCGGTGCCGGGGGCGCTGCTGTGGAGCGCACTGAGCCTGATCGTGCTGCTGGCCGGCATCGCCGTGGTGCTGCTGATGTTCGGCAAGTTCGACTACCTCGGCTGGATCAGCCGCGGCCAGCACATCCACCCGCACCTGCTGCCGGGCGTGGCCAGCCCCGGCCAGCGCGCGCTGGTGAAATTCTTCGTGGTGGTGGCGCTGCTGTTCCTGGCGCAGACCCTGGTGGGCGGCGCGGTGGCGCACTACCGCGCCGATCCGGGCAGCTTCTACGGCTTCCAGCTCGAAACGATCTTCCCCAGCAACCTGATGCGCACGTGGCACCTGCAGACGGCGATCTTCTGGATCGCCACCGCCTACGTGGCGGCCGCGCTGTTCCTGGGCCGCACGCTGCGCAACGACGAGCCGCGCTGGTTCGCGCCCTGGGTGCACCTGCTGTTCGGCGCATTCGTGGTGGTGATCGGCGGCAGCCTGCTCGGCGAGTGGCTGGGCATCGCCCAGATGCTCGGCAAGTGGTGGTTCTGGTTCGGCAACCAGGGCTGGGAATACCTGGAGCTGGGCCGGGTCTGGCAACTGCTGCTGGTGGTCGGCCTGCTGGTGTGGTTCGCCCTGCTGTGGCTGCTGGTGCGCCCGCGGTCGCTGGTCAGCCAGGAGTCGAAGCCGCTGGTGAAGATGTTCCTGTTCGCCGCCGTGGCGATCCCGGTGTTCTACATCCCTGCACTGTTCTTCGGCGCGAAGACCAACTACACCGTGGTCGACACCTGGCGCTTCTGGATCATCCACCTGTGGGTCGAGGGCTTCTTCGAGTTCTTCGCCACCACCGTGGTGGCGCTGACCTTCTACCAACTGGGGCTGACCCGCCGCAACGTGGCGCTGCGGGTGATCTACCTGGACGGCATCCTGTACTTCCTCGGCGGCCTGATCGGCACCGGCCACCACTGGTATTTCACCGGGCAGACCAGCGTCAACATGGCGATGTCGGCGATGATCTCGGTGCTGGAGGTGGTGCCGCTGACCCTGCTCACGCTGGACGCGTGGGACTTCGTGCACACCACCCGCGGCCAGTGCGACGTCTGCGGCAAGTCGGTGGCGGTGCCGCACAAATGGACGTTCTATTTCCTGGTCGCGGTGGGCGTGTGGAACTTCGTCGGCGCCGGCATCTTCGGTTTCCTGATCAACCTGCCGATCGTCAGCTACTACGAAGTCGGCACCCAGCTCACGCCGAACCACGGCCACGCCGCGATGATGGGCGTGTTCGGCATGCTGGCGCTGGCGCTGATGGTGTTCACGCTGCGCCAGACCAGCAGCGAAGAGCGCTGGGCCGGCATGGAGAAATACGTCAGGGTCGGCTTCTGGGGCACCAACATCGGCCTCGCCATGATGGTGGTGTTCAGCCTGTTCCCCAGCGGCGTGCTGCAGGTGTGGGACGTGATGCAGCACGGCTACTGGCACGCACGCTCGCTCGACTACATCGGCAGCCCGCGCTCGCACCTGATCGAATGGCTGCGCCTGCCCGGCGACCTGGTGTTCATCATCTTCGGCGCGATCCCGCTGACCATCGCCGCGGTCAAGGGCTACCTCGGCGTGCGCGCCTTGCCGCGCCAGTGACGGGCCTGCTACCGGCCGGGGCGCGCTTGACGCGCTAATCCCTGGCCGTAATTTGTCGTTGGGCAAATTATCGCCAGGCATCCCGCCGCCCCGGTCCCGGCAGCGGGCGAAAAAAGCCGCCCCGCACCGATCGCGCATGCGCAAAACCACAGAGGCAACCCCGCCATGAACCCATCCGACGCCGATACCGGGCCACTGGCCCAGGTCGATTGCCGACGCGATGCCGACGGCTGGACCCTGGCCTTCGTGCGCGAACTGCCGCAACCACCCGAGCGCGTGTGGGACGTGCTCACCGACCCCGCCCGCTTGCGCGCCTGGTCGCCGTATACCGCCGACCGCAACCTCGGCCAGGCCGGTGACGCCAGCCTGCGCATGCTCGACAGCGAGCAGCCCGACATCCCCACCGCGGTGACCCGCGCCGACCCGCCGCGACTGCTGGAATACGGCTGGCAACTGGAGCAGTTCGGCCGGAGCGTGCTGCGCTGGGAACTGGAGCCGTGCGCGGGCGGCACGCGGCTGACCTTGCGCCAGACCATCCGCGACCGGGACTGGATCCCGAAGGTGGCCGCCGGCTGGCACCTGTGCCTGTTCGTGGCCGAGCGCCTGCTGCAGGGCCGGCCGATCGCGCCGATCATCGGCGAGACCGCGCTGGCCCATGGCTGGGCCAGGTTGCGCGACGCCTACGCGGCACGCCTGCACATCACCAGCGACGACCACTGACCTTCTAACCGCGTTCCCGCAAGCGGTAAGACTGAAGAACGGCAAGGCCGCAGTGTTCTCGTGGATCGTCTACCGCTCGCGCAAGGATCGCGACCGCATCAACAAACAGGTGATGACCGACCCGCGGCTGGCCCCGATGATGGATCCGGGAACGCTGCCGTTCGACGGCAAGCGGATGTTCTTCGGCGGCTGCAAGACGATCATCGAGTTATAGCGGTCACCGGCCGAGCGCACTGATATCCGCCGCCTCCAGCACCGGCTTCGGCGCCCCGCGCCGGGCCACCGCCAGCATCGCGCGACCGACAACCGCGGTGCTCAGCACGATGTTCGGCATCAATGCGCGCAGCAACGGCAGCAGCGGCCGGCTCAGGCTGTAGAACCAGCGGTACGCATCCGTCTTCGAGCGGATGCCGTGCAGCGGCTGGATGATGCCGGGGCGGAATACGTAGACCGCCTTGAACGGTAGCCGCTGCAACGCGTTCTCGATCCGCCCGCGCACCCGTTTCCACATGGTTGTGCTGGTTTCGCTGCTGTCCGCGCCGGCGCCGGACACGTAGACGAAACACATCGACGGGTTGAGCCGGGCCAGCGTCTGCGCCACCGCCAAGGTGAGGTCGTGGGTGAACCGGGTGTACTCGGCCTCCGCCATGCCGGACGAGGCCACGCCGATGCAGAAGAAGCCGGCGTCGAAGCCTCCCAACTGCGCCTCGATCGCGCTGCAGTCGAACAGGTCCGCATGCACCAGCTCGCGCAGCTTCGGGTGCCGCTGCCCGGTCGGCGTGCGGCCCAGCGTCACCACCTCGGCCACGTCCTCGGCGAGCAGGCATTCGCGCAATACGCCTTGCCCCACCATGCCGGTGGCACCGAGCAGCAGCACCTTCATCTTCAACCTCCTTTCAGTCGGGTGAACCCGTCCGCGCTCCACGCCTCGCTGCCCACGCCGTGGTGCACGAAGAACAGGCCAGCCGGGTCGTACTTCTGTTTCGCCGCCGCCAGCCGCGGGTAGTTTGCACCCCAGAACGAGGTCGGCCAGTCGCGCTCGAAGTAGTCGCTCTCCGACACATACGAGCCCACTCCGGGCGCCGCGCGCCGCAGCGCCTCGATCGCCTTGCCCATGGCCTCGGCGCGATCGCGGGCGCGCGCCAGATCCGGCTTCGGGCCGGGCATGCCGGGAAACGCCGGCGGCCCGTTGCCGGCGATGATCGCCAGCGCGAACGCGTCCAGCACCTGCGGGTTCGTCGCGGTATCCCCGGCCGCGGCGAGTTCGGCCGCCGGCGCACCGGCCAGGCCCTTGTTGAAATGCAGGCCCACGCCCCAGTGGCGCGTGCAGGCGAACAGCGCATCGGCCAGCCGCGCCTGCCGTTCCCCGCGCAGCAGCGACGCCGGCAGCCACGCCGACTTGAAGCCGTGGATGAACCAGCCCACCTGGCCCTGGTCGCCCGCCCACAGCACGTGGTTCCGCGGCGCGGCGGGACGGTCGTCACCGACCTGGACGCCCGGCGCGTGCTGCCGGAAGAACTCGGCATCCCACATGTGCCTGGCCGGCAGCGCGCGCGCCTGGATCGGTTTGACCAGCTCGTATTCCTTGCGCGCGCGAACCCAGTCGAGCAGCGGCGCCCAGGCCTGCTCCGCCTGCGCCTGGCTCAGGCCCTGGAACACCATGTCGACCCGCACGGTGTTGTCCGAGCCGAAGCCGATCTGCTCGCCCCAGTGCGGGTTGAACAGGCTGCTTTGGTAGAAGCCGATCACCCGTGCGATCAGGGCGCGGTACGCCGCATCCGACACGGCCTTGATCGAACCGGACACGCCGCCGAAGAACTCCGGCAGTTCGCGCGTGCGCAAGGTCAGTCGGGTCACCACGCCCAGGCTGCCGCCACCGCCGCCCTTGATCGCCCAGAACAGGTCCGGGTGGGTGCAGGCGTTGGCGATGCGCGCCTGGCCATCGGCGGTGACGATCTCCGCCTCCAGCAGGCCCGCCGCCGCGGTGCCATAGCGCTTCGAGAAGCTACCGAAGCCGCCGCTTTGCACCAGTCCGGCCACGCCCACCGTGGTGCAGCCGCCGCCCTGCACGTAGCGCCCGCCGCGGGTGGTCACCGCGTCGTAGGCGTCGATCCACATCGCACCGGCACCCAGCGTCACCGCCGGCTGCGGCGCCTGCGTGCCCGCGCAACCCTGCGCCGTGAAGGCGTCGTGCAAGGCGACGTCGTTCATGTGCCGCGTCCACACCAGCAGCGAATCGGGCGCGTCGGAGGTGCCCTGGTAACTGTGCCCGCCGCCCTTCACCACCAGGCGCAGGTGATGCTCGCGCGCGAAATTCACCGCCGCGACCACGTCCGCCGTGCTTTCGGCGGCGACCGCATACGCGCTCGGCTGCGAAGTCCACGCATCGACCCAGCCGCTGGTCTGGGTCAGCGCCGGCTGGTCGCCCAGATAGAACGGGTTGTCCAGGTGCTTCAGCGCCTCGTCGCAGGCAGCGCCGGCCACTGTCGAGCCGCAGTCGGCAAACGGCGATTCCAGCTTGAGCAATCGGCCACCCACATCGTGCTTCAACTTGTCCCAGCTGGTTGCGGAAGGCCACCCCGGGTCGCCGGGTCGCACCCGCGAACGCGAACGCGCCGGCATCGCACCGGCCGCCCGGGCCGTAGCCGGCCCGCCGGAAAGGATGCACGGCAGGAACGGGATCGCCAGCGCCGCTTTCAGCAAGTCTCTTCGTTTCATCGAGTCACCCCTCCGGAAAGGTCGCCTTGGATGCCGCCACGATGGAGCGCCGCCGTCCGCTACGCCAGCCGGCAGTGGCGAACCGCGCCGTGCCGGTGACCAGTTGCGGCGGGACGGGATGGATCGCTGCCGCCCTGGGGCTTGCCCATGATCTCCGGGCACCCCGCATCGTCACCGCGCGGCGGCCATGGCCGCCAGCTTCGCGATGGTGTTCATGTTGCGTGCGGTGCCCGCCTTCGCGGCCGGGATCTTCAGCCGCGAATCGGCCATGCCCCCGCCATAGTGCACATAGATCTCGCGCCGCCCCAGCACCAGCCGCTCGCCATCGGCGCCGGTGACGTCCTGCAGCGCCGTCGTCGCCGGCGGCGCGTCGAGGAAGATCGCCACCGTGCGGTTCGCCGGCGCTTCCGGAAACGGGTTGGCCGCCAGCACGGCGGCCATCTCGGCCGCCGTGCGCACCACCACGCCGACCGGCTTTCCCGCGTAGCCCTGCAGCTGCCGCTCCAGCGCCTGCTTCACCGCCTTTTCGCCGAGCCGGCTGCCGAAGACCACGTTGCCGCTGGCGATATAGGTGCGCACCTCGGCAAAGCCGGCGGCCTCGCACATCGCCTTGAGTTCGTCCATCGGCAACTTGCCGGTGCCGCCCACGTTGACGGCGCGCAGTAACGCCACGTACCTGGTCATGACCTGCCGATGCGGTTGGCGAGAAAGCCGCCAGTCTCTTCGCCGCCGCCGACTGGTTCAAGTGTGCCGCGCAGCGTCCTGCCCTCGCGGCGCACGTCAGTCGTGGTGCTCGCGCAGCTGCGGAGGCGTTCCGGCGCGCTCCAGTCCGCCGCGTTCCAGCCAGCGGCAGGTTTCCGCCCGGGCGCGGGCGATCAGCCCGGCCGCCGCGGAGTAGTCGTACGGCGAGACGTCGAGCGGGCACAGGCTGGGCACGATGCGCAGTTCCACCGCACTGCCGGAAAAACGATCGGCGTCGTAGACCAGCTGGCGCGCCACCAGCAGGCTGAGCGCGTGCATCGCGCGCGCGATCGCGCCCGACGGCGCCCGCTCGAGCGCGCAGGCAAACCCGGTGGGCAGCACGATCACCCGCGTGGCACCGAGGCCGATCGCCACCGAGATCGGCGTGTTGTTGGTCACCCCGCCGTCGACCAGCCAGCGCCCGTCGATCCACACCGGCGGGTACACGCCCGGAATCGCGGCACTGGCCAGCACGGCGTCGACCACCGAGCCGGCAGACAGCAGTACCTCCTGCCCGGTCAGCATGTCCGACGCCACCAGGTGGACCGGCAGGGCCGCGTCTTCCAGGCGCCGATAAGGCAGATGGCGTTCGAGCAGGCGCCGCAGGCCGGCCGAATCCACCAGATGATCGCGCCGGAACAGCAGGCCGAACACGCTGCCCAGGTTGAACGGAAATACCTCGCGCCGTTTCAGCGCGCACCAGATCCGTTCCAGCTCGAGGGCACCGGCGGAGGTCGGCTCGCCGGCAAAATACGCCGCATTGATCGCACCGGCGGAGGCGCCGACCAGGAACGCCGGCGTCTCGCCCCAGTCGAGCAGCGCCTGCAGCATGCCCACCTCGATCGCACCGAGGCTGCCGCCGCCGGCCAGCACGAAGGCGGTGCGCCGCGGCGCACTCCCGACGACCGGCATTGCCTCTGCCATCTCAGCCACCTGCATGAGCCGATAGTACGACGCGCCCAGCCATCTGACGCATGCCGTGGCAGCAGGTTCCTCGTGCGGACCGCGGCAGGCAAGCCCGCCGCCGCTACGCCATCAACCGGCCGGCGCGCTCGGCACCAGCACCATCCACGACACGCCGAAGCGGTCGACCAGCATGCCGAAGCTGGAGGAGAAGAAGGTCGGCGCCAGCGGCTGGTGCACCTGGCCGCCGGCGGCCAGGTTGTCGAACAGGCGTTTCGCCGCGGCATCGTCGTCGGCGGAAAGCGCCAGCGAGAAGCCCTTGAACTCGGGCTGGCCGCGGCTGAAACCGTCCGACACCAGCAGCTGGGTCGCGCCGATCTGCAGGCAGGCGTGCATCACCTTGTCCGCCGGCGGCTGCGTACCGTCCGGGCACCGGGCGGAACCCTCCGGGCCATCGCCGTAACGCATCAGCATCACCACGTCGGCACCGATCGCCTCGCGGTAGAAGGTGATGGCCTCTTCGCAGCGGCCGTCGAAGAACAGGTAGGGCTGGGTTTGCATGGGGCGGCCTCGTCGTTGGGTGGGCAAAGCGGAGCCGGCACACCGGGCTCTCCCGACTGCGACGAACGGCCCGGCCGCAAATCGACAGGCGGTCAGCGCATGCTGCCGCTGTCCAGGTAGCGCTGGTGCCACGACAGCGCCTCGTCCAGCAGGTGCGGGGTGTGCTTGCCGTAGCTGTCGCGGCAGGCGCGGTCGAAGTAATCCTGCAGCATCGGCCGGTAGTCCGGATGCGCGCACCGTGCAATCACCGCCCGCGCGCGCTGCTTCGGCGACAGCCCGCGCAGGTCGGCCAGGCCCTGCTCGGTGACCACCAGGCCCACGTCGTGCTCGGTATGGTCGACGTGGCTGACCATCGGCACGATCGCGGAAATCGCGCCGCCCTTGGCCGTGCTCGGGCTCATGAAGCAGGACAGGAACCCGTTGCGGGCGAAATCGCCGGAGCCGCCGATGCCGTTGATGATGCGGCTGCCGGCGACATGGGTGGAATTGACGTTGCCGTACAGGTCGGCCTCGACCATGCCGTTCATCGCGATGCAGCCAAGCCGGCGCACCAGCTCGGCGTGGTTGGACATCTCCTGCGGCCGCAGCACGATGTGCCGGCGGTAGAAGTCGATGCGGCGCACGAACTCCTCCACCCCCTCGGGGCTCAGCGACAGCGAGGTGGCCGAGGCCATCTCGATGGTGCCGTCGCCGATCAGCTCCAGCATGCCGTCCTGGATCACCTCGGTGAACGCGGTCAGCCCGCGGAAGCCGCCCTCGCGCAGGCCGCCCAGCACGGCATTGGCGATGTTGCCCACGCCGGACTGCAGCGGCAGCAGTTGCTCGCCCAGCCGCCCCGCGGCGATCTCTTGACGGAAGAACTCCACCAGGTGCCCGGCGATGCGCCGCGACGCCTCGTCCGGCGGCGCGAACCGGCCCAGCCGGTCGGGTGCGTCGCTTTCCACCACCGCGACCACCTTGTCCGGGTCGCAGCGCAGGTACGGCTCGCCGATGCGATCGCCCGGCTGCAGCAGCGGAATCGGCCGGCGGTGCGGCGGTAGCGCAGTGCCGTAGTAGATGTCGTGCATGCCATCGAGCCCTTCGGGCTGGCGCCGGTTCACCTCCAGGATCACCTTGTCGGCCAGGTCTAGCCAGGTCTTGTTGTTGCCCACCGAGGTGGACGGCACCAGCCGGCCGTCCGGCAGGATGGCGGCAACCTCGATCAGCGCCACGTCGATCTTGCCCAGGAAACCGCACCACGCGTACTGCGCCACCTGGCCCAGGTGGATGTCCATGTACTCGATCTGGCCGGCGTTGATGCGTGCGCGCAACTCCGGATCGGACTGGTACGGCAGGCGGAAGTCGATGCCGCCCACGCGCGCCAGCGCACCGTCCAGTTCCGGCGCCGTCGAGGCCCCGGTGAGGATGCGCAGCGCAAACTTGTCGCCGCGCCCGTGCGCCGCGGCGATGCGCGTGGCCAGCGCCAGCGGTACGGCCTTGGGGTAGCCGGCGCCGGTAAAGCCGCTCATGCCCACCGTCATGCCCGGCAGGATCAGCCCGGCCGCCTGCTCCGCCGACATGCGGCGCTCGGCCAGGCCGGAATGCGCAATGCGTGCTGTCATGGTTTTCCAATTCGTCAAAGGAGGCTTGGACGGCAAGCGCGTCGCCCCTTGAGGCCGGCCGCGAGCGTGCCGAGACCCATTCTGGACACGCGGACGCGGCCCGCCAAGACGACCTTCGGCGCATGCGTCAAAGCGCCGCCGCAACCCGGGTTTTGCAAGAGCGGCCCAGTGATGGTCAACTCCCTGAAACATGACGGCACCGACGACCACCAGGGGATGACACGCCGATGCACCCGCATACCTCGAAGACTTCCTGCCCGCGAGCACGCCGCCGCCACCTGCCGCGCCTGCTGCTGGCGGTGGCGCTGCTCGCAGCCGGCCTGCTCGCCACCGCGCAGGCCGCCGAACCCGGGCAGGCGCGCCGGCAACGCCAGGCGCAGGCGGTCACGATCACCCGCGACGACTGGGGCATCGCCCACGTGCACGGCCGTACCGACGCCGACGCGGTGTTCGGCATGGCCTACGCCCAGGCCGAGGACGACTTCAACCGGGTCGAGACGAACTACCTCAACTCATTGGGCCGACTCGCCGAAACCGAGGGCGAATCCGCGATTTGGAGCGATCTGCGGCAGAAACTGTTCATCGATCCGGTCGAGTTGCAGGCGCTGTACGCGAAGAGTCCCGCCTGGCTGCAGGCGCTGATGAACAGCTGGGCCGACGGGCTCAACTACTACCTCGCTACGCATCCGGACGTGCATCCGCGCGTGATCAAGCACTTCGAACCGTGGATGGCGCTCAGCTTCAGCGAGGGCAGCATCGGCGGCGACATCGAACGGGTGTCGCTGAAGCAGCTCGAAGCTTTCTACGGCCGCAATTCTGCCGCGCTGGCGCGCGCGGATACGCCGGCCAGCTGGGTCGAACCGACCGGCTCGAACGGCTTCGCGATCGCGCCGAAGCTCAGCGCCAACGGCCATGCGTTGCTGTGGATCAACCCGCACACCTCGTTCTTCTTCCGCTCCGAGCTGCAGATGTCCAGCGACGAAGGGCTGGACGCCTACGGCGCGGTGACCTGGGGCCAGTTCTTCGTCTACCAGGGCTTCAACCGCCACATCGGCTGGATGCACACCTCGACCGGCGCCGACGTGGTCGACGAGTTCGCCGAAACCATCGTGCACCAGGGCGGCAAGCTGTTCTACCGCTACGGCAAGGAACTGCGGCCGGTCGCCACGCGCACGATCCGCGTGCCATACCGCGCGAAGGACGGCGCAATGGCCACGCGCAGCTTCGACGCGCACTTCACCCACCACGGCCCGATCGTGCGCGCGGCCGACGGCAAGTGGATTGCGGTGGCGATGATGAACAAGCCGCTGGAAGCGCTGCAGCAAAGCTGGCTGCGCACCAAGGCCAGCGACTACGCCAGCTACATGAAGATCGCCGAGCTGAAGGCCAACTCATCGAACAACACCATCTTCGCCGACGACAAGGGCGAGATCGCGTACCTGCATCCGCAGTTCATCCCGAAGCGCGACAGCCGCTTCGACTACACGAAACCGGTCGACGGCAGCGACCCGGCCACCGATTGGAAAGGCCTGCACGCGCTCGACGAGGCGCCGCACCTGCTCAACCCGCCGAACGGCTGGATCATGAACACCAACAACTGGCCCTACTCCGCCGCCGGCAAGTTCAGCCCGCGGCAGCAGGACTACCCGCGCTACATGGACAGCTTCGGCGAGAACCCGCGCGGCATCCACGCCACCCGCGTGCTGGATGGCGTGCGCGATTTCAGCAAGGCCTCGCTGATCAGCGCCGCGTTCGACTCGTACCTGCCGGCGTTCTCGCGACTGGTGCCGGTGCTGGTGCACGACTACGACACGCTGCCCGACAACGATCCGCTGAAGCCGCGCCTGGCCGGCCAGATCGCCCTGCTGCGCAGCTGGGACTACCGCTGGGGCATCGCCTCGATGCCGACCACGCTGGCGGTGTTCTGGGGCGACATGCTGTGGGACCAGGTGCATGCCCAGGCCGAAGCCGAGCACCAGTCGGTGTACGACTACATGGCCGGTGACGCCGGCGCCAAGGTGCGGCTGGGCACGCTGGCCGAAGCCTCCGACCGGCTGGAACAGGATTTCGGCAGCTGGGGCGTGCCATGGGGCGAGGTCAACCGCTACCAGCGCAACGACGGCGCCATCGTACAGAAGTTCGACGACGCCAGGCCAAGCATCCCGGTGCCGTTCGTGTCCTCGCGCTGGGGCTCGCTGGCCTCGTTCGGCGCGCACCGCTGGCCCGGCACGAAGAAGTACTACGGCACCAGCGGCAACAGCTTCGTGGCGGTGGTCGAATTCGGTCCGAAGGTCAGCGCCCGCGCGATCACCGCCGGCGGCGAGAGCGGCCACCCGGGTTCGAAGCACTTCAACGACCAGGCCGAGCGCTACACCACCGGCAACCTGCGCACGGTGTACTTCTGGCCGGAGCAGCTCAAGGGGCATACCGAGCGGGTCTACCACCCGGGCGAATGAGCCGCCGCGCTACGCGGCGGTGCCGAACAGCATGCCCACGCCGGTGGTGATCGCCATCGCCAGCGCACCCCAGAAGGTGATGCGCATGGCGCCGACGCCGATCTTCGCGCCGCCGGCCCACGCCGCCACGGCGCCGAGCACGGCGAGGAACACCAGCGAGGTGGCGAACACCAGCCACAGCAGGCTCGCCGCCGGCGTCAGCGCCACCACCAGCAGCGGCAGCGCGGAACCCACCGCAAAGCTCAGCGCCGAGGCGCCGGCGGCCTGCAGCGGCCGCGCCTTCAGCACCTCGGTGATGCCCAGCTCGTCGCGGGCGTGCGCATCGAGCGCATCGTGCGCCATCAGCTGCTCGGCCACCTGCCGGGCCAGCTGCGGGTCGAGCCCGCGGCCAACGTAGATCGCCGCCAGTTCGCGGTGCTCGGCTTCCGACTGGGTCTGCAGCTCCAGGTGCTCGCGCGCGAGTTCGGCGCGCTCGCTGTCGGCCTGCGAATGCACCGACACGTACTCGCCGGCAGCCATCGACATCGCACCGGCGACCAGCCCGGCGACGCCGGCGACCAGGATGTTCTGCCCGCTGGCATGCGCCGCCGCCACGCCCAGCACCAGGCTGGCGGTCGAGACGATGCCGTCGTTCGCGCCCAGCACGGCGGCGCGCAGCCAGCCGATGCGGTCGGTACGGTGGCGTTCGTGATGGTGTCGGGGCATGCCGGTAATCTCGCGGGTCGGGTGGCGCATTGTGCGCAGGTTGGCCGGCGGCCGTGCAAACGCTTCTCGTCCCGCCGGGGCCGGCAACGGCGGAACTAAGCCCGCGCCTTCGCGCCGCCCTTCAGCAGCCCCAGCTGCAACAGGCTCTCGGCGGTGGCGACGACGGCCTCCTGCGGCGGACGCGGCGACCAGCCCAGCACGCGGCGGGCCTTGGCACTGCTGGCGTTCTTGGGCATGCCCAGCTCGGGCAGGATCTGCCTGACCGCCGGGTCGCGCAGCGCCGCCAGGCGCACCAGCCAGTTGGGCAGTTGCCGCGTGGGCACCTTGCGCGCCGACGCGCCCAGCCGCTCGCGCAACGTGGTGGCGATCTCGCGAATCCACAGGAAGTTGCCGGCGACGGCGAGGAAGCGCTCGCCGGCCGCGGCCGGGTCGGTCATCGCGCGCAGGTGCAGGTCGGCCACGTCGCGCACGTCGACCACGCCGAAACACAGCTGCGGGCAGCCGGGCATAGCGCCATCCATCAGCCGCTGCACCAGCAGGATCGAGGTGGAATAGTCCGGCCCCAGCACCGGCCCGAACACGCCCACCGGATTGACCACCGCCAGCTCCAGCGCGCCGCCCTCGCGCGCGATGAAATCCCACGCGGCGCGCTCGGCCAGCGTCTTGGACTTGATATAGGGCAGCACGCCCTCGCCGTCGAGGTCGGTCCAACTGGTCTCGTCGAACGGCGCCGGCTGCGGCGCATGGCCGTAGCCGACCGCGGCGAACGAGGAGGTCAGCACTACGCGCCGCACGCCCGCGTCGCGCGCGGCACGCAGCACGCGCAGCGCGCCCTCGCGCGCGGGCACGATCAGCTCGTCCTCGTGTTTCGGAAGGTCCGGCGGGAACGGCGAGGCCACGTGCAGCACGTAGTCGCAACCGGCCACCGCTACCGGCCAGCCGGCATCGCGCTCCAGGTCGGCCTCGACGAAGGACAGCCGTTCGCCCGGCTCGGCCCCGCCCTGCCTGAGCAGGGCGCGCACCACGCCTTCGCGCCCGCGGCTGCGCACGCTGGTGCGCACGCGATGCCCCGCGGCCAGCAGTTGCAGGATGCAGTGGCTGCCGATGAAACCCGACCCGCCGGTGACCAGTACCGTGCCCATGACGATCCTCCCGATGTGTCTGCTTGCCGCGCCGGACCGCGTGTTCAGCCGCGGCCGGGAATCTGCAGCCCGCGCTGCACCGCCGGTCGCGCCAAGCCGCGTTCGAGCCAGCCGGCGACGTTCGCGAAGTTGTCGTAGCCGACCAGCTCGCGCGCCTCGTAGAACGTGATCAGGTTGTCCACCCAGCCCAGCGTGGCGATGTCGGTGACGGTGTAGTCGTCGCCCATCAGCCAGCGGCGGCCTTCGAGTCGATCGTCGAGCACGCCGAGCAGGCGCTTCGACTCGTCAACGTAGCGCTGGAGCGGGCGCTTGTCCTCGTATGCCTTGCCGGCGAACTTGTTGAAGAAACCGACCTGGCCGAACATCGGGCCGATCGACGCCATCTGGAAGAACAGCCACTGGATCGTCTCCCAGCGCCGCGCCGGGTCGGCCGGGATGAACTGCCCGCTCTTGTCCGCCAGGTACAGCAGGATCGCGCCCGACTCGAACAACGCCAGCGGCGCGCCGCCGGGACCGTGCGGGTCGATGATCGCGGGAATCTTGCCGTTCGGGTTGAGCGCGAGGAACTCCGCCGTGTGGCTCTCGCCCTGCGTGATGTCGACCAGGTGCGGCTCGTACGGCAGGCCGGTCTCCTCCAGCATGATCGACGCCTTCACGCCGTTCGGCGTGTTCAGCGAATACAGCTGGATGCGTTCGGGATGCGCCGCTGGCCAGCGGCGGGTGATGGGGAAGTCGGACAAACGGGTCACGCGGCACTCCTGCGGCGGGGGGAACGGCGCAAGGTAAGGCGTTCCCGCATCCGGTTCAACACGGCGCAGGACGCATCCCGCTCCGCGCCGGCGCTTTCACCAGCTTGCCTTCAACGCGCGCTCGATCTCCTCCAGCGGTGCGCGGAACAGCGACTTGTTCAACTCCCCCACCATCCGCCGGGCGGTTTCCTCGTGCAGCAGCGGGCGCATCTGCCCCAGCGTCTGCGGATCGGCCGCCAGCACCAGATGGGAGAATTCGTTCTTCAGCGCGGCGGCGTTGAGACGGCGCGCCAGCTGCTTGGCGAAGGTGGCGGCATCGATCTCGGCGGTGCTTCGCTCCGGCGGCTGACGCCCGGCCGGGCCTTCGCTGGCCAGGTCCTTCGGCTCCACCAGCTTCATCTGTTCGAGCGATACGTTGAGGCCCTTGCCGACGTTGCGCAGGAGCCGCGCGCCACTGCCATCGGCCACCACGACCCAGGCACCAGTGGGAATCTTTTTCATCGGGATCTCCTCGGGCTGGCCGGCGCGGTGGGCGCTGGTGCGCGACGTTGCCAAGGCTAGTGCCCGGGAGGTGATGCCGATGGGAACGGGGCGCCGCTCAGCCGGCATCAGCCGCACGACGTCCGCGCGCACCTGCGCCGGGCTGCGCGGCAGCGACGGCACACGCCGGGAGGCCGGCCAGCAGCGCGA
Source organism: Rhodanobacter sp. FW101-FHT13A11 (assembly GCF_058790335.1). Lineage (NCBI taxonomy): Bacteria > Pseudomonadati > Pseudomonadota > Gammaproteobacteria > Lysobacterales > Rhodanobacteraceae > Rhodanobacter > Rhodanobacter sp. FW101-FHT13A11. Next base: position 90,422 of record NZ_JBYTCN010000008.1, on the reverse strand, counting down.
CGGCCAGCCAGGCAACGGCTCACGCCGGCACCCGGCGCAGCGACCAGAAGCCGATGTCGCGCCGATGGACATAGCCCATCCGCTGGTACAGCGACTTCGCCCGCGGGTTCTGATGGCTCACGTGCAGGAACGGCAGGCGGCCGCGCTCGAGGTTGTCGTTCGACAACAATGCCAGCAGGCGGCGCGCGTAGCCGCGGGCGCCGAAGTCGGGGTGTGTGCACACCGCGCTGATCTCCTGCTGCGCCTCCATGCCCAGCCGTTCGCCGATCATCGCCGCCAGTCGGCCGTCCTGGTAGATGCCGAAATAGCGGCCCAGCTCCATCGTGCGCGGGCGGAAGTAATGCGGATACACCAGCGCGGTCAGCGCCAGCACGTCGGCGCGATGCGCCTGGGTCAGCTCGATCACCGGCGGCCCGTCGATCACCGCGATCGGCGCCGGGCAGATCATCTGCGCCAGCGGGGCGAACGCCTCGATCAGCCACCCCACCGGCGGCTTCGGCGCCACGCCGAGCAGGTAGACCGATTCGCCCGGCTCGACCAACGACGCCAGCGCTTCGGTCACGCTCGCCTCCGCGCTGGCCACGCCGAGAAACGGGGCAAATGCGGCGGGATAACGCGCCACGTCGCCGTGGCGCAGCGCGATGGCCCGGTGCCGGCTGCACAACGAAGCCCAGAAAGGATTGTCCAGCTCCGAATCGATCATGTCGCAATGCTTCCGCTAGCGCAGGCCCACCGTGCCGTTCGCCGCCTTCACCAGTCTGGCCGGGTCGTAGCCCACGCCGTCCTTGAACACCAGCGCGACGTGCTCGACGTCCTTGATGTTTGTTGCCGGGTTGCCGTCGAGCAGCACCAGGTCGGCGGCCTTGCCCACTTCGATCGAGCCGATGCGCTGGTCCTCGCCCATGAAGCGCGCGCCGTTGAGGGTGGCGATCCGGATCGCCTGCAGCGGCGTGAAGCCGGCTTCCACCAGCAGTTCCACTTCGCGCTGGTCGCCGTAGCCGGCGATCACGCCGCCATAGCCAGTGGGGTCGAGGCCGGCCAGCAGGGTGCCGCCCTGCTGCACGAAGGCGTGCTCGAAGTCCTGCTCCAGCTTGAACACCTTCGGCCACGGCGAATCGTGCATGCCGGCGACGCGCTCGCGGCTGGCCAGGTACTCCACCCGCGTTTCCGGCAGCATTGCGTCCAGCACGCGCGGGTCCACCGGCGCGCGGCCGGGCACGAAGGTCTCGAACACCGGCAGGGTCGAGGTGACCGCCACGTGCTTCGCCACCAGGGTGCGGATCAGCTGCTGGATGCGCGGATCGTCCACGCGCATCGTCGCCAGCTGGGCCAGCGCGGCCTTGGTGTCGGGGCAGACGTCGGGCTGCTTGCCGGCGCTGAACTCGGTGTCCACCGGCAAGCCGTGCTCCAGGTCGTCGATGCCAAGCCCGGCTGCCTCGGTGAAACCGATCGCGCACAGGTGGCCGGTCACCCGCACGTGCTTTGCATGCGCCGCCGCGATCGCTGCGGACAGCTCGGCGCGGGTGATGTGCATGTACGCCTTGAACGAGGTGGCGCCCTCGCCGATCCAGTAGTTGACCGTGTCGGTGGCGTCGGCCGCATCCGTCAGCTCGTGCATCTGCGGCGTGAAGCTGCCCTTGCCCTCCAGGTACGGCCCGGTGGTGTGCATCTTCGGCCCGGGGATCCGTCCGGCGTCGATCGCCTTCTTCAGCTCCAGGTCGGTATACGGCTCGGTGCTGCCGGTGGTGCGGATGCTGGTGACGCCGCCAGCCAGGTACAGCTTGGGAAAGCTCGACGCCTGCTCGGGGTAGATCGCCTCCTTCGCCTCCGGGTTCACCTTCGGCGCCGGATAGAACATGTGGTCGTGCATGCCGACCAGACCGGGGATCAGCGTGTGCCCGCTGGCGTCGATCACGGTCGCCCCCTTCGGCAGCTTCACGTGCCTGCCGACCGCCGCGATGAGGCCGTCGCGCAGCAGCACCGTCTGCTTCTCCCGCGCCGGCGTGCCGGTGCCGTCGATCACCCGCACATGAGTGATCGCGATCAGCGGCTGCGCGTATTTCACGTACTGCAGCGTCCGCGCCGACAGCTGTGGCGCCTGCGCCCAGGCGGACGAAACGGCGCACAGCCCGGCCAGCGCGGCGGCCAGCAGGGCACTCCGACGGGGGTGTGGCGGCGCCATGACGGGCGCGGGGCGGCGGGCTTGCACGGGCATGATCGGATTCCCCAGTGGCAGGGCGGGCAGCGGCCCGCGAGCGCGCCAAGTTACTCCGATGAAATCCGCGATGTAACAATGGCGCGACGTCGTTCCGCCTACTCGCGTTCTGTTTTCCGGCCCACCGCGCCCCCATATCCAGCCGATGACTCCGTTGCAGCGATTCCTCGAAGCCCATCCGCGCCTGTTCGTGCTGACCGGCGCCGGCTGCAGCACCGACTCGGGCATTCCCGACTACCGCGACCGCGACGGCCAGTGGAAGCGTCCGCCGCCGGTGAACTACGGCGCGTTCATGCACGAGCCGGCCACCCGCCGGCGCTACTGGGCACGCAGCATGGTCGGCTGGCGGCGCTTCGGCAGCGCGCAACCGAACGCCGCCCACCGCGCCTTGTCCAGGCTGGAGCGACGCGGCCAGGTCGAGTTGCTGGTGACGCAGAACGTGGACCGCCTGCACCAGCGCGCCGGCAGCGAACGGGTGCTCGACCTGCACGGTCGCCTCGACCAGGTGCGCTGCATGAGCTGCGACTGGCGAGGCGCCCGCCACGCGTTCCAGCAGGCGCTGGTCGAGCGCAATCCAACGTGGACCCGGCTCGACGCCGTCGACGCGCCGGACGGCGACGCCGAGCTGGAAGGCCTCGACTTTGCGTCGTTCGAGGTGCCGCCCTGCCCGCGCTGCGGCGGCATCGTGAAGCCCGACGTGGTGTTCTTCGGCGAGGCGGTGCCACGCGAGCGCGTGGAGACCGCCACGCGCGCCTGGCAGGCCGCCGATGCGGTGCTGGTGGTGGGTTCCTCGCTGATGGTCTATTCCGGCTACCGCTTCGTGGCGGCTGCGGCGCAGGCCGGCAAGCCGGTCGCGGCGGTGACGCTGGGGCGTACCCGCGCCGACGCGCTGCTCACCCTGAAGGTCGACGCGCCCTGTCAGGACGCGCTGGCGTTCCTGCATGCGGACGAGCCGGCGGCCACCGCGCCACCCCCCTAGCGCGGCGCCGCCCGCTGCCGCACCACGCGTGGCCGCGCGCTGGCGGCAGGCCCTCGGATGACGCAACCCAAAGGTTGCATTTCATGCCATGTCGGCACAAGCTCACATGCAACCCAGAGGTGGCACATGAGCGATCGCATCGAGAAACGCATCGAGCTGAAAGCGCCGGTGGCGCGCGTGTGGCGCGCGCTGACCGACTACCGCGAATTCGGCGCCTGGTTCCGCGTGGAGCTGTCCGGGCCGCTCGAGCCCGGCCGGGAAGCCATCGGCCACATCACCTGGCCCGGCTACGAGCACATCGTCTGGCGCGCCGTGGTGCAGGCGATGGAACCGCAGCGGCTGTTCAGTTTCAGCTGGCATCCCTACGCCATCGAGCCGGGCGTGGATTATTCTGCCGAGCCGCCGACCCTGGTCGAGTTCCACCTCGAAGCGCACGGCGATCACACCGTGCTGACCCTGGTCGAGTCGGGCTTCGAGCGCATCCCGGCCGGCCGCCGCGCCGAGGCGTTCCGCATGAACGACGACGGCTGGAGCGTGCAGATGGCGAACATCCGCCAGCACGTCGAAGGCAGCTCGGCGGATGGCCATGCCGGCTAGCGCACGCGCGCGCCTGGCGCGGCGCCTGCCGCAGGCGGCCACGGTGTTCGCCGCGCTCGGCGAGCCCACGCGGCTGGCGCTGGTGACCCGGCTGTGCGACGGCTCGCGCTGCTCGATCACCCAGCTCTGCGCTGACCAGCCGCTGACCCGGCAGGCGATCAGCAAGCACCTGCGCGTGCTCGAGGACGCCCGCGTGGTGCGCAGCGAGCGTACCGGCCGCGAAAGCCTGTACACGCTCGACCCGCAGCCGATCGGCGAACTGCGCGCGTACATCGACCTCGTGTCGAGCCAGTGGGACGACGCGCTGGCACGGCTGAAATCGTTCGTGGAGAAGTGAGCGCCGGTCAGCTGGTGTGATCGAGGATGATCTTCCAGCCGTCGGCGGTCTTTTCCCACAGCAGCGAGAACACGCCATCGTCCTGCGCCACCTCGCCATGCGTCGCGCGGTCGAGGTGGAAGCGGCCGGTCACCACCGCGTAGCGCAACTCGCCGCCCGCGCCCGGCAGCAGGCGCACGTCCAGTTCGGAGAAGGTGAGCCGGCCCATCTGCTGCGTCGTCGCGTAGTGCTTGCGGTAGCTGTCGAGAATGGCGCGGTAGCCCTTGCGCACGCTGCTGCCGATGAAGGTGGTGTCGGGCGCGTCCTTGTAGCCGCGCATGTAGCCTTCCACGTCGCCGCGGTTCCACGCCGCCGCCTGCTGCGCCATCACCTGACGGATCGCCGCGGCCTCACTGCCGGGGCTGGCCGCGTGGCCGCGAACCGTCCCCCCCAGGCCGGCCAGCGCCAGCAGCATGCCGAGCCCGATAAGCCATGGTCTGGTCGTCATGCCGCGCCCCTCGCCCTGTGTGATGGCCCAGTATCGCCGGCAACGCAGTGCGCAGGAACCGCCGACGATGCCGCTGCGGGGTTTGCGTGGCCCGTCGCGGCAAGGCGCCGAAGCACCGCCCCGCCCCGGCCCGAGCTACGCCACGGCGGCGAAGCAGGTTGCACTCAACCACCGCGCTGCCTACTCTCGACAGTCCTTGCCATGGAGCCGCCTGCATGCGCCCGATCCGCATCCTCACCCTGTGCGCCGCGGCGACTGCCGCACTCGTTGCCGGCTGCCAGCGGGAAATTCCCGCCGCCGCCACGCCGCCTGCCAGCGCGGCAACGGCCAACGACGACGCCCGGCTGGATGCCGCCGTCGACGGCTTCATCGACGGCATGTTCAAGCGCTACCCCACCATGGCCGCCAACGCCGGCAAGCACGAGTTCGACGGCAAGCTGCCCGACTACAGTCAGGCCGCGCTGAAGGCGGACGCCGACTGGCTGCATGCCGAGCGCGCCAGGTTCGCCGCCTTCGGCGACGACCGGCTCGACCAGAGCGGCCGCTTCCACCGCGACTACGTGCTCGCGGTGATCGACGGCCAGCTGTTCTGGCTGGAGGAGTCCGGCTTCCCGTACAGCAATCCGGCCTTCTACACCAGCGACCTGTCGCCCAGCATGTACCTGACGCGCCCCTATGCACCGCTGCCGCAACGGATGGCGGCCTTCGTCACCTACCAGGAAGCGCTGCCCAAGGCGATCGCCCAGATCAAGGCGAACTTCAAACTGCCACTGCCGGCGTCGTACATCGAGCTGGGCGTGAACAGTTTTGGCGGGTACGCGAGCTTCTTCAAGACCGACGTCCCGGCGATCTTCGCCGGGGTCGAGGACGACGCGCTGCAGGCGCGTTTCAAGGCGTCCAACGCCGCCGCGATCAAGGCCACGCAGGGCCTCGCCGACTGGCTGAAGGCGCAGCAACCCCATGCCACCCAGGACTACGCGCTGGGCGCGGCGAAGTTCTCCAAAATGTTGCACGCCACCGAGCGGGTCGACCTGCCGCTGGACCGGCTCAAGGCGATCGGCGAAGCGGACCTGCAGCGCAACCTCGACGCGCTCAAGGCGGCCTGCGACAAGTTCGCGCCGGGCCAAACGCTGAGCGCGTGTGTCGCCAGGGAGGGTGCGGACAAGCCGGCCGGCGGTGCCGTGGAAGGCGCGCGTGCGCAGCTCGCGGGCCTGCGGCAGTTCATCGTCGACAAGGATCTGGTGACCATCCCCGGTCCCGAGCAGGCCGAGGTCGAGGAAGCGCCGCCGTTCAACCGCTGGAACTTCGCCTACATCGAGATCCCCGGCCCGTACGAGAAGAACCTGCCCTCGGTGTACTACATCGCGCCGCCGGACCCGACCTGGAGCAAGGCCGACCAGCAGGCTTACATACCGGGCAAGGCCGACCTGCTGTTCACCTCTTCGCACGAGGTGTGGCCGGGCCACTTCGTGCAGTTTCTGCACGCCAACCGCGCGCCGTGGAAATTCGGCCAGCTGTTCGTCGGCTACGCGTTCTCCGAAGGCTGGGCGCACTACGCCGAGGAGATGATGTTCGACGCCGGCCTGGACGGCGCCACGCCGGAGGTCCACATCGGCCAGCTCACCAACGCACTGCTGCGCGACGTGCGCTACCTCTCCGCCATCGGCCTGCACACCGGCGGCATGACCGTCGCCCAGTCCGAGCAGATGTTCCGCGACAAGGCCTTCCAGGACCCGGGCAACGCGCGCCAGCAGGCGGCCCGCGGCACCTACGACCCGGCCTACCTGAATTACACGCTGGGCAAGCTGATGATCATGCAGCTGCGCCAGGACTGGATCGCCGCGCACCCGGGCCCGCACGCGCTGAAGGCGTTCCACGACCAGTTCCTCGACTACGGCGGCCCGCCGATCCCCCTGGTGCGCGCGCAGATGCTGGGCGGCAAGCCGGTGGCCAGCCTGTGGACGGCGCCGGCGGCGGCCGCGGCGGAAACGGCCGCGGCCACGTCCAGGTAAGGCCGGACGCCGGTCGATTTCCGCCACGCCCGTTCGTCCTGAGGGCGAGGGCTCGTCCTCCGCCACGGAAAACCGCCATGACCACCCACACGCTTCGCCTCCACCGCGTGCTGCGCGCCCCGCCCGAACGGATCTACCGCGCCTTCCTCGACGCCGAGGCGATCGCCAAGTGGCTGCCGCCGCACGGCTTCACCTGCAAGGTGCACGAGCTGGACGCACGGGTCGGCGGCCAGCACCGGATGACCTTCACCCACTTCGCCAGCGGCCACGGTCACGGCTTCGGCGGCACCTACCGCGAACTGGTGCCGGGCGAACGCATCCGCTACAGCGACCGCTTCGACGACCCCGGCCTGCCCGGCGAGATGACCACCACCGTCACCCTGCGCGCGGTGTCCTGCGGCACCGACGTGCAGGTGGTGCAGGAAGGCGTGCCCGCAGTCATCCCGGTCGAGCAGTGCTACCTGGGCTGGCAGGAATCGCTGCTGCTGTTGGCACAACTGGTGGAGCCGGACATTCCGGACTGACCGGCGCCGCAGGCGGAATCGACGCCGACCGCTGTCGATTCCGCACGCGCCCGTTCGTCGTCAGCAAAGAAGACGGCCCCGTCGGCCGTCGTTTGCGCAGGAGTCCGCCATGTCCTATGTCGATGGTTTCGTGATCGCCGTGCCCGACGCCAACCGCGAGCAGTTCATCGCGCACGCCCGCCACTTCGACGCCATGTTCCTGGAGTTCGGCGCCACGCGGGTGGTGGAGTGCTGGGGCGACGACGTGCCCGACGGCAAGCTCACCGACTTCCGCCGCGCCGTGCAGGCCGAGCCGGGCGAATCGGTGGTGTTCTCCTGGATCGAATGGCCCGACAAGGCCAGCCGCGACGCCGGCATGGAGCGGATCATGCAGGACCCGCGCATGCCCGGCCCCGGCGACATGCCGTTCGACGGCAAGCGCATGATCTTCGGCGGCTTCGTGCCGGTGGTCAGCCTGCCCGCCTAGCGTGCGGCGCGCTCACTCCTCTTCTTCCTCGAACTCCACCAGCGCATCCAGCTCGAACGCCAGCGCCTCGACCGCCTCGCGCACCTTGCGCGCGGTGGAGGCGTTCGGCGCCTCGATCTCCAGCTCGTGCGCGTCGGGCCCGTGGGTGTCGCTCAGGCCGGCAGAGCTGGAATCCGCGTCGTCCATGCGGTCCATCATGTCCGCAACCTCCTCCACGCGCTCGATGCCGTCCATGCTCTGCAGCAGATTGGTCACGGCGCGGACGTCATCGTCGCTTCCGGTCAGGCGCAGGCGTAGTGTCGGCATGGCGGCATCTCGTGGCGGGATGCAAATCAGCCTAGGCATGCCCGGGCCAAGGCGGCGTGACGATGATCACCCCAGCCGCCTGCGAGGAAGCCGGCCCCGCAATTTGCGCAGGGCCTTGCCGCAACCCAGCGCTGCCGTCGACGGCAGCGCAGCCGGACCGCGCAACCCGCGCTCGCGCCAATGCAGCCTCAACTTCGCCAACAGCAGCAGCGGAGCGCCGGGGCAGCCGACGATCGGCCGATTCGTCGACGGCCGCGGCGAGTTCTACGACCAGGAAGACGTCAACGGGCGCGCCATTCTCGTCCGCTTCGTGATCACGCCGCTCGACGCCGACACGATCCGCTTCGAGCAGGCTTTCGCGGACGACGGCGGCAAGACCGGGGAGACCGACTGGGTGGCCACCGACACGCGGATGAAGTAGCGAGGCGAAGCGAAGGGCCCGCTTTCCCGGCGCCAAAAGCGAACCCGGCACCGTTTCCGCCTTCGGCGGCCGAACGGCTAGAACAGCGTGCAGCCCCGGCGGCCCGAAAGAACCCTGGCCTCGTGGATGTCCTGGTTGACCCGGCCGGAGTGCCGCAACGGCTCCTTCTTCATGGCGTCGTCGCCCTGACCCTCTTCGAGCATGGCCCAAAGGCTGCTCGCGCGGTCGCCCCCCAGGTACTTCTCGACCGTGGCGCCGTTGTGCAGCCGGCTGAGTTCGGCCGTCCATTCGCCGCAGCTTCCGACGAAGATCGGCGGCTTTCCGTCGTCCTGCCCGGCCCTGCAGAACTGGCCGACGGTGGAATCCACGATCACCGGATGTTCCTCAGCTGATACAGCGCGTCGCCCAGGCACGCAGCCTCTCGTCGCTCGATCGAGGCATGCCGCTCTCCCGCAGCCAGGGAGACGGCATCGCATTCCCGGGCCTGGGGATGGCGACAAGTGACCTGCCGCGGCCGGTGTGACTAAATAAGCCGTCCGCGGCACCGGCATTGCCCGGCACCTTTCCCAAGCGAGGAACCCGCCCATGCCTTATCCGCGCCAGCTTCCCGCCACCGGCACCTGCCGCTGCGGCCGCGTGCGCCTGCGCGTCACCAAGCCGGCCATGCTCAGCATGGCCTGCCACTGCCACGGCTGCCAGAAGATGACCGGCAGCGCGTTTTCGCTGTCGCTGGCGATGCCGGCCGATGGCGTGGAAGTACTCGAGGGCGAACTGGTCCGCGGCGGCCTGCAGGGCGAGCACAGCCACCTGTACTGCGCGTTCTGCAAGTCGTGGGTGATGACCCGCCCGGCCGGGCTCGACTGGCTGGTCAACCTGCGCGCCTCGGTGCTCGACCCGCACGCCGACTTCGTGCCGTTCATCGAAACCTGCACCGACGCCCGGCTACCCTGGGCATCGACCCCGGCGAAGCACAGCTACACCGGTTTCCCGGCGATGGAGGATTACCAGCCGCTGGTCGAGGCCTACGCCGCCGAGACCGCGGATGCCTGATCGACGCGCCCGAGCCAGCCGGCTCCGGGCGCGCCGCGATGGCCGTGAACGGAGTACCGCATGCGCCTGCATATCCTGTCCGACCTGCACCTGAGCACGCACGGCATGCCGTCGCCGGAAGTGGCGGCGGACCTGACGATCCTCGCCGGCGACATCCGGCGCCCCGCCGCCGAGGCGATGCAGTGGGCGGCCGGGCTGGGGCGCCCGGTGCTGTACGTGCCCGGCAACCACGAGTTCTACGGCGGCGCGATCCCGCAAGTGCGCCAGGCGCTGGCCCGCAGCGCCCGCGAGCACGGCGTCCAGCTGCTGGACCAGGGCACCTGCACGATCGGCGGCGTGCGCTTCGTGGGCACCACCCTGTGGACGGATTTCGAGCTGTTCGGCGCCGAGGGCAAGGACCTTGCGATGACGGCGTCGGCGCAGTTCATGCGCGACTTCGCCGCCATCCGCAACGCCGACGGCAGCGTGTTCACCCCCGCCGACGCCGCCGCGCTGTTCGCCGAACAGTACGCATGGCTTGCGGCCGTGCTGGAAGAGCCGTTCGCCGGGTCGACCGTGGTCATCACCCACCATGCGCCAACCCCGCGCAGCGTCCACCCGCGCTTTGCCGCTTCGCCGGTCAGCGCCGCCTTCGTGTCCGACTGCAGCGCGTTGATGGGCCGCGCCGTGTTGTGGGTCCACGGCCATACCCACGACAGTTTCGACTACACGGCGAACGGCACCCGGGTGGTGTGCAACCCGCGCGGCTACAGTGCCGGCGGGGTGAACGAGAACCCGCAGTTCGATCCATGCCTGTGCATCGAGGTGGCGACCGGCGCGTAAAAACGCGTCCCGGCCGTGCGGCGCGTGTCGATCCACGCGCTCGCCATTCGTCGCAGGCATGAACGGCACCCTCGCCGCCCTTGGACCTGGAGAAACGACATGCGCAGCAAGAACACGATCTGCCTCTGGTACGACGGCACCGCGCTGGACGCCGCGACGTTCTACGCCAGCACGTTTCCGGACAGCGCCGTGGGCGCCGTCCACCGCGCGCCGGGCGACTATCCGGCGGGCAAGCAGGGCGACGTGCTGATGGTGGAGTTCACGGTGATGGGCATCCCCTGCCTTGGCATGAACGGCGGCCCCGGCGTCCCGCACACCGATGCGTTCTCGTTCCAGGTAGCCACCGACGACCAGGCCGAAACCGACCGCCTGTGGCACGCGATCATCGACCACGGCGGCCAGGCCAGCGCCTGCGGCTGGTGCAAGGACAAGTGGGGCCTGTCGTGGCAGATCACCCCGCGCGCGCTGATGGCCGCGGTCACCGACCCGGACCCCGCCGTCGCCAAGCGCGCGTTCGACGCCATGATGGAGATGACGAAGATCGACATCGCGGCGATCGAGGCGGCACGGCGCGGCTGACGACGGCCGCGGTCGGCCTCGCCCTCGGGGAGAGCGCACAAGCCAGCCGGGCGTCGTTGCCCATCAAGCCACCAGGAGCCGCCCATGGTCCCCACCATCACCGCCTTTGAAAGCTCGCCCGATCGCGGCCGCGGCCTCGCGCGCGACATGCGTGTGCGCTGGGCGCTGGAAGAAACGGGTCAGCCTTACGAGGTTCGCCTCGTCTCGTTCGAGGCGATGAAGAACCCCGCGCACCGCACGCTGCACCCGTTCGGGCAGATTCCCACCTACGAGGAAGGCGAGCTGGCGCTGTTCGAGTCCGGTGCCATCGTGTTCCATATCGCCGAGCGCCATGCGGGCCTGCTGCCGGACCAGGCGAATGCGCGGGCGCGCGCCATCATGTGGATGTTCGCCGCGCTCAACACGGTGGAGCTGCCGATCCTCGAACTGCAGACCGCCAAGTTTGCCGAAGCCGGCCAGCCATGGACCACCGAACGCCTGCCGCTCATCAAGGAGCGCATCCGCACCCGGCTGGGCGAGCTTGCCGTTCGCCTGGGCGAGGCCGACTGGCTCGACGGCGCGTTCAGCGCAGGCGATCTCATGATGGTGCACACGCTGCAGCGGCTGAAGCCATCGGGTCTGCTGGACGACTACCCGAACCTTGCCGCCTACGTCGCCCGCGGCGAAGCGCGGCCGGCCTACCAGCGCGCCTTCGCCGCGCAGCTGGCGGTGTTCACCGGGAAGAACTAGGGCCTGCGTTCGGTTACCAGAAGAAATCGGCTCTGCTTCCCCGCATTGTCCGGCCCCGGGCCTTCCCCGCTTCTGATAAAGCCGGGGCGCCTCTCTATACTTGCAGCCCCGCCATCGCCCGGTCCGGTGCCACGCCCATGCCACGCTTACGCCTTGCCGAACCGCTCGTGATGCTGGCGACCGTGGTGCAGTGGCTGGCGCTGTCGATGCTGACCGGCGCCGTGGTCGGCGTGGGTTGCAGCGTCTTTCTCCACCTGCTGTTCGCCACCGAGGGCCACGTTTACGCCGTGCCGCTGGGGGTGCAGATGAGCCTGCTGGTCGTGGGTGGCTTCGCCAACGGGCTGTTGCTGCATTACGGCTATCGGCTGAGCCGCAGCGGCTACAGCGATTCGCCGATCGTTGCGGTGAACGAGCAACGCGGCAGGATGCCGTTCCGGACCCTGTGGGTGAAGCCGGTCGCCGCGCTGATCACCCTGGGCTGCGGCGGCTCGGCCGGCAAGGAAGGGCCGTGCTCGCACATCGGCGCCAGTCTGGCCGCCGGCATCGGCCGGCTGCTGCACCTGAACCCCGAGCTGCGCAAACGGCTGCTGGCGTGCGGGGTGAGCGCCGGCTTCGCCAGCGTGTTCGGCACCCCGATCGCCGGCGCCATCTACGGCGTGGAGATGCTGGCGATCGGCCGCATCCGCCACGACTTCCTGTTCCCCGGCATCGTGGCCGGCGTCACCGCGTTCCAGATCAGCAAATACCTGGGCGTGCCCTACCCCCACTACCACATCGCCTTCATCAGCGACTTCACCGAGCTGCTGTTCCTGAAAACCGTGCTGATCGGCATCCTGTGCGGCGCGGCCGCGTGGGTGTTCGTCGAGCTGCTGCAGCAGGCGAGGCGGCTGTTCGGGCGTCTGCGCGATCGCTACGCGCTGTGGCCGCCGCTGGTGCCGCTGCTGGGTGGCGTGGTGCTGGCCCTGCTGGTCATGGCCGTGCCGTCCGATTACCTCGGGCTGAGCCTGCCGATCATGGAACGCGCCCTGCACGGCGAGACGATGCCGTACCTGGGTTTCCTGTGGAAAGCCCTGCTGGTGGCGATCACGCTGGGCTCGGGCTTCTATGGCGGCATCGTGACCCCGCAGTTCGTGATCGGCGCCGTGCTGGGCGGCGCGTTCGCGCACCTGCTGGGGCTGGCACCGGCGCTGGGCGCGGCGGTGGGGCTGGTGGCCGTGGTCGCCTCGGCATCCAACGCGCCGATCGCCGCCATCCTGATGGGCATCGAGCTGTTCGGCGCCGATTCGACGCTGTACGTCGCCGGCGCCTGCGTCGCCGCCTATCTCATCATCGGCCACCGCAGCGTCTACCCCGCCCAGCAGATCGCGTTCAGCAAATCGTCGTGGATCTTCGCCCACACCGACCTGCCGGTCGGCCAGGAAAAGACCCGCCTGTCGTACGGCTTGCTGCGCTGGTGGAGCAAGCGCCGCCGCGCCCTGCAAGGCCCAGGGCGGCCGGGAACGGCGAAAGGGGAACGTGACCGATGATGCCGCGGACCACCGGCAATCGGCCGCGTCCCTTCTGATCGCTTGCTATTCCAGGCTCAGGTCGTAGATCACCGTGGCCGGATCCCGCGGATCCAGGCGGCGCTGGAATCCGATGTTCGCCGCAAGGCGATCGCCGCCGCCGGATCGGCTCGGGGCATAGGCGCGCATGTGCCGCATGCCGCGTGCCCTTGCCGCGGCGATCAGGTGGCGCATCAGGAAGGAACCGACACCGCGCTTTCGCCATTCGTCGCTCACCGTGAGCGAAGCATCGCAGCTGTCGCCGGCGGCATTGACATGAAACTGCGCGGCGCCGATCTGATGCTCGCGTCCCTGCTGCGAGACCAGGGCGATGAAACCCACGGCACGGGCCGGATCGAGACGGGTGAGCTCGCGCGCCACCTCCGGCGTCGGGTCGCGGACCAGGCCGAGAAAGCGCGAACTGCGGAACGCGGGCGACAGATGGGTGAGAAATTCAAGCTCGAGCTCGGCGTCCTGCTCGCCGATCGACCGTATCTGCACGGTCGTGCCGTCCTGCAGCTTCTCGTTCCAGCCCTCGCCCGGGGGTGCGTCGGTCTGTGCCATGACATGCTCCGTCATCAAGCAATCAAGCAGGTGCTTCACACCTAGCAGCTGCCTCTTGCGGTCAATTGACCAGCATCAATGGAACGGGCGTTGCCGCGCCGCTGGCGGAACCGGGCGGGCCAAGTCGAGCTGGCTCCGCTGGTTGCCCTGCACCTGCCGGAAAAAAAACGCCGCCCCGGCGTCGGCCGTCGCCACCGACCAGATGGCGGCGACATGGCTCTTCCCGGCCACGGGCACGAAGGTCCTGTCGGCCGAGCCGGCCGCAGCAAAATCGGCACGCGCTTCCTCGATGGGAATCGCCTCGACCCGCCTTCCCGCGCACCATCAACCATGGTCCGTGGTAGCGCCGCAGTTCCTCGGCATCGCCCCACGCCGTCCTTCACGCTGACCGCAACCTTCGCGCTGCCCGCCTCCACGAAGCGCAACCATCGCCATGACAGACATTCCCTCAACGCCCCACGTAGCGGCCACGACAAGCTCGCCACTCGTCGGGAAGTCGAACCTGACTATTGTTTCGCCAGCGATACCGGTGACCATCTTTTCATGACTTCGCGCCCCTCAATGACGCGGCCGGCTTCGTTCAGGAAAATCGCCAACACCTGTTGCGGGCCGGTGAATGCGCACCGCAAGTGCCGACAGGCCGCAGGCCGGATGCCGACCTTCGTTTTCGCTATCGCTTTTGTTGATCCCAGTCAACAGCCATCCATGCCGATGAACCGAACATCCGGGTGTTGCCACACTCCCGGCGACATCCCTGCAACTCGAGGCGAGGCTACTTCCATGCGAATCAGATACGTTTTCATGTCCGGTATCTCTGCGCTTTGCCTGCTCGCCACCCTGCCGGCGTTTGCCTACCAGGGCGGCGGCGGCCAGCGAGTTGGCCAATCCGCACCTGTCGGACAGCCGGCAGGCGGCATGATGCAGCGGGATCAGCTGCGCACACAGGACCGAACCACGCTGAAGGATCGCAGCCAGATCTATGGTTCCCAGCTGATGACTCCGGCCGAGCGCAGGGCGTATCGCGACCAGATGCGCAGCCTGAAGACGGCGCAGGAGCGCGAGGCGCTGCGAAAGCAGCACCATGAGCAGATGCAGAAGCGTGCTGCCGAGCGTGGCATGAGGCTGCCCGACATGCCGCCCGGGCAGGGTGCGGGCATGGGGCCCGGTGGCGGCATGGGTCCGGGCATGGGACCAGGTGCCCGCATGCGGCAAGGCACGCAACAGCAGACTATGCAGCAACAGCAAAACCAGGGCACGGAAAAGCAGGTCGAGCAGAAGCAGAGTACCGAGCAGCAGACCCGGCAGCAGAAGGATGACGGCAGTCGCTGACCGCAAGATGTCTCGCACCGTGCCCGGCGCCGATGGTTGCACCGGCCCGCGCGCCTTGGCATCGACAGCCGCGGCCGACGGCTGCGCTTGAATCAGGACGACGGATGGGGCGACGACCCCGACGACATCGCCAGGGCGTCCGTTCCACGCCGCGTTCCCCGCATCTCCATGGTTTCCCCGATACGCCACAGACATTGATGATCTCGATTACCACCCAACTGCGGAGGGTCAGCTCATGTCGTCGATCAAGCTGGTTTCACTGATGGTTCTCGCCTCCCTGGCAACAGGCCAGGCATGGTCGCAAACCGCATTGATGAAGCAGGCCCAGGGCCTGTTCAAACCGATACCCGCCAACGCGCCGCCATTGCCGGGCAATGCGGCGACCCCGGCCAGGGTGGAGCTCGGCAAGATGCTGTACTTCGAGCCCCGGCTGTCCGAAAGCCACGCCATCAGCTGCAATTCTTGCCACATGGTCGGCATGGGCGGGGTCGACCTGCAGGAGACTTCGCTGGGTCATCGCTGGCAGCATGGCGGTCGCAATGCGCCAACCGTCTACAACGCGGTGTTCGACGTCGCCCAATTCTGGGATGGGCGTGCCAAGGACCTTGAACAGCAGGCCGGCGGCCCGCTGGTCAACCCGGTCGAGATGGACACCACCGAGGCACATGTCGTCGAACAGCTCAAGGGGATTCCCGGCTACGCCGCCGTGTTCGCCAGGGCCTATCCGGCCGTGCCCGATCCGATCACGTTCGACAACGTGCGCAAGGCCATCGCCTTGTTCGAGGCCACCCTGACCACGCCGAACGCGCCGTTCGATCGCTACCTCCAGGGCGACGAGAAAGCACTCGACGCGAACCAGAAGGAAGGCCTGGCGCTGTTCATCAACAAGGGCTGTGCGGCATGCCACAACGGCATCAACGTGGGCGGCGGCATGTACGCCCCGTTCGGCGTGGTCGAGCGGCCCGGTGCCGACATTCTCCCGCCGGGGGACAAGGGGCGCTTCGCGGTGACCAAGACGGTCAGCGACGAATACGTGTTCCGGGTGCCCTCGCTGCGCAACATCGCGCTGACCGCGCCCTATTTCCACACGGGCAAGGTGTGGGATCTTCGCCAGGCCGTCGCGATCATGGGCAGCAGCCAGCTCGGCGCGAAGCTAAGCGACGAGGAGGTCGGCAAGATCGAGGGCTTCCTCGGAGCTCTGACCGGCGACCAGCCGAAGGTCGCGCTGCCGATCCTGCCACCCAGCGTGGCAACCACCCCGCAGCCCAAGCCGTAACCTGCACGAAGAGGATGCCCGCATGGTCGAAATCCAGCCGCTGCCACCGGGTGGTCCGCTGCGCGCACTGGCTGACCGTGCTGGCCATCGTGCTGGCCTACGTGTTGGCGGGCCTTGTCGATGACGAGGGCACCGAAGGGAACTCCCGCCCTCGCTGATGCTGCAGGGCCATTACCTGGCCGGGCTGGCGGTACTGGTAGTGCTGGTGCAGCCGATCCTCGGCGTCTTGCCGGTGAACTACGCCGGGCAGCAGTTCGCACCGCGTCGCGGACGTGTAGAGCCCACTGCGCGAGGCGGGTTGCCTCATGCACCGGGCTTGGACGCAACAGGCGCTGGCCCGCTCATTTGCCAGCTCTGCACGGTTAGCTCGGCGCTCAATACGCCAGCGCGACGACGTCGAAACGCTCGACCCGACCGACTTTCGCCAGAGCGGCCTGGACATCGGGACGTGCGGTCACGGCATTCCAGCGCTGGTCCATCGTCTTCATGATCGGCGTCTGTTCGATGTGGACGTAGTGCTGCTGCATCTCGACCAATGCACCGCTACGCCAGTCTGGGGCGTTCAAGCGCTGGATCAGTAGCGCTGCAGCCGCATCGAGATCGCCGTGCCTCAGCAGGGTGCGCTCCCATGTGGCGATGTCATCGGTGCGGTGTTGCTGCAGATAAGCCATGTGCCTGGCAATGGCGCCGGTGTCGTTCTTCTCGATGGCGATCTGCAACTTGACGTACTGCAGCTGCATGTTGCCGTACGGCGACATCTCCCCCGGCTCGACGACGGCGGCAGCAGCCTTGTCGGGCTGGTCCAGGTCGGTAAACAAGCCGGCGAGGTTGATCGACTGGCTGACGTTCACACCGCCACCCTCTGGACGTTTCGCGGCGCGCGTCATTTCCCGCACGGCGTCGTCCCAGCGACCGTCATGCGCGAGCGCGAGCGAACGCTGGTTCAATACCCAGTTGTAGGCCTCACTGAAGTCGGTATAGGTCTTGTTGCCGTCGCCGCGTTCGGCGTGCGCCACGGCTGCGTCACTGACAGCAAGGACCTCGGCATTCCGTCCCTTCTCGATCAACAGATCCCGCAAACGCACCACGGGCCTGAGCTGGTCAGGATGAGCCCTGATCTGCGCCCGTGCCGCCTGGATCTGCGCTTCGAGCAGGTGGTCGACATCAAAAGCCTGCGGCTGGCCGCGGGTAATCGGGTCGAAGCGCTTGTCGATGCGCATGCTCAAGGCCGCGTCGGCGCTGCGGATTCGCTGGGCGACCATGACGGCATGCTTGTTTTCGTTGTGCTCGATCTCCAGCAATGCCAGGTCGCGCCAAAGGGTATCGTAGTCGCTGTATTCGGCCTGCCAGTTCGCATCGAACAGTGCATTGAGCATGGCGCGATCGACGTCATCTTCATGCGCAATGCGGAGCGCATAGTGGCTCTGTGCTATGCCCTGTGGGCGTATGTCATCGAGCTGCTGCGGCCATTGCCTGGCGAGGGCCTCCACGCAACGCCCGGCATCAGGGTTGTCGCCGGCATACAACGCAGCGAACAGACGTGCCGTCCATGCCGCACCGGTGGCCTGGTCGAAGCCGGTGGCCCTGATCGCAAGCCGATGCGCCTTGGCGTACTGCTTGTCCTGGAACGCGATGACAGCCGCCACGTTCAACGTCTGGAAGCGGAGCTCGGCCGGCAACTGGTCGAAGCTCGGGGCGGCGATGACCCTATCCAGCTCGGGCGCGGCCTTTTTGTCGTCGCCGTTGCCCACGTCGGTGAAGGCCTGCTTGAGTTGAAGCGTGGCCTCGCTGACCTCGGCGGACGGTTGCGCGCGCCCCGCCCCTGCCGGCGCGATCGACCCGCACGCCATTCCAGCAGCCAGCAGCAACCCCAACGCCGCAGCTATCGTGATCGTCCTGTTCATTTGTCTCCCCTGTAATGTCGGACGCGGTGCTTACGCCACGCGCTTCCCTTCGATGCTATAGCGTCCATGCGACAGGTAGCAAAAGCCACGCTGGGTCCGTTTGAAAGGGGATCGAACAAAGGGGTCGGGAATCCGGCAGAGACTGGGTGGTGTCGGTGTCAGGGACAATTTGAGCGCACTGTAACCGCCTAAAAATTGTCCCTGGCCTGGTCGAGCGCAGCCAAGCATTGCGGCCGGCGCCGGGAAGCGTGGCTCATGCCTCACCCAACTTATACGTCACTGGGCCTCACGCCCGAGACGCGCGCGGCAACCTACTGGCAACTGCTGCGCGAAATGCTCTGCGACGACGACCTCGCGGCGATCCGAAGCTGCCTCCAGCAACAGCGCGCGCTCGGGCGACAACTTCCACACCACGGTCGAAGCCGGGACCCAACGCTTCGCTGGCATCCGACCCGCTCATCGACCGCCACGCAACAAGTAGGCCTCGGGAAGTGAACCTGACTCCACTTTTGTTTGACAGGTCCATGGCTATCGACTGTCGTCAAATGGCGCCGAATGGCTCCCCGAAATTGTCCCTGACACCTTTTCTACCTTTTCTACTTACTTGCTCGCGTGGTCCAGTCCAGCTTGGCGAGGGCAGTATCGACCTCGCTTCGCACCCAGTTGTTCGAGTCGTGCAGGTGCGTGCGCAGCGGGGGAATTGCTGCAGCCAGTCCGATTTCTCCAAGCGCAGCGGCCGCTTCCGCCCGCAGCTGGGGGTCGGGGTTGTCGAGGAAAGAAACGATGCGCGCCAACGCGGGCTGGGCGAGCGTCTGCATTCGCCCCAGCGCGGCCAGGCCGTTGCTTTGCTCAGCGACGCTGACAGAGTCCAGTTGACGACACGCTGCGCGAACGATGCCAGGTTGGCGTCGTGCGACTGCGGCGCGCGAACGCGGCGTGTCGATCTGCTTCAGCGCCAGCAGTATGTCAATGCGCGCGTCGGCGTTCGCCTTGGGGAATATCCGTTCGAGAGGAGCGACGCCAGCTTCGCGGCTTTCCACCAATGCCTCGTACGCGTCGACGGTGCAAAACCCGCCACACGAAAGCGCTGCGTCCGCAACGACGGCCAGTGCTTTCGGATCGCGCGTGCGCGCCAATGCATGGAGAAGACGAATGCGCACGTCCGTCTGCGTTCCACCGTCGTCGGCAGGCGTTTTTTCGAGCACTTCCAGCAGCGGGGCGGCCATCCAGCGTGGCAGCGCTGGCGCCTCCTTCAAGTACTCGATGGCAGAAAATTCGAGGTCCTTGCCATGGTGAAGCGCATGAAGCGCTGCGAGCAGCGCCTCATGCGGATAGGCCTGCAGAAACCCGAGCGAGTCAAATGCGGCCCCTCGTACATCGGCATCGGAGTCATGCAATGCGCGCAGCAGCAGGGGCTGCACCGCCTTTCGACGTGGCGGCAAGCGATCACCGCCAAGTGCCTTGGCAATTTCCAGGCGCGTCTCAACCGTGCCGCTGCGAAACAATTTCGTGAGCAGCGGAATGGCCTTGCCCGCATGCCAGTCCAGTATCGCTTGCGCGGCACAGCGCGCGTCCAATCCGCTGCCGGTCTGCACATCCCTGCTCAACTCGGCAATGGGCAGGTTCAGTCGGGTGTCCCTGGCCAGGCAATGCGGAGCCATGATGCGGGTGGCGCTGCCGTGTTGCGCGGCGAACGCCATGACAAACGCGATGAAAAGTACCGCAAACCCTCGACCGTGCATTGCCAGTTCCCCTTCTTGTTGTCGCCCTCGGAGAGTGAACTCGCCCCCGCCTGGCCGTGGTTCGGCAACCCCTTCAACCGGGAATGGGGTCAGGTTCACTTGCGAACGAAGGATAAGTGAACCTGGCCCCGTTCCCTCCGATATGTCCGAGAAAGCCGGGCCACCTCACCCCGACACTTTTTCCTTCACCCCTTTTTTCTCCCTGTTTGGAAAAAGTGCACTCTGCCCCCTGTTTCGGCCCGCGAGTAAACTGGCGGCACAGGTTCAGGGCATCCATGTCGGGTCGAGGCGGCTTGCAATCCCGTGCCACACAGCCATGTTCAGAACGAAATCCTATCCGCGGTCCATCCTGGGCAGCGCTGCCTTGCTGGTCGGGACGGCTGGACTGATCAGCCTTCCCGCGCACGCTGACGACGACAGCTGGCACGTGGCGGTCCGCGCCGAACAAGCGACGCCCGGGGGCTGGGTCCGCGTGCGGGAAAACGCCATCGAGGGCACGCAGCTGCCCATCCACGACGGGCTTGGCGTCGACCATATGCAGACCCTCAGGCTGGACGCCTGGAAGCCGCTTTCCGACGCCAGCGAGCTGCACTTCGGGTTTTCCACCAGCCGGCTGAGCGGCCACGCGCTGATCGGCACGCCGGCGTATTACAACGGCACCACCATCGCTCCCGGGCGCCTGGACACCGTCACCCGTTTCCAGGATTTCGTCGCGTTCGACGCGTCGTACTGGCACCGGCTGGCCGGCTTCGGCCATGGCGGCCGCTTGTGGGGCAGCGTGGGCGCGACCTACGTGATGCTCAACTTCCGGCTCGACGGCAGCATCGCCGCCGACAGCGCCGGTCACGAGTTGAAGGAGGACTTCTATGTGCAGGAGCTTCCCGTGCCCACGCTGGGCCTGCACTTGCGCTATCCGTTGACCGACGCGCTGAAGCTCACGGCAGACGTCGCGCTGGGACGGCTGCCCTGGGTCAACAGCCTGCGCACCGAAGGAGGCGAGGTGCGGCTCGCTCAGACCCATGAGGAAGAGGAACTGGGCCTGGAGTACAAGTTCGCACCGCACTGGCAGGCGGTCGCCTACGTCGTCCATCGCTATCTCGGGCAGGACGAACGCAGCCGGGAAGACGGCAACGTCATCCATCTCAGCGCGAACGGCATCGGCCTCGGCGTTGGCTACCAGTTCTGAGCCTTCGGAAGGGGCAAGCGGCAATGCGATAGAGGCGCTCGCCAAACCCTCGCCCTTGCACCCAGTTCGCGCGACGTCCCCCCGCTACTCAAGGCGGGGGGACGTCGGCTGAAGAAAAGGGATCGGGCAGTTCTCCGGATTTGATTGCCTCCGTCCCCTTATCCCCGAGCGGCGCTACGCGCAACGAAGGTCCTGAGTGTCTACGGAACCCTGGGCGGTTCAGGGCGCTTCCACGGGTCCAGGTGGGTCATCAGGTTGAGAACCCGGTGGCGCTGCAGCACCCGCTGGCGGGCCGCCACCGCAATGTCGTGCCCCGCTTCCACGCTGATGGACGCCTCCACCTCCAGGTGCGCATCCACCACGATCATGTCTCCCATCTTGCGGGTACGCACGTCGTGCACGCCGCTGATACCGGGGGTTTCCAGCAGCGTCTGGCGAATGGCCTGCACTTCCTGCTCGTCCACTGCCCGATCCATCAGGTCATGCAGGGCATCCCGGGCAAACTCCCAGCCCATTCTGGTCACCATGAGACCCACGATCAGCGCGGCAATGGGGTCCAGAATGGGGTAGCCCGCCAGGTTGCCGGCAATGCCCACGCCCACCACCAGTGACGATGCCGCGTCGGAACGGGCGTGCCAAGCATTGGCCACCAGCATGCTGGACTTCACCCGCTTGGCCACGGACAGCATGTAGCGAAACAGCGTTTCCTTCGCCACCAGGGCACCCCCGGCCACCCACAGGGCGACCACATGCACCTGCTGCACGGTTTCCGGCGCCTCCAGCTTGCGAAAGGCCGACCACAGCATGCCCAGACCCACGGCCAGCAGCAGGCTGCCCAGCACGAGCGACGCCGCCGTCTCAAAACGCTGGTGGCCGTAAGGGTAGTCCTCGTCAGCGTCCTTCTTGCTGTAGTGGCCAGCGAACAGCACGACGAAGTCCGCCACCAGGTCGGACAGCGAATGGATACCGTCGGCGATCAGGCCCTGCGACTTGGCGAACACGCCCACCACGATCTGCGTGGCGGTCAGCGCCAGATTTACGCCGACGCTGACCCAGGTGCTGCGCGACGCCGCCGCCGCGCGCTCCTCGGGGCAGTGTTGCGTGTCTTCGGGGTCATCAGGAAGTTCAATGAAATTCATGGCAACAAGGCAGTGGGGTAGGCAAACGCGCATTCGGCGTTCACGCCGATTTGCGCCCCGGATTAAGGACAAATGGACACACGACCCAGCCGTGCGGACTCCACGGCGCTACGAGACGCGGCGCCGATCAGCTCATGTGGCGATCACTCTGTGCGGCAACTGCCGGGAACTCGCCCGGATGGCCGCCCAGGCTGACCGGAACCGACAGAAAGGTCGTCAGGACAACGGGCACCAACGCGGCGCGAACCACGTCGAAATACTGGCGCATGAAGCGATAGGGGGTAGGTGTGCACAGAGAGTTCCCTGGGGTTGCTGGTGAATGCCTGGATATTGGCCCTCCCGGCTTAAGCGAGACTGAGGGTGTCCATGGCCGCTTAAGAAAACCCTAAGAACCCGGCGGCACCCTTGTCAAAAAAGGAGTTGCCATGAACCTGTTCTCTCTGTCCGCCACTTTTCCGCGCGCGCTCGCAGCCCTGACGCTGGCCTGTGCCGCCCTCGCGCCCGCCGCCCGGGCCGCCACGCCCGCCGAGCAATTGGCCGGTTATACGGCCCAGGCCGGGGCTCCCGCCTCGCCCGCCCGCGGGCAGCAACTGTTCACCAACAAGCACGGTGGCGAGTGGAGCTGCTCCTCCTGCCACGGCGCCGTCCCCATCCAGGCCGGCAAGCACGCCTCCACCGGAAAGACCATAGGCGCCATGGCGCCGGCCTTCAATCCCGAGCGCTTTACCGATCCGGCCAAAACCGAGAAATGGTTTCGCCGCAACTGCAAAGACGTGCTGAGCCGTGAATGCACCGCCGGCGAAAAAGCCGATGTGCTGAGCTGGCTGATGACGCTCAAGCCCTGAAGACCTGCATTTCCATTCACTCTCACGGAGGATTCCATGCCATACCCACTACACACCCGGATCGGCCGACTTGCCTTGGCGCTGCTCGCCGCCAGTGGCTTTGCCCTGCCGGCCCTGCCGGTCCTGGCGGACGGCAACGGTCGCATGGTGCCCCTGACACCCAAATACAAGGAAGAATGCTCCGCCTGCCACGTGGCCTACCCTCCCAGCCTCATGCCGGCGGCGTCGTGGAACCGGATCATGAACAACCTGCCCAACCACTTCGGCACGGACGCCTCGCTGGATCCGGCTACGGTCAAGGAACTGTCGGGCTGGATCAACGCGCATGCCGGCACCTACAAGCGCGTTCGCGAAGAGCCGCCACAGGATCGCATCACGCGCACCGCCTGGTTCATCCACAAGCATGACGAGGTATCTGCCGCCACCTGGAAACGCGCCTCGATCAAGAGCGCATCGAACTGCATCGCCTGCCACACCACGGCCGACAAGGGAGACTTCAATGAAGACAATGTCCGCATCCCCCGTTGAGGAAGCCGTGCCCGCCGTCACGCACACGCCGGCTGCCGCCCCGATCCTGGTCTGGGACGCACCGGTTCGCGTCTTCCACTGGCTCATGGTGCTGAGTTTTGCCGGCGCCTACTTGTCGGCCGAGAGCGAACACTGGCGCCTGCTGCACGTCACCCTGGGCTACACCATGGGCGGCCTGGTGGCCTTTCGCATCGTTTGGGGCCTGCTGGGCACGCGCTACGCGCGCTTTTCCACCTTCGTGCGCGGCCCCCGGGCCGTTGCCCGCTACGTGCGCGCCCTGCTGCAAGGTCGGCCGGAACACCACACCGGACACAACCCGGCCGGTGCGCTGGCCATTCTGGCCCTGCTGGGCCTGACCGTGGTCATCGCGGCGTCGGGCTGGACCACGTACAACGACCTGGCCGGCGAATGGGTGGCAGAAGCCCATGAGGCGGCTGCCAACCTGATGCTGCTGATGGTGGGCGTGCACATTGCCGGCGTGGTGGTGGCCAGCTGGCTGCATCGCGAAAACCTGGTGCGCGCCATGATCACCGGGCGCAAGCCCGGCCAGCCCGCGGACGGCGTGCGCAGCCCATGGTGGACGGTGGCTGTCCTGCTGCTGGCGGGCGTGCTGGGATTCTGGTGGCTGCAATGGCAAGGCGCCCCCACGGGCAGCGGCGCTGCCAGCCCCTCCACGGCAGCCGTGCAGAAACACGGCGGCGACGGCGACGGCGACGCTGATTGAGCGCCAATTCGTACGACCGAAAACCGGAGTCCGAAAACCTGGGTCAGCGAAAACCGGAAAACCGGGGTGAGGTAGTCAGTTCACCTTAACTTTCTCCGTCCCGGTTTCTGCTCCACGATATAGATCCGCCCCGCCCTACCCCCACGGCCAGCTCGGCGCCCCAGGTGGCGACGTCCAGTGTCGCCCTGGCGTAAAGCACGATCTGGCAAGCGATCGCCGCGACTCCCGGCTACTGCCAGGTTGGATGCTGCCGCACGACGTGCGACGCGCTGCCCAGGGGCAAACGCGCGGGCAGCGCAAGGTAGGTGGCCCACTCTTCACGCACACCGGGTTTCGTCCGGTGCGAGGGCTCCAGCTCCTGCGCATTCACGTCTCTGTTGATGTCTCGCAGCTTCTCCACGTCGCGGACGATGGCATCGCCCATGATCGACAGCGTGACGTCGGACAACTCGGCGTGATCGCTGCAGGTCACCACATTGCCAAGGGCCCGGAGGCTAGCGAGCAGCAGGTTGATCTCGTCGACCTGATCCAGGGTGACGCCGAAGAGGAAGCGATTGCCGGCTTCATCCTTCACCGGCTCGGCGGCATCCGGTGCTGCGGCTTGCGTGCAAGTCTCCGCGTCCGCATCGACCTCGCCTGCTGCCGCCCTCTCGCCACGTTCTGCCGGCCACGAGAGTTCGTCCAGCACCTGAGCGATCTGCTCCTCCAGCAGTTCCAGGCAGATCGCCACCTCGCCCGGGCGAATCTCCGAGAACCATTCCCGGTCCTCGTCCGGCCTGCGCGGTCGCGCCAAATTGGTCAGAAACCCCACGTACTCGCGTAGCTGCTTCAGCCGCAGCTGGCTGTCCTCCGGCAGGAAATAGCCCGTCGTTCCCAGATCATCCGAATCGAACGTCGACATGGTCGCCTCCTCGTTCCATGAAATGCCGTCGGAAGCAGGAGTCAGGGAAACAGGGGCAGAGTCGGCTCTACGCCCCTTCCTTCAACAAATGCATTCCGACGCCCGTTATCACCCCCGCCATCCATGGCCATAATCCAACTATAAATTGCTCATGTCAACAACCATAAATGGCATATCCGCAAATGCGCGTGCGCAACAATGGACCGCACTTGCCAAGCCTCGCCGCGCGCAAGCGCGGGGACGATGCGACAACCAGGAATTGGAATGGCAGCACCCTACGAGCACTTCGCGAACCGCCTGCGCAAGGCGCTGGACCGGACCGATTTCGTTCCTGGGCGCGGAAGGACAAGTGCCCTGGCCGCCCGCTACGCGGTATCGCGGGAAACCGCCCGCAAGTGGCTCACCGGCCTCGCCCTGCCCGAGCTCCCGCGCATCATCGAACTGGCCAAGGATTTCGACGTCAACCTGGAATGGCTCGCCACCGGACGAGGCCCCATCGCGCCGGGCGTGGGTGAAGCCAGCGCCCTCTATCGTCGCCTGAGCGACAACGAGAACCATCTGCTCGATGCATTCCGCAAGCTGCCTGAATCGAAGCGGCAGTTGCTGGTGAAGTTCCTTTCCTGAAGACGAGACAAAACAGTGTCGAGGACAATCAACGAATAGGGAACAATGGTGTCAGGGACGATTTGAGTGGCGGGGTGACCAGTCGAAAATCATCCCTGACATATTTTCAATTTGTCCCTGACACCTTTTTGGGGAGGTTGCTGGAGCGGCTAATCCCATCACGCCGAGCACCGAAGACTGGCGAAATTGTCCCTGACACCTTTTCCGACGACTCCTGTTGCCGCCCCGAAATTGTCCCTGACACCTTTTTTTTCGCATTGTTCTGACACCTTTTCGCATTCCCCTGTTTTGTCGCCTGCGACTACCGGATATTCTTCAATAGATAGGCCTGGCCGTCGTACTTGAGGGTCCAGTACTGATGCCCTGCCGCATCGTGCTTCCGGTCCCCGCTCGACTCCACGTCCCCGTCCAGATAGGACGAGCTCGTTACCCGGAGATCATGAAAGCCATGGGTGGTTCCGGGCAATACGCTGAGCGTGTAGAGCGTATGCTCGATCACGGTGGGCGCGCCCTCCGGCGCCATCGAGTTACAGCGGTCGTTTCCTCGCTTGATGAATTGCCAGCGCGACACACCGAGACGCTGCATCACCGGCCGGATGTGCCCGCCCTCGCGCACGTACAGCGATCGCTCGGCTCCCTCCCCGCCATCCCCGCAGTTCGGCATATAGCCGCTGGTCACATCCAGCCCGAACGCCCGTATCCCGGGCGCCAGCAGGTACGGCGCGGTATCGATCCACAAGCTTCCCGGCTGCACCTCCATGGCGGCGTCCTCGTCGATCTTGCCGCGGTAGTCAGCAAGCACCCGACTGCTGCCACTGTCGACGATCAACAGGACCAGCGCCTTCTCGTACTCCTCGCCGGCGTCGTAAGCGAGGGCCACGAACGTGTGTGCCCTGTCCTCAGGATCGACCTTGCATGCCGCGGCTACGAGGGCGGAAGGATGGTCATCCCAGCCGATCAGGTCCGGCAACTTGAGCTCGTCGGCGAGCAGATCGATGATGGATTGAGGGCATATCTGCTCCTCCTGCGCGCCCACGTGCAACTCGTGCAACGACTGCGCGTAACCGCGCGGAACCAGCAGCACCATCATGGCCACAGCACATAAGATCGTCCTCATTACGCCTCCTGTTGGCACCAACGTCGACTCCAGGCAGGCAGCATGCCATCCAGCCGGGGTCCCCTGATGTCCCGCGCATGGCGGTTCCAGGCGAGAATGGTGTCCGAGAATGGTGTCAGGGACAATTTGACGACGCCTATTGCCGCCCCGAAATTATCCCTGACACCTTTTTTCCCAAGCGAGTCAACGGACGTTGCCCGTTGATGCTGACAGTGGATGCGTCGCGCCCAAAGAAGTGCACTCTGACCCGGGCTCCACCTTTGGCGTTTTCTCCGGTAATGCATAAACCTCAGGGTTTGCTGAAACAAGGTGGCGCCTAAATTGTCCATGACACCTTTTCATGGAGCGGAGGATGAGTGAACCTGACCCCATTTTGATTCGCAATCATTTGATTTTGAAATCACGTCGGCATAAAAGCCAAATAACCATTTACGTCCATGCAAAATAATACAATCACCATTCCCCATAGAGTTCACCAGACCCGTCCTCGTCCACATGAATTTACCATTCAAATCACCTTGTTTGTAATAGATCCATACAAAATGCCCATAATTAATCCGGAACCCCGACACTTTACTTACAATAACATGCTCATCAACCGTATGATCTGCAAGATATTTCGTAGGGATAGCCGGAACCACCGACATCATTAGTGCCCATAAAATGGACAATATAGCTCCAGAAAACATTGGACCAACCCAATTCTCCTGAAATGCCATCGAATGGCCACCGCCTCGCTTGGCAAGCAAGTTGCCCGCCAGCCCAACCCCCATTAGCAGTAAAAATAAAATGAAGGGGAGTATGTAGTAACAGAAAGAACTCACCTCATGTGAAGGGACATAAGGAAAGAACATCGAAACCACGGCCAACACGGAAGTCGCAAAAAGCAATACAAAAGTGCATATAGCGAGCCATGCAAGCCAACCTAGATGTCGAGCACCTCTGGCCATCACTCATGAAACCCCTTTGAGAGCAAAAATACCTTCCCAGGAACGGGGCCGGGTTCACTTCCGCGCCTCTACTAAGCGAACCTGACCCCGTTTTTTCTTGAACTCTGCGGTGAATCGTTGACGCTTGACCATCTGACACCTCCCAGGGGATTGTCCCCGTTCAAAGGTGTCCGTCAAACCCGGGCCAGCTCACCCTGACACCTTTTTCCCCTATTGCCGCCCCGAAACTGCCCCTGACACCTTTTCTGGAGAACAACGCCTTCGCCGCTGCCTTGCGCAACGCCGGCGACACGCACGTGACCACCCGGCATTTCGCCACCGACCACGCCTATTCGGACAAGCGCATCGAGCTGTCACACGCGGTGCTGGCGTGGCTGGCGGGGCTGCCGAAATAAAACCGGGGTCAGAGTGAGATGGCCTGGCTTTGACGGACATCTTTGAACGGGGACAATTTGACGACGCCTGTTGCCGCCCCGAAATTGTCCCTGACACCTCTTCGGACTGAAAGTGGATCAGGTCGCGTTCTTATAGCCGGAGCGTTACGCGAGCATCCAAGCCACGGCGGCCTGGCAGTGGAGTTCGGTTGTGTCGACGCGGGGGATGTCTGGCGCGTCCTCTGCGCGCAGCAGCATGCCGAACTCGGTACAGCCGAGGATCACCGCCTGCGCGCCCGCGGCGTGCATCCGGCGCATGATCGTGATGAAACGTTCGCGCGATGCCGGTTCAATGCGCCCCTTCACCAGCTCATCGAAGATGATTTGGTGCAGCGCGTCTTGTTCTTCCGATGTCGGCACGCTGATGGACAGGCCGTGGCGTTCCAGCCGTTCGCGGTAGAACGGCTGGGCCATGGTGAAGCGGGTGCCGAGCAACGCGGCGCTGCGGTAGCCGTCGGCCAGCAAGGCGTGGGCGGTGATGTCGGCAAGGTGCAGCACCGGAACGCTGACGGCCGCCTCGACCGCAGGCGCCACCCGATGCATCGTGTTGGCGCAGATCAACAGGCCTTCGGCCCCGGCGTGTTCCAGCCGGCGCGCGGCACCTGCGAGGATGCGGCCGGCCGCATCCCAGTCATCGGCGTGTTGCAGGCGCGCGATCTCGGCGAACTCGACACTCCACAGCAGCAACCTGGCCGAGTGCAGGCCGCCCAGGCGTGCGGCAACCAGCTCGTTGATGCGCTGGTAGTAGTGCATGGTGGATTCCCAGCTCATGCCACCGATCAGCCCGATAGTTCTCATGCCGTGCAACGCCCAATGGATTAGCGGTAATTCTCGCACAAGGTAAAACAGCGGTCAGAGTCGACTTTCCAGCAGGTCTAAGGTTTCGATGGCGGTCTTTCTCGGCCGGTCGATCTTCCTTGGTGCGAGTTTGCGCCCCAGTTGCTGTTTGATCGCAAGGCGGCCCAAAAAAGCAAAAAAGGGTCGGAGGCAATTATCGAAATTAAATTACCTCCGTCCCCTTTGTTGTTAATCATGACTTGCCAAGTCCAAAGATCGACTGGAGCTTTACCCAAGCTTTTATTGTTTCATTCGATTCTAATTTGGATAATAGATCATCCGTTGGAGAAGCTGCATCTTTTACAGCGTGCTCATACAATCTAACCGGATTGTCTCCAAAATTAGTAATTGTTGTCTTGAGAAGATCTGACATAAGGGCGTCATCATTGGAGTCCTTTACTTCATTCCGATAGCTTTCAAAGGCGAGCGCAGTGGCAGCTTTATACTCATAGTCCTCTTGAACCCTGCTCAGGCGGCCAAGTTGTTTCGCAGCGTACCAACCTATCCAAACCATCGGAGCAGCCAGTGCCAGCCGCCTCAAAAGTGCAACCAGTAGCGCTTCGTAGGTTAACGCCTCCAGCACCAGCGCAAATCGTATGGCCGTGCAAGCCAGACCGCCAACAGCGGCCGCAAATACTACCAACCAGATAATTCGTTCTCGAAAAATCCTTGTAGCGCGCTCACTAAACGCTCTCGCGAGTCCTTGCCGGCGTACGTCCACAAGCGCTTTTTTCAGGCTCTGCATCGCTTCAGCGGTTTCAGCCTTTGCTGCTGCAACATCTTCGGTTAACTCGCCGAGTTTTTGGTCGAATTCACCGGATTTTGTTTCTGCGCGAGATCGAAAGCCAACAACATCAGTGTGCAAGGTTTCAATTTCAGCACGGCGCTCGCTTATCGCCTTGTGAGAATCATTAATCTCCGTTCTAAGAGTGTTTAACTTCTCAGATGCAGCTGAAATTTCCGTCAACGTGTCATTCGCTTGCTTCGTAGATTGAGCGAGCTTTTCTGAAGTGTTTTCAGCAACCTCAGACTGCCGTTCTATCTCCTTGGCGCGATCTCCTGCCTCAAGCACAGCTGCCAACTCTTCGACACCCCGAAGCTCGAGTTCCTTGGCCAATATTCTAGCGGCTCCAGCCCGACGGTCGGAGATCACCGCCATCGTTTGACCGATATCGACTACTCGTCGAACAAACTCGGTTGAGTTTAGAAGCCAGTTGACCCCATTGCCTGGTGCTTGCGCCGCGAATCCATGCGCTTCAACTATCTGCTTGGACAGTACAGCATCTGTCAATTCTGCCTGGACGGTTTCCATCCACTTGCTTTTTTCAAGTTTATCTAATCTAGCCCTCCAATCATTGAATACGTCTTCAAAGGACTGATAGTTAAGCCCTTCAAATCCAGCGACACCAACCTCGAAATCGCCGGGCCTCTGGCTTTTCAAAGCTGACCACTGGGTCTCCAGCTTTGCTAACGCATCTAGTGTCCTACGCACGTTGATCCCTCCCCTAGTTCAACTCCATCTTCAGACAGCGCTATGAGTATAGGAAGGTGCGGGCTCATTCCTCGGATCACATTCGCCATCACACCATCGGTAGCTTCAACCCCCATTCCTTCGCACATTCCACCGCCACCTCATACCCTGCATCCGCATGCCTCATCACCCTGTCCCCGGATCATTCCACAACGCCCGCGCAATCCGCTCGTCCGCCGCTTCCGTGCCAACAAAGGGGTCAGCAAAGGGATCAGGTCCATTTAAAGCGTTTCACCGGAAGATGGGCTGATAGCGTTTAAGGCCAACGACAAGACGCTCCGCGACTTTCTTCGGTATGGCAGCCATTCCAAGTCCCCCTTTGGCATGTGGCTCCGCCGACCATACAAGCATGGTGTTCGTCACACAATGCTCCGATGCTTGTGTGGTGCTTGGAAGTTGAAGAAGCAAAAGGCCCGCAATCGCTGCAGGCCTTCAAGATTTCAAGAACGGGGTCAGGTTCACTTATCAAGCCGCCGCAAGCACCTTGCGCACCGTCTTCGGCGCGGCCACGGTGACTTTCAGCAGCGCCTTCGCCGCACCGCTCGGTTCGCGCCTGCCCTGCTCCCAATCCTGCAATGTACGTACCGATACGCCAAGCATGGCCGCGAAATCTGCTTGCGACAGGCCTAGCTTGAGACGGGCTTCGGTGGCCTGGGTCACTTCGACGCGGAATACGCGACCGGTACGGCCAGCCTTGATGTCGCGCACCGCCTGCAGCAGTTCTTCGCCGAGGTTGCGCTTGCTGTCACGCTCCGCCAATTGAGCTTCAGTCATTTTCGCCATGAACAAATTCCTCTTTCAGAGCCTTGAGGACATGCGCGGGGACATTCTCCTGCATGCTCTTGCCGTAAACAGCCAGTAACCAGATGCGTCCATCGCGCAACTTGACGTAGTAAACGACGCGAAGGCCGCCGCGTTTGCCCTTGCCCGGCAGATGCCAGCGCAACTTCCGGCATCCGCCCGAACCCGGGATCAGATCGCCCGCTTCCGGCCATTGCGACAATGCGGCTTGCAACGCGCCATAGCCTTCATCGTCAAGATAGTCATAGATCAATCGCTCGAAGACCGGCGACTCGATGAACTCGAACATGGACAGACTCCTTTCCGCCTCGCTCCATCATACGGCATTGCCGTATATACGGCAATGCCGTAGTTGGCACTCAAACCATCGGCAACTTCAACCCCTGCTCCCTCGCACACTCCACCGCAATCTCATATCCCGCATCCGCATGCCGCATCACGCCGGTGCCCGGATCGTTCCATAACACCCGCGCGATCCGCTTGTCCGCCTCGGCCGTGCCGTCGCACACGATCACGATGCCGGAGTGCTGCGAGTAACCCATCCCCACCCCGCCACCATGATGCAGCGACACCCACGTCGCGCCGCCGGCCACGTTCAACATCGCATTGAGCAACGGCCAGTCGCTGACGGCGTCGCTGCCGTCCTTCATGGATTCGGTTTCGCGGTTTGGTGAGGCGACGCTGCCGGAATCCAGGTGGTCGCGGCCGATCACCACCGGCGCCTTCAGCTCGCCGTTGCGCACCATTTCGTTGAAGGCGAGGCCGAGCTTGTCGCGCAGGCCCAGGCCGACCCAGCAGATGCGCGCGGGCAGGCCCTGGAAGCTGATGCGCTCTTTCGCCATGTCCAGCCAGTGGTGCAGGTGGGCGTCGTCGGGGATCAGCTCCTTCACTTTCTGGTCGGTCTTGTAGATGTCTTCCGGGTCGCCCGAGAGTGCCACCCAGCGGAACGGGCCGATGCCGCGGCAGAACAGCGGGCGCACGTAGGCGGGCACGAAGCCGGGGAACGCGAACGCGTTTTCGCAGCCGACGTCCTGCGCCATCTGGCGGATGTTGTTGCCGTAGTCGAAGGTGGGGATGCCCTGCGCGTGGAACGCGAGCATCGCTTCCACGTGGGTCTTCATCGACAGCTTGGCGGCGCGCGCGGTGCCGACCGGGTCGGCCTTGCGGCGCTCGAACCATTCCTCCACCGTCCAGCCCCGCGGCAGGTAGCCGTTGACCGGGTCGTGCGCGCTGGTCTGGTCGGTGACGGCGTCGGGGCGCACGCCGCGCTTGACCAGCTCGGGCAGGATGTCGGCGGCGTTGCCGAGCAGCGCGATGGATTTCGCTTCACCGGCCTTGGTGTATTTCTCGATGCGCGCCAGTGCGTCGTCGAGGTTGCTGGCCTGCTCGTCGACGTAGCGGGTCTTCAGGCGGAAGTCGATGCGGCTCTGCTGGCATTCGATGTTGAGGCTGCACATGCCGGCCAGCGAGGCGGCCAGCGGCTGCGCCGCGCCCATGCCGCCGAGGCCGGCGGTGAGCAGCCATTTGCCCTTGAGGTTGCCGCCGTGATGCTGGCGGCCCATCTCGACGAAGGTTTCGTAGGTGCCCTGGATGATGCCCTGCGAGCCGATGTAGATCCACGAGCCGGCGGTCATCTGGCCGTACATCATCAGGCCTTTCTTATCGAGCTCGTTGAAGTGTTCCCAGGTGGCCCAGTGCGGCACCAGGTTGGAGTTCGCGATCAGCACGCGCGGCGCGTCGGCATGCGTGCGGAACACGCCGACCGGCTTGCCGGATTGCACCAGCAGGGTCTCGTCGTCCTCCAGTTCGCGCAGCGATTTCAGGATCGCGTCGAAGCACTCCCAGTTGCGCGCCGCCCGCCCGATGCCGCCATACACCACCAGCTCGGCCGGGTTCTCCGCCACCTCCGGATCGAGGTTGTTCTGCAGCATGCGGAACGGCGCCTCGCTGAGCCAGCTCTTGCAGGAAAGCTCGCTGCCGCGTGGCGCGCGGATGGTGCGGGTGGTGTCGATGCGGGTGGGTGCGTTCATCACGAAGGGCTCCGATGAGTCAGACCGATGAGTATAGGTCAGCCGGTGCTGCACCCGAACGCTGGCGCATGGAGCCATATCCAGGCGTCGCAGCCAACCGGCAAGCCACATGTAACGAAGCGCCGCCGCGGAGCGAAGACCTGACGGCACGGCATGAAACCCGACACCGTGCGCCCCGCCATCACAGGTGGCCCCAGCGGCCAGGAGTCGAGCATGCACGATCCCGCCCCACCGGATTCACCCGCGCGCCGGATCGGCTCGTGGGCGCTGATCGCCGCCGCGGTTGGCCTCGCCGCGGTTTCCTTCGGTTATGTCGGCGGCTGGCTGGCGCCGTGGCGGCTTACGCCGGCGAAGTTGATCGACCAGTTGCAGGACAACGCCGGCACGTTCGCCGGCTATCGCCGCAATCATGCGAAGGGCGTTTGCGTGACGGGCTATTTCGACAGCAACGGCCAGGCCCAGGCGTATTCCGTGGCGCAGGTGTTCGCACCCGGCCGCACGCCGGTGGTCGGCCGCTTCGCGATCCCCGGCGGCAACCCATATGCGCCGGACGGCAGCGTGCCGATCCGCAGCATGGCGTTGCGCTTTGCGCTCGCGAACGGGCAACAGTGGCGCACCGGCATGAACAGCATGCCGGTGTTTCCCGTCGCCACGCCGAAGGCGTTCTACGCGCAACTGCAGGCGCAGCAGCCGGACCCGGCCACCGGCAAGCCGGACCCGGCGAAGCTGGCCGCGTTCTTCGCCGCGCATCCGGAGACGGCAGCATTCCGCGCCTGGGCGAAGACGGCGAAACCGTCCGCCAGCTTCGCGAGCGAAAGCTACTGGAGCCTCGACGCGTTCGTGTTCGTCGACGCGAACGGCAAGCGCCAGCCGGTGCGCTGGCGCATGGCGCCGGAAGCGGTCGATGACGGAGGCAAGGCCGGCGACACGGACTATCTGGCGACGGATCTGGCCGAACGCCTGGCGCGAGGCCCGCTGCGCTGGCACTTGCAGGTGACGCTCGCGAACCCGGGCGACCCGACGAACGACGCGACGAAGACCTGGCCGGACGATCGCCGCACGATCGACGCCGGCACGCTGGTGCTGGAACGCACCGAGCCGCAGGACAGCGGCCCCTGCCGCGACATCAACTACGACCCGCTGGTGCTGCCGGCCGGCATCGCGGCCTCCGACGACCCGCTGCTGCCCGCGCGCTCGGCCGCGTATGCGGATTCGTACCTGCGCCGCACCAGCGAGGAAGCCCGCCTGCCCGGCAGCACCACGCCCTCGGCGGAGACGAAGCGATGAAGGCCGACCCGAACACGTTCACGCCCGCCGCGCGCGCGCTGCACTGGCTGATGGCCGGCATGATCCTGGCGATGCTGTTCATCGGCGTCGGCATGGTCGCGTCCGTCTCCGCACGCCACGAATGGCTGCTCGCGATCCACAAGCCGCTCGGCATCGCGATCCTGGTGCTGGCCGTGGTGCGGCTGGCGGTGCGCCTGCGCCATCCGCCGCCGCCCTTGCCGGCGGACCTGCCCGCGCTGCAGAAACTGGCGGCGCTGGCGTCGCACTGGCTGCTGTATTTGCTGATGCTGGCGATGCCGCTGATCGGCTGGGCGATGCTGTCGGCCGGCGGCTATCCGGTGATGCTCGGCGCGTCGCTGCGGCTGCCGCCGATCTTCCCGGCCAGCCCGGCCGCGTTCGCGATGCTGCGCCACCTGCACGGCGGGCTCGCGATGCTGCTGTTCCTCACGTTCCTGGCGCACATGGCGGCGGCGCTGTACCACGGCCTGATCCGCCGCGACGGCGTGTTGTCCGGCATGCTCGGCCGGCGGCGGGATTGATGCGCGGCAGCGGCGGCTTTCGGGCCGTTCCGGCCGCCCGGCCGAAGTACCTCCGCGACGGGTGCCGGTGCCGATTGACTGGCGTCAGACAGCGGCAGAGACTGGCCGGACGGGGGAAGTCCTGGAGTGGCCATCGCAAGACTTTGCGGGGAGGCTGCCATGCGTGCAACAGAGTCGATGTACCGGTTGGCCATTGCCACCACGATGCTCGTCGCCATGGGGGGGCTGCAGGCGGCGGGCAAGAAGGCCCCCACGGACGCCCAGATGATCGCGAGCGCGATGCGCGCGGCGCCGGCCGGCGTCGCGAAGGGCGCGACGATCGTCGCGATGGACGCGGACGGCAAGATGCGCACGTTGCGCAAGGGCACGAACGATTTCACCTGCATGCCGGACCTGCCGACGATCCCGGGGCCGAACTCCATGTGCATGGACAAGAACGGGATGGAGTGGGCGCAGGCGTACATGGACCACAAGCCGCCGCCGGCCGGCAAGCTCGGCATGGTGTACATGCTGGAAGGCGGCACGGACGCGAGCAACACCGATCCGTATGCGAAGAAGCCGGAGCCGGGCAACCACTGGGTCAGGACCGGGCCGCATTTCATGGTAGTGGGCGCCGACCCGGCGTTCTACGACGCGTATCCGAAGAACGCGAATCCGGATACGACGGTCCCGTACGTGATGTGGGCCGGCACGCCGTACCAGCACCTGATGGCGCCGATCAAGTAAGTCGCGCGGGCTCGCCGTTTCCGCCATGGATGTCCGAAAACGGCGAGTCCGCCCGCCCGGGCGGTGCTAGCCTGCGCGCATGGATGCCCTGCCCCATTTGCCCGATCCCCGCGTCTGCGAGCAGGCGCGGCTGAGCCGCGACGCGCGCTTCGACGGCCTGTTCTTCACCGCGGTGAGCAGCACCGGCATCTACTGCCGGCCGGTATGCCCGGCACCGGCGCCGAAGCGCGAGAACGTGCGCTACTACGCGAACGCGGCCGCCGCGGAAGCGGCCGGTTTCCGGCCGTGCCTGCGTTGCCGGCCGGAGCTGGCGCCGGGCAACGAGCACTGGCGGCGCGGCGACCATGTCGTGGCGCGCGCGCTGAAGCTGATCGAGGCCGGCGTGCTGGCAGAGCAATCGCTGGACGAACTGGCGGCGCGCGTCGGCATCGGTGCGCGGCAGCTGCGCCGGCTGTTCGTCGAGCGCCTCGGTGCGCCGCCGGTCAGCGTGCACACGACGCGCCGGCTGCTGTTCGCGAAGCAGCTGCTGACGGAAACCGCGTTGCCGGTGACGGAGGTCGCGCTCGCGTCCGGTTTCCGCAGCCTGCGCCGGTTCAACGCGGCATTCACGCAGGCGAACCGCATCGCGCCGCGCGAACTGCGCCGGCATCCGCGCGCGGCGGCCGGTGCGACGCTGCTGCTGCGGCTCGGTTACCGGCCGCCGTACGCGTTCGACGCGCTGCTCGCGTTCCTGCGCACGCGCGCGCTGCCGGGCGTGGAACTCGTCGACGAAGGGAGCTACGCGCGGGTGTTCGGCCCGCCCGATTCGCCGGGATGGTTGCGCCTCAGCGCGTGGCCGGGCGGCGAGCATGCGCTGCGGCTGCAACTGCATTGCCCGCAACCGGCGCGGCTGCTCGGCGTGGTGACGACGCTGCGGCGGATGTTCGACCTGGACGCGAACCCGCAGGCGATCGCGGACACGTTCCGCCACGACGCCGTGCTCGGTCCGCTGGTCGCGCGCCACCCCGGCCTGCGCCTGCCCGGCGGCTGGGACGGTTTCGAGATCGCGGTGCGCGCGATCCTCGGCCAGCAGATCAGCATGGCGGCCGCACGCACGCTGGCGACGCGCATCGTGCGGCGCTGGGGCGAACCGTTGCCGGCGCCGCCGCTGCCGGGGCTGGAGCGGCTGTTCCCGACACCGGCCGCGCTGGCGCGGGCGGACCTGCGCGAGGTCGGCCTGACCGCGGCACGCGCCGCGACGATCAGCACCATGGCGCAGGCGCTGCTGGACGGCCGCGTGGATTTCCGCGCGGAGCAGTCGCCGGACGCGTTCGTGGCACGCTGGATCGCGCTGCCCGGCATCGGCGCATGGACGGCGCATTATATCGCGATGCGCGCGCTGGGCGACCCGGACGCGTTCCCGGCGGCGGACCTGATCCTGCGCCGCGAGGCGGCGCCGAATGCCGCGCCGCTCGGCACGAAAGCGCTGGCCGAACGCGCGGACGCGTGGCGGCCATGGCGCGCGTACGCGGTGATCCACCTGTGGCGCGGCGCGTCGGAAGCACCGGCGCCGGCACGCCGGAAAAAACCGGAGGCGATCGCATGACGAACCTGCCCGACACCGTTTACTACGACGAGATGGACAGCCCGGTCGGCACGCTGCGCCTGGTCGCGGACGGCCGCGGCCTGCGCGAGATATGGTTCGAGCGCGAACGCCATCCGAAGCAGGCTCATCCCGGCTGGGTCCGCGCAGTCGCGCCATTGAAGTTCGCCCGCGTGCAGCTGGAGGAATATTTCGCCGGCGAGCGCCAGCACTTCGAGCTGCCGCTGCATCCCGTCGGCACGCCGTTCCAGCTGGAGGTGTGGCACGAACTGGGGCGGATTCCCTACGGCGTCACGATCAGCTACGGCGAACTGGCCCGGCGCATCGACAAGCCGCTGGCAGTGCGTGCGGTCGGCGCCGCGAACGGGCGCAACCCGCTGCCGATCGTGCTGCCCTACCACCGCGTGATCGGCGCGAACGGCAGCCTCACCGGCTTCGGCGGCGGCCTGCCGACGAAGCGCTACCTGCTGGACCTGGAGGATCGCATCGCGCGCGGGGATCTGTTCGGCTGAGGCAAATTCCCCGTAGGAGCGCACCCTGTGCGCGAATGCTCTTCGCTTCGATCAACATCAGAGCATTCGCGCACTAGGTGCGCTCCTACAAGAGACGGCTTCCAGCGCGGCGCTCGATCAGCCGCCGTCCTGCTTCGGTACCGGCGATGTTTGCGGCACGACACGCGGCGGGGTCGGCGCGTCGCGCTCCCGGTCGAGCAGGTCCTGCAGCCGGGCGCGATCGCGGTCACGCTGCGCCTGGTCGGCCTGCTCGAGTTGCCGCTGCTGGCGCGGGTTGCCCGCGCTCGGCCGCTTCGCGTTGTCCGACACGCCTTGGTGCAGTTGCTGTTCCAGCAGCCCCTGCTGCAGCTGGTCGCGCGCCTCCTGCTGCTGCGCAGCCTGCTGGAACTGCACGCCCGGCGGCGCCGGCCTGATCAACGGCCGGGTGTCGGACTGCCAGGCCGCGGCGATGCCGGGCAGGCCGAGCACCAAGGCAACGAGCAACCCTGCGGGAACGTGCCGGGCAAGACGTGAAATGGTCATGGCAGTGCGCGATGATGAAAGGCTGACTGTCCGCACCATAAGGTTCCACGCATGAAAATCCCGTTTCGCCTGCTGCTGTGTTCCCTGGCAGCGTTCAGCTTCGGCTGTGCCACCCATCGCCCGGCGCCCACCGCCACCCCGGCCAGCGAGATGGCGCCGCTGCTGCTGATCTCGATCGACGGCTACCGTCACGACTACATGCAGCGCGGGCTCAGCCCGACCCTGGCGATGCTGGCGCAAGGCGGCGTGCAGGCCGCCTCGATGCAGCCGGCGTTCCCGTCGCTGACGTTCCCGAACCACTACACCCTCGTCACCGGCCTCACGCCGGACCACCACGGCATCGTCAACAACACCATGTTCGACCCGCGGCTGGGCAAGTTCTCGCTGGGCAACCGCGAGGCGGTCAGCGACGGCCGCTGGTGGGCCGAGGGCACGCCGATCTGGGAGACCGCCGACCGGCACGGCGTGCGCACCGCCACCATGTTCTGGCCCGGCTCGGAGGCGGATATCCACGGCCACCGGCCGGATTACTGGAAGCCGTTCGACGGCAGCGTGACGGCCAACCAGCGGGTGGACCAGGTGCTGGCCTGGCTGGACCTGCCAGCCGCCGAGCGGCCCCGCTTCCTCACCCTGTACTTCGACGAGGTCGACCACGCGGGCCATGTCCATGGCCCGGACTCGACCGAGGTGGACGCGGCGCTGCGCGACACCGACGCGGCGCTCGCCCGGCTGGTGGGCGGCCTGAAGCAACGCGGCCTGTTCGACCGGATCAACCTGATCGTGCTGTCCGACCACGGCATGGCCGGCGTGCCGGAGGCAAACAGCGTGATGCTCGACGAACTGGTACCGCTCGACCGCGTGCAGACGGTGAGCATGGGCATCCTGGCCGGCTTCAACCCGGCGTCGGACAGCGCCCAGGCGCGCGCGGATTTCGCGCAGGTCGAGCAGACCCTGGAACAGCCGCAGCCGCACATGCAGTGCTGGGACAAGACCCGCGTGCCGGCGCGGCTGGCCTACGGCAGGAATCCGCGCGTGCCGCAGTTGCTGTGCCTGGCGAACGTGCACTGGCGCATCACCACCAGCGACTACGCGGCAAAGCGCAAGGGCCGGCTGAGCCTGGGCGAGCACGGCTACGACAATGCCGAGCCGCTGATGCAGGCATTGTTCGTGGCGCACGGCCCGGCGTTCCGCGCCGGCGCGAAGGTGCCGGCGTTCCCGAACCTGGACGTCTACCCGCTGATGACCCGCCTGCTCGGCCTCCCCGCCGCCGCGAACGACGGCGACTACGACGCGGTGAAAGGAATGCTGAAGCCCGCAGCACGCTGAACCTTGCCTCCCTCCCCTGCTTGCAGGGGAGGGTTGGGGTGGGGTTCGCTCTTGCTCTGATCCATCAAGTCAAAAGCACCCCCTCCCTACCTCGCCCTGCGCGCAGGGGAGGAGTGGTGCAGGCGCTATGGCATCGCCCCCCGGCTCATCGGCGTCGGCGGCGTCGCCACGTTCACCAGCGGCGGCAAGCGGAACAGCCGCAGCGCGATCAGCAACCCCGCCAGCACCAGCACGCCGGTGAACAGCGCCACGCCGCTCCAGCCGTGCGATGCGTAGAACAGCCCGCCGCTGGCGCCGGCGATGCTGGAACCCATGTAGTAGCAAAACAGGTACGCCGAGGCGGCTTGCGCCTTCGCCGCGCCGGCGCGCCGCCCGACCCAGCTGCTGACGATGGAGTGGCCGCCGAAGAAGCCGAAGGTGATCGCCGCGATGCCCAGGATGATCAGCGGCAGCGGCCGCGCCAGGGTCAGCGCCACCCCGGCCAGCATCAGTGCGAACGCCGTCCACAGCACCTTGCGCCGCCCGAGCTGACCGGCCAGGTGGCCCATCCACGCCGAGCTGAACGTGCCGATCAGGTAGATCGCGAAGATCAGCCCGACCACCGCCTGGCTCAACTTGTACGGCGGCGCCATCAGCCGGTAGCCAAGGT
Source organism: Rhodanobacter sp. FW101-FHT13A11 (assembly GCF_058790335.1). Classification (NCBI taxonomy): domain Bacteria; kingdom Pseudomonadati; phylum Pseudomonadota; class Gammaproteobacteria; order Lysobacterales; family Rhodanobacteraceae; genus Rhodanobacter; species Rhodanobacter sp. FW101-FHT13A11. The sequence continues at coordinate 49,749 of NZ_JBYTCN010000008.1, read as the reverse complement.
AGTTGTAGACGGTGACGAACGCGCCGAGCAGCAGGAAGCCTTCGACGAACAGCCACGGCAGGCCGCGGTCGCGGAACATGCCGGCGAAGCGCCCCAGCAGCGTGCGCCAGTGCAACGGCCGCGCCGTGAAATGCCGCGACGGCGGCAGCGCGCGCCAGAAGACCAACCCGGCCACCACGCCGATCACGCCGACCACCGCCACGCCGATGCGCCAGCCGAAGAAATCGGCCAGCACGCCGCTGATCAGCCGCCCGCCCATGCCGCCGACCGCGCTGCCGCTGATGTACAGGCCCATGCCCAAGCCGATCGACTCGGCGTCCATCTCCTCGCCGAGATACGTCATCGCCACCGCCGGCAGGCCGCTCAGGGTGAGCCCCAGCAGGGTGCGCACCAGCAGCAGCGCGGTCCAGTCCGGCATCACCGCGGTAACCAGCACCAGCAGCGCGGATACCAGCAGCGACGCCGCCATCACCGGCTTGCGCCCCCACCCATCCGATACGCCGCCGGCGAACAGCATCGCGAACGCCAGCACGCCGGTGGTCAGCGACAGCGACAGCGCCGCGCCCGCCTCGCTCACCCCGTAGTGCCGGCTGAACTCCGGCATCAGCGGCTGCACGCAGTACAGCAGTCCGAACGTGGCGAAGCCGGCCGCGAACAGTGCGAGATTGGTCTGCCGGAACGCCGGCGTGCCGTGGTGGATGTACGGCGCGGTCGCCTCGACGGTGGGTGGTTCTGCCGCGCCCGGCTCCACGTCACTCTTCATCTCATCCGCCTGCTGCTGGGTAGGTCGACCTGGCAAGGATAGAGCCGTGCGGCCGAACGAAGGCCAACGCGCGTCGCACCCGAGCCGATCTTACACGCCGGAAATACATGCGCTGGCGGAAGATCGCACGCTTGAACGCCTGTGTTCCGCCCGACGGCAGGGGCTTCGTCGCGGCATCCGGTGCCGTCTGCCCATGCCGGCCGGAGCCGCTGCGCTGTGCAATCGAACATCAGACACAGGCCAGCGCCACGGGGCCGGCGCTGGCGCAGGGGCGTCCCGGTCCCGCGTCGAAGATGCACCCGGTCGAGGAGATCGCTCATGGCGACTTATATCGGTCTTACCCATCTCACGGATCAGGGGATGCGCAACATCAAGGAAACCACCAAGCGGGCCGAGGCCGTCAAGGGGGCCGCCGGCAAGTTCGGGGTCAAGATCAAGGAGATCTTCTGGACGCTGGGGAAATACGACATCGTCATCATCTCCGAAGCGGCCGACGAGGCGGCGGCAACCGCTTTCATCCTGAGCATCGGCAGCCTGGGCAATACCCGGACGCAGACCATGCGGGCCTTTTCCAGCGACGAGATGACCGCCATCCTCGGCAAGATGCCCTGACGCCACCGGTATGCCGGCCCGACCGGACGAACCGCCGGCATGTCTCCTGCCTCAGGCGCTGCGGTCGCCGCGCAGCGCGCGCACTTCCTCGTCGTGTCCTGCCGCGCCGCGCCCGCTGAACCAGCCGAACAGCGCGATGCCGACGATGATCGCCAGCGCGCCAGACGCGGCGTAGCCGCGCGGCCACGCCTCGCCGAGGAACAGCACGCCGAGCACGGTGGCGAACAGCAGCTCGGCAGCCTGCATCGCCTCCACCGCGGCCAGCGCGGTCGGCTCGCTGCGCACCATGTCGGTGGCGCGAAAGAACAGGATGGTGGCGATGGTGCCCGAGGACAGCGCCACGCCGCCGGCCAGCAGCGCCTCGCGCGGCGTGGGCGGGCCGACCGTGATCCACGCGACCACCGCGAACAGCAGCCACAGCGGCCAGCTGCACAACGTCATGCCGAACACCCGCTGCACCGCGTTGAGCCGGCTGCCGCAGTGCTCCAGGTGCAGCAGCAGCTTGCGGTTGCCCAGCGGATAGGCGAACGCGGACAGCACCACCGCGCCGATCGCCAGCCAGTCGCCGGCATGCAGCCGGCCCTGCGCATGGCCCCATTGCAGCGCGAACACGCCGGCCACGATCAGCACGCCCAGCGCCAGCGTGCGCCAGGCCAGCCGGCGCCGCTCGTCGCGATAGATCAGCGACGCCAGCAACGGGCCGGCCAGCACGGTGGTCTGGAAACTGCCGGCGACCAGCCACGACGGCCCGCTGCTGGCCGCCCAGGTCAACGGCACGCCGAACAGCACGAAACCCACGCTGCTCCACAGCAGCCACGGCCGGGCATGCCGGCGCAGCTCGCGCGGCAGTTCGCCCAGCCCGCCCTGCAGCGGCAGCACCATGGCCAGCAGCGGCAGCGTGATCAGGTAGCGCAGGATCACCGCCCACGCCCAATGCCCGCCGCCGGCGACGAGGCTGCGGTTGAGCACGTAGGTAAGCGTGAAGAACAGCGCCGAGACCAGCGCCAGTCCCACCGCGGCAAGGGCATTCGTACGCATGCGGCGCCATCGGGCAAAGTACCGAGTTTGGCAAATCGCGCCGCGCTTGCGTAGCCGGCGATCGCGCGGCGGGCGCGATCCCGCCCCGCCACGCCCGCCCGCAGGCGGATCAGCCGCCGGCCAGCCGCGCCACCACGTCGCGGTAGCGCGCCGCGATGCGCTCCTCGTCCCGATGGCGGAAGTCGCGCACCTGCCAGCGGCCGCCGACCATCACGTCGCGCACCAGCGGCGTGTTGCCGGCGAACAGGAAGCTGTCCAGCACCGAGCGCGCGTCGCGCGCGGCGAGCAGCGGCGAGTCGTCGTCCAGCACGATCAGGTCGGCGCGCGCCCCGTCGCGCAGCTCGCCGACCGGCCGGCCCGAGGCCAGCGCGCCGCCGCGCAGCGCGGCGCGCCACAGCGTCTCGCCCACGCTGTCGCCCTGGCGCCGCGCCGCGATGTTGCGGTGGCGGGTGGCCAGGCGCTGGCCGTATTCCAGCCAGCGCAGCTCCTCCACCGGCGAGATCGAGATGTGCGAGTCCGAGCCGATGCCGAGCGTGCCGCCGGCGTCCAGGTAGTCGGCCAGCGGGAACAGGCCATCGCCCAGGTTCGCCTCGGTGGTCGGGCACAGCCCGGCCACGGCGCCGCTGCGCGCCAGCTGCGCGGTTTCCGCCGCGGTGAGGTGGGTGGCGTGCACCAGGCACCAGCGTGCGTCGACCGCGGCATGCGCGAACAGCCACTCCACCGGCCGCGCGCCGCGGGTGGCCAGGCAATCCTGCACCTCGCCGACCTGCTCGGCGAGGTGGATGTGGATCGGGCCGGTGGCCGCCAGCTCGCTGGCAAGCACCTCGCGCAGCGCCGCCTCCGGCACCGCGCGCAGCGAATGCAGCGCGATGCCCACGCACACCTCGTCGCCCTGCTGCCGGCGCAGCGTTTCCAGCAGGCGCAGCCAGGCGTCGACGGCGTGGCCGAAACGGCGCTGGCGCGCGACCAGCGCACGGCCGTCGAAGCCGCCGCTGATGTACAGCACCGGCAGCAGGGTCAGGCCGATGCCGGCCTCGCGCGCCGCCTCGATGAGCGCCAGCGACATCGCTTCGGTCGGCGCGTACGGCGTGCCGTCCGGCTGGTGGTGCAGGTAGTGGAACTCGCAGACGCTGGTGTAGCCGGCCTTGAGCATCTCGACGTAGAGCTGGGCGGCGATCGCCTTGAGTTCGTCCGGGCCGATCGCGGCAGCGAACGCGTACATCGTCTCGCGCCAGCTCCAGAAACTGTCCTCGGCCTTCCCCCGCCGCTCGGCCAGGCCGGCCATCGCGCGCTGGAACGCGTGCGAGTGCAGGTTCGGCATGCCGGGCAGCACCCAGCGGCCGAGCGCCGTGCCGCCCGGCTCCGCCGTGGCCTGCAGCCGCCCGCCCGCGTCCACGCCCAGCGCGGCACCGGCCTGCCAGCCGTCGGCGCGCCACGCCTGGCCGGCCTTGAAGTGGGCAATGGCGTTGCTGCTCATGGTTCCGGCTCCGGATGACGATGCCGCGCAGTGTAACCGGCCCGATGAAATCGCCTTCACCCCGCCGCGGGCATACTCGGGCGATGGTCAGGAAAAACAGCGAAAACAAGCCGAAACTGCTGCTGCGCCAGGCCGTGCCCGCCGACGTGCCGGCCCTGGTCGAACTCACCGCCCGGGTCTACACGCCCGAATGGGGCCACTCGGCGGAGATGCTGCGCTCGCAGCAGACGCACTTCCCGGAAGGCCAGTTCGTGGTCGAGTACGAGGGCGCGATCGTGGGCTACTGCGCCACCTTCCGTATCGACGAGGCCACCGCGCTGGCGCCGCATACCTGGATGCAGGTCACCGGCGGCGGCATGGGCTCGCGCCACAAGCCGGACGGCAACTGGCTGTACGGCATGGAGGTGGTGGTGCGCCCGGACTACCGCGGCATGCGCATCGGCCAGCGGCTGTACCAGGCGCGCAAGCGGCTGTGCGTCGACCTGAAGCTGCGCGGCATCGTGTTCGGCGGGCGCATCCCGGGGCTGGCGCGAAACGTCGCGCGCTACGGCGACGCCGCGTCCTACGTGCAGGCGGTGGTGGAGGGCCGCCGGCGCGACCCCACGCTGAGCTTCCAGCTGTCCAACGACTTCGAGGCGATCGGCCTGCTGCGCGCCTACGTGCCGTCCGACCACGAATCGCTGGGCTACGCGGCGCACCTGGTCTGGCGCAACCCGCAGCTGCTCGACCAGCCCGACATCCCGCCGATCACCTCGGCACGGCTGCTGCCCGACTCGGTGCGGGTGGCTTCGGTGCAATACCAGCAGCGCCGGATCGGCTCGTTCGAGGAATTCGCCACCCAGGTCGAGTACTTCACCGACATCGCCACCGAGTACAGCGCCGACTTCGTCACCTTCCCCGAACTGATCACGCTGCAGTTGCTGTCGATCGAGAACACCGAGCTGTCGCCGGTCGAGTCGATCCGCAAGCTGAGCCAGTACACGCCGCAGGTGAAGGAACTGTTCAGCCGCCTGGCGGTGCACTACAACATCAACATCATCGCCGGCACCCATCCCACCGAGCAGGCCAACGGCGACATCCACAACGTCTGCTACGTGTGCCTGCGCGACGGCTCGCTGCACGAGCGCGAGAAGCTGCACCCCACGCCAAGCGAGCGCAACGTGTGGAACATCACCGGCGGCGACAGCGCGGCCACCGTGCAGACCGACTGCGGCCCGATCGGCGTGATGATCTGCTACGACGCGGAGTTCCCCGAGGTGGCGCGCTACCTGGTCGACCAGGGCGCGCTGATCCTGTTCGTGCCGTTCTGCACCGACGTGCGCGAGGGCTACCTGCGCGTGCGCTACTGCGCGCAGGCGCGCGCCATCGAGAACCAGTGCTACGTGGTGCTGTCCGGCAACGTGGGCAACCTGCCGGGCGTGAACAACTTCGACATCCAGTACGGCCAGAGCTGCATCCTCACCCCCAGCGACTTCCCGTTCGCGCGCGACGGCATCGCCGCCGATTCCACGCCGAACATCGAGACCGTGCTGTTCGCCGACCTGCGCCTGGAAAGCCTGGCCAGCGCACGCAACGCCGGCGCGGTGCAGAACCTCAAGGACCGCCGCTTCGACCTGTACGAGACGCGCTGGCGGCCGCGTTGACGGGGCAGTCTGCGATAATCGCGCCATGTCCGAGTCGCCCGAACCCGCAGCGAAGTCAGCCAACCCGCGCCTGCAGGCGCTGCTCGGCCACGAATTCTTCGCGCCGCACCACTGGAAACGCCGGCTGGTACTGTGGTCCGGCGCCGTGCTGGTGGCGCTGGCGGCGATCCTGTTCGCCAAGGCCAGCACCTGGTCCTACCACTTGTTCCTCGGCATCCTCGGCCACGGCAGTTGGATCCCGCTGGTGCTCACCCCGCTGGTGTTCGGCCTGCTCGCCTGGGCCACCGAGGGACGCCTGCGCGCCACCCGCGGCAGCGGCATCCCGCAGGTGATCGCCACGCTGCATGTCGAGGACGCGGGTTTCCGCGCGCGGATGCTGGCGCTGCCGATCGCCGCGGGCAAGATGGCGCTGACCCTGATCGCGCTGGCCGCGGGCGCCTCGATCGGCCGCGAGGGGCCGACCGTGCACGTCAGCGCCGGGCTGTTCTATTCGCTGGGCCGCCGCTTCGGCTTCAGCGACCCCAAGGCTGCCTCGCGCTTCATCCTGGCCGGCGGCGCCGCCGGCATCGCGGCCGCGTTCAACACGCCGCTGGCCGGCGTGGTGTTCGCGATCGAGGAGCTGGCCGGCACCTTCGAGCACCGCTTCAGCGGCCTGCTGCTCACCGCGGTGATCATCGGCGGCGTGGTTTCGCTGGGCATCATGGGCAACTACTCGTACTTCGGCGAAGTCGAGGCCAGCCTGCCGCTGGGCCACGCCTGGCTCGCCGTGCTGCTAACCGGCGTGGTCGGCGGCCTGCTCGGCGGGCTGTTCGCGCGGCTGATCCTGCTCAGCCGGCACGGCCCGCTGGCGCAGGTCGGCCGCCTGCGCGCACGCTGGCCGGTCGCCTTCGCCGCGGCTTGCGGCCTGGCGCTGGCGCTGCTCGGCGCATGCACGCACGGCAGCGTCTACGGCACCGGCTACGACCAGGCCCGCGCGATCGTGCAGGGCACGGCCGGCATGCCGGACCAGGGTTTCGGCATCGCCAAGCTCGCGGCCAACGTGGTCTCGTACTGGGCCGGCATCCCCGGCGGCATCTTCTCGCCGGCGCTGGCGGTCGGCGCCGGGCTGGGCCAGAACATCGCGCACTTCCTGCCCGGCGTTCCCGCCGCCGCGGTGGTGCTGCTGGGCATGAGCGCGTACCTGGCCGGCGTTACCGGCGCGCCGCTGACCTCGGCGGTGATCGCGATGGAGCTGACCGACAACCAGGACATGGTGATCCCGATCATGGCCGCCTGCCTGCTCGCCCGCGCCGCGTCGTCGCTGTTCTGCCCCACGCCGGTGTACCGCGATTTCGCCGAGCGCATGGTGCAGGACTTCGAACGCCGGCAGGCCAGCCCTCCGCCGGCCGACGAAGCCGGGGACGAACCGGACGAGCCGCTGCCGCCCGGCGGCCACACCAGCGCGTTCGGCGAGCCGGTCGCGCCGACCCGGCCGCAGGCGCCCGGGCAACCCTGAGCATCCACACGGAATCGGTACCGACATGAGCGAGACCCACTGGGATCGACTGCTGCTGAATGCCACCCTGGCCACGTTCGCCGGCGACGCGCCGTACGGACTGATCGGGCACGGCGCGATCGCGCTGCATCACGGCCGCATCGCCTGGGTCGGACGCATGGACGCGCTGCCGGACGCCCCCGGCGCGCTCGCCGCCACGGTCGAGTCGCTGGACGGCGCCCTGGTCACGCCGGGACTGGTCGACTGCCATACCCACCTGGTGTTCGGCGGCGACCGCGCGCAGGAGTTCGAGCTGCGCCTGAACGGCGCCAGCTACGAGGAGATCGCCCGCGCCGGTGGCGGCATCGTCTCCAGCGTCAACGCCACCCGCGCCGCCAGCGAGGAACAGTTGTTCGCGCAATCGCTGCCGCGCGCCCAGGCGTTGCTAGCCGACGGCGTCACCACGCTGGAGATCAAATCCGGCTACGGACTGGAGCTGGAGACCGAGCGCCGCATGCTGCGCGTGGCGCGCCGGCTCGGTCGCGAGCTGGGGCTCGGCGTGCGCACCAGCTTCCTCGGCCTGCATGCGTTGCCGCCGGAATACCGGGACCGGCGCGACGATTACGTGGCGCTGGTCTGCGACGCCATGCTGCCGGCGCTCGCCGCCGAGGGCCTGGTCGATGCGGTCGACGCGTTCTGCGAAGGCATCGGCTTCAGCCGCGAGGAAACCCGCCGCGTGTTCGAGCGCGCGAAACAGCTCGGCCTGCCGGTGAAGCTGCATGCGGAGCAGTTGTCCGATCTCGGTGGCGCGGCGCTGGTCGCCGAATACGGCGGACTCTCCGCGGACCACCTGGAACACCTCGGCGAATCCGGCATCGCGGCGATGGCGCAGGCCGGCACCGTCGCCGTGCTGCTGCCCGGCGCGTTCTACGCGTTGCGCGAAACGCGGCTGCCGCCGGTGGCGGCGCTGCGCGAACACGGCGTGCCGATCGCGATCGCCACCGACTGCAACCCCGGCACCTCGCCGCTGCTGTCGCTGCGGCTGGCCGCCGGCATGGCCTGCACGCTGTTCCGGCTGACTCCGGAGGAAGCGTTGCGCGGCATCACCGTCAACGCCGCCCGCGCGCTGGGCCTGCACGACCGCGGCACGCTGGCCGTCGGCCAGCGCGCCGACCTGGCGATGTGGAACGCGCGCCAGCCCGCCGAGCTGTGCTACTGGACCGGCGGCCCGTTGGTACGGGAAATCTGGATCGGCGGTGAATCAGCCGCGGTATGAGGCCGCGATCCGCTCGGCCAGCGCAGCGAAGAACGCCGCCGGCAGTTCGGCGCGGACCGGCACCCGCCACCAGTTCGCCTGGGCGAAGCGCCGGCATTTGACCGCATCCTTGTCGGTCATCAGCACCGGCAGGCCGTCCGCGAAATCCAGGTCCACCGGGACGAAACCGTGGTGGTCGGCGAACGCGTGCTCGACGACCTCGATGCCGGCGACGCGCAGGCTGTCGAAGAAACGCCGCGGGTTGCCGATGGCCGCCACCGCGTGGACACGCCGGCCGCTGAAGTCCGCCAACGCCTGCTGCCGGCCATCGGCCAGGGCCACCGTTTCGCCGCCGCGCAGCTGCATCGGGTATTCGCCCGCCCCGGCCGGGCCGCCATTGCACACGCGCAGGTCGACGCGCTGCAGCCGGGCCAGCGGCTCGCGCAACGGCCCGGCCGGAAGCAACCGGCAGTTGCCGAAGCGGCGCACGCCGTCGATCACGCAGATTTCCACGTCGCGCGCCAGGCGGTAGTGCTGCAGGCCGTCGTCGGCGACCAGCACGTCGCAGCCGGCATCGAGCAGCAGCCGCGCCGCGGCCGGGCGGTCGCGCCCCACCGCCACCGGCACGCCGCCGGCGCGGATCAGGCACGGTTCGTCGCCGACCTGCGCGGGATCCGGCGCATCGCCGAGCAGCAGCGGTTCGCGCCGGCTGCCGCCGTAGCCGCGGCCGACCACGCCGGGCCGGTAACCGCGTTCGCGCAGGGCTTCGACCACGGCGATCGTCAGCGGCGTCTTGCCGGTGCCGCCCACGCTGAGGTTGCCGATCACCACGACGGGCACCGGCAGGCGCACGCTGCGCAACCAGCCGGCTTGATAGAGCGCGCGGCGCAGACGCGCCGCGCCGCCGTACAGCGCCGCCAGCGGCCGCGTCCACCACGGTGCCCGGCCGCCGCCGTACCAGGCTGATTCGAGCGTGTCGATCAGCGCCATGGAAGCTCCCTCAGTCGCCGGCCTGCTCGGCCGCGTGGTCGTGGAACTGCATGCGGTACAGCGCGGCGTACTGCCCGCCCAGCGCGATCAGCTCGGCGTGGTTGCCGCGCTCGATGATGCGGCCCTGGTCCATCACCGCGATCTGGTCGGCGCCCTCGACGGTGGACAGGCGGTGCGCGATCACCAGCGTGGTGCGGTCGCGCATCAGGCGCTGCAGGGCCTGCTGGATCAGCTGTTCCGACTCGGTATCGAGTGCGCTGGTGGCCTCGTCCAGCACCAGGATCGGCGCGTTCTTCAGGATCGCGCGGGCAATCGCGATGCGCTGGCGCTGGCCGCCGGACAGCATGTTGCCGCTTTGCCCGACCTGGGTATGGATGCCTTGCGGCATGCGCGCGATGAACTCCATCGCGTTGGCCGCCTCGGCGGCGGCCACGATTTCCGCCTCGCTGGCGCCGGCCAGTTCGCCGTAGGCGATGTTGTTCGCCACGGTGTCGTCGAACAGCACCACGCCCTGCCCGACCCAGGCGATCTGCCGGCGCAACGAGGCCAGCGTGTAGTCGCGGTAGTCCTCGCCGTCCAGCGCGATGCAGCCGGCACTCGGCTCGTAGAAGCGCGGCAACAGGCTGACCAGGCTGCTCTTGCCGCTGCCGGAACGCCCGACCAGCGCGGTCACCGTGCCCGGCGCGCAGGCCAGGTCGACCCCGCGCAGGGCCTCGAAATCGTTGCGCGGATAAGTCAGCCGCACATCCTCGAAGCGCAGGTCGCCGCGCGTGCGGACCAGCTCGCGGGTGCCGCGGTCGACTTCCGGCGGCATGTCGATGACCTCGAACAGGTCCTCGGCCGCGGATACGCCGCGCTGGATGTTCGCCTGCACGTTCGCAAGCCGCTTCAGCGAGGGCATCAACGCCCCCATCGCCGTCAGCACGGTGACGAACACGCCGGGGGAAATGTTCGCGATCACGTCGGGCCGCGTCGCCAGGAACACCAGCACCGCCAGGGCGACCGCGGCGACGGACTGGATGGCGGTGCTGGCGGTCGCATTGGTGGCGGCGATCTTCAGGTTGAGCCGACGGGCACGGTGGGTCACCTCGTCGAAACGGGCAGCCTCGTGTTGCTGCCCGCCGTAGACGCGCACTTCGTGGTGGGCATTGACCGACTCGTCCACCGCGCCGGTGATCGACCCCATCATGCCCTGGATGCGTCGGCTGATCAGGCGATAGCGGCGGCTCACCATGGTGGCGATGAAGGCAATGGCGGGCACCATCACCAGCAGGGCCATGGACAGGTAGGCGCTGTTGCTCAGCATCACGTACAGCATGCCGATGACCGTGACGCCTTCGGTCACCATGATCTTCACCGCATCGGTGGACGCCGAGGCCACCTGCTCGCTGGTGTAGGTGACGCGCGAGATCTGCTGTCCCGACGGCTCATTGCCGAAGAACGTCGCCGGCAGCCGCAGGTAGGCGGCGAACACGTCGCGCTGCATCGCCTGCACCACGTTGCGCCCGATGTAGGCGATGCCGTAGCTGCTGACGAAGGTGCCGATGCCGCGCACCGCGAAGATGCCGACGATCCAGATCGGCATCCAGAAAATCAGGTAGGCATCCTTCTTCGCGAACAGGTCGTCGATCATCGGCTTCAGCTTCTGGGTGAAGGCCGCCAGTGCGCCGCCATCCAGAACCATGCCGACCAGGGCGATCAGCCCCATCAGCCAATAGCGTTTCGTGTAGCCGAGCAACCGCGTGTAGACGCGCCAGGTCTGCGCGTCCCACACGGCGACCTTCCCGCCATTCATTTGCCCCGGCCCGGCTTGCTCGGCGTGGTGGCGATCGACAGCCGGGTGAAGCCGAGCTGGCCCAACGCGTCCATCGCGGTGACCACGTCCTGGTGCGGCGTGTTCGCGTCGGCGCGGATCGTCACCTGGCGCTCGCGGTCGTCGCCCGCGTTGCGCGCGATGGTCTGCTTCAGCGCCTCGATGCCCTCGCCCATCACCTCGTCGCTGCCCACGAAGAAACGGCCGTCGCGGTCGATCATCACGGTCAGCGCCGGGGCGTTCATGTCGCGATCCTGCGTGCTCGCCTGCGGCAGGGTCACCTGCAGGCGCGAGTGCTGCACGAACGTGCTGGTCAGCACGAAGAACATCAGCAGGGTCAGCAGCACGTCGATCAACGGGATCACGTTGATCTCGAAGTCGTCGCCGCGGCGGTCGTTGCCGATACGCATGGGTGCGCTCAGCCTGCGCCCGGCACGGACGGCGCCGGCGTGCGCCGCGGGCGCGCCGGTACCGCCGCCGCGGGGGACAGGGTCAGGTCGTCGAGCAGGGCCGTGGCCTGCTTCTCCATCTCCACGCGGTAGCCGGCCACGCGCGAGCGGAAGTAGCGGTGCAGCACATAGGCCGGGATCGCCACGGTCAGGCCCGACGCGGTGCAGATCAATGCCTCGCCGATGCCGCCGGCCATCTTGGCCGGGTCGCCGATGCCGCCGGCCATCACTTCCATGAACATGCGGATCAGGCCGATCACGGTGCCGAACAGGCCCAGCAGCGGGCCGATCAGCGCGATCGTGCCCAGCGTGTTGAGATAGCGCTCCATCCGGTGGACGACATGCCGGCCGGTATCCTCGATGCGCTCCTTGATCAGGTCGCGCGACTGCCGGCGCACGACCAGGGCGGAGGCCAGCAGCTCGCCCAGCGGCGAGCCGTTGGCCAGGGTGTCGAGATGGCCCGGGTCGAGCTGGCCGGAACGCGCCCATTCGCGTACTTCCTCGCCCAGCCCCGGCGGCAGCACGGACTTGCGGCGCAAGGTCCAGCAACGCTCCAGCACGATCGCCAGGGCAATCGCCGAACAGATCAGGATGGGCACCATCGCCCACCCGCCAGCCATCAGAATCTCCAGCACTTTTCGACCCCGGACGCGCTACCTGACAGGAAGCGCGCATCATAGCAGTCCCGCCGGCCCGTACTGCGGCAGGCGTGGCATTCCTCATTCGCGCCAGTAGCGCGGCCGGCGCTGGCGCCAGCCGGCATCGCGCCGCGGCGGAGCATCGGCGGGGAAATCCAGCGGGATGGCGCCCAGTTCCGCCGTATTGAATACCGGCACGCGGGCGTCGGCATAGCGTGCCAGCACCTCCGGTTTCGGATGGCCGAAGCGGTTGCGCCAGCCCGCCGACACCACCGCCAGCGGCGGCTGCAGCGCCGCGATGAAGGCCGCTCCGGACGAGGTCTTGCTGCCGTGATGCGGCACCAGCAATACCGGCCGCGGACCGGGGCCCAGCGCCGCCGCGACCCGGGGTTCGGTCGCCGTGCTGATGTCGCCGGCCAGCAGCAGGCGTCCGCCGCGCCCCTCGACCAGCAGCACGCAGGAACTGTCGTTGTTGCGGTCGCCCTCGCCGGGGACCGGCCCCAGCACCCGGAAATGCACGCCGTCCCATTGCCAGGCCTGGCCGGCTTCGCACTGCTGCGTCGGCATGCGCATCCGCGACGGCTCGCCCGCGTAGCGTTGCGCCCGCGGAAACGCGCCGGCCACCGCCCCGGCACCGCCGGCGTGGTCGTTGTCGCCGTGACTGATCATCAGCATGTCCAGCCGCGCGATGCCCAGCGCGTGGATCGACGGCAACACCACCGCCTCGCCCAAGTCGAAGCCCGACGGGTAGCGCGCGCCGGCGTCATAGACCAGGGCATGCCCGCGGGTGCGCAGCAGTACCGACAGGCCCTGCCCCACATCCAGCACCCAGGCCTGGAACGCTCCCTCCGGCGGCCGCGGGTTCGGCGGCCACAGCAACGGCAGGAACAGCAGCAGCCCGAGCCAGCGCAGCGGCACGCCGCGCGGCAGGAACAGCCACACTGCGCCGAACAGGGCCAGCGCGAGCGCATGCAACTGCACCGCAGGCAGGTACCAGTTCGCGCCGGGCCAGGTCGCCAGGTGCTCCAGCAGCCACCATTGCGCATGCACGATCCACGCTGCCAGCCACAGCACCGGCCCGGCCAGCGGCGGGCACAGTCCCAGCATCAGCATGCCGGCCAGGGTCGACGGCACGATCACGAAGCTGACCACCGGCACCGCGACCAGGTTCGACAGCGCGCCCACCAGCGAGGCCTGGCCGAAGAACCACAGGGTCAGCGGCAGCAGCGACACCGTCATCACCAGTTGCCCGGCAGACAGCTCGTGCAGGAACGCGCGCAGGCCGCGGCCGCGCGACTGCAGGCAGAGCATCAGGAACGCCACGCCCACGAACGACAGCCAGAACCCCGCCGCCAGCACCGCCAGCGGATCGGCCAGCAGGATCGCGATCATCGCCAGCGCCAGCGACTGCGGGCCGCTGCCGGCGCGCCGGCCGCAGCGCGCCAGCGCCACCACCGCGATCATCAGCAGCGTACGCACGGTCGGCAGCCCGAACCCGGCCAGCGCGCTGTACGCGCCGGCCACCAGCAACGCCGCCGCGGCTTGCGCCTGCGGCCGCGGCAGCCACAGGCCCAGCCGCGGCCACAACGCGTAGACCAGCAACGCCAGCCATACGCCGAACACCGCCGCCACGCCGACGTGGAAGCCGGAGATCGCGATCAGGTGCGAGACCCCGTTCGCGCGCGCCACCGCCCAGTCGTGCGGCTGCAGCCCGCGCGTGTCGCCCACCGCGAACGCCTGCAGCAGGGCCGCGTCGCGGCGGTCGGGCACGCGCGCCGCGATGCCGCGGGCCACCGCGTCGCGCACGCCGTCGACGCACCAGGGCGCGCCGTCGAGCGGCGCGTTGTCGGGATCGTCGCGCACATAGCCGGTGGCGACGATGCCGCGCTCCAGCGCCGAACGTTCGCTGTCGGCGCCGCCGGGGTCGATCAGCCCACGCGGCCGCCTCAGGCGCAGCTGCAGGCGCCAGCGGCTGCACGGCGGCAACGCCGGCGCGTCCTCGTACCAGGTCACGGTGACGCGGCCGCGCAACGCGACCGGCTCGCCGTCCGCGGTGGCCCGTTCGACGTGCAACGTGAAGCGGCTGGCATCCGGGTGCGCCAACGGCAGGTCGGCGATGGTGCCGACGACGGCGAGATCGCGCCCCTCCTGCGCCGGCGGCAACCGCGCCTCCATCGCCAGGCCGCCGCGCCACGCCGCCCACACGATGCCGCACAGCAACCAGGCGAGCCAGCGCCAGCGCGGGCAGCGCCAAGCCAGCAGGACGATGATCGGCAACGGCAGGCCCAGGCACCAGCGCGGCGGCAACTGCGGCAACCATTGCACCAGCAGCACGCCGGCCAGCAGGGCCACGGCCGCGGTGGTCGCCGTCAATCGCCTCATGCCGCCCGCCCGTCCATCCTGGAAGAGCCCCGAGCCTAGCGCCCCGGCGGCGGCGATGCGGATGAAAAACGCGTAGGCGGACGCCGGCATCCGCCATCGCCCGCACCAGCGCGGGATTCGCCCGCGGGGTTCAGGCCTTCGGGCTTTCCTGCAGCGCACCGTTGTGCAGCACCAGGGTGCGGTCCATCTTCGCCGCCAGGTGCGGGTCGTGGGTGACCAGCACGAAGCTGGTGCCGATCTCGCGGTTGAGTTCCAGCATCAGCGCGTAGACCTGCGCGGCATTGCCCTCGTCGAGGTTGCCGGTGGGCTCGTCGCCGAGCACGCAGGCCGGTCGCGTGACCAGCGCGCGGGCCACCGCGCAGCGCTGGCGCTCGCCACCGGACAGCTCGGACGGCTTGTGGTGCGTGCGCCTGCCCAGGCCCACCCGCTCCAGCAGGGCAACGGCTTGCTGCTGCGCCTCGGCGATCGCCGTGCCGCGGATCAGCAGCGGCATGCACACGTTCTCCAGCGCGGTGAACTCGGGCAGCAGGTGGTGGAACTGGTAGATGAAGCCGAGCGAGCGGTTGCGCACGCGGCCGCGCTCGGCGTCGGACAGCTTCGACAGCACGCGGCCGTCGACTTCCACCTCGCCGGCGGTCAGCGTGTCCAGCCCGCCGATGATGTGCAGCAGGGTGCTCTTGCCCGAACCGGAAGCGCCGACGATCGCCATCGTCTCGCCCCGCTTCAGGGTGAAGCTGACGTCGCTCAGCACGTCGGTGCGCAGGCCGCCCTCGTCGTAGGTCTTGGCGACGTGGCTGGCGCGCAGCACGTTTTCGGTCGTTGGGTTCATGACGGCCTTATTCATAGCGCAGCGCCTGCGCCGGTTGCGTGCGCGAGGCGCGCCACGCGGGGTAGAGGGTGGCCAGCAGCGAGAACGCGAAGGTCAGGAGCGCGGTCCAGCCCACGTCGCTCCACAGCAGGCGGCTCGGCACCTCGCTGATGTAGTAGACGTCCGGCGACAGGAAGGTGACGTGGAAAGTGTGCTCGATCCACTTGATGATGCCCGGCAGTTTCCACGACAGCAGCGAGCCGAAGCCCACGCCGAAACCGATCCCTACGAAACCCACCAGCACGCCCTGCACCATGAACATGCCCATGATGCTGCGCGGGGTGGCGCCGAGCGTGCGCAGGATCGCGATGTCGGCCTGCTTGTCGGTGACCAGCATCATCAGCATCGAGATCAGGTTGATCACCGCGACCAGGATGATCAGCGACAGGATGATGAACATCACCATCTTTTCCATCGACAGCGCGGCGAACAGGTTCGCGTTGGTGTCCATCCAGGTCTGCACCCGGTAGACCTGGCCCAGCTGGTCGGCCAGCTCGCGCGCGACCGGACGGGCGTTGAACAGGTCGTCGAGCTTGAGGCGGATGCCGGTGGGGCCGTCGAGGTCGTTGAGCTTCTCGGCATCGCCCATGTTGACCAGGGCCAGGCCGGAATCGAACTGCTCCATGCCCAGTTCGAACGTGCCCACCACGTGGAAGCTGCGCATGCGCGGCACGCTGCCCATCGGCGTGGCGCGCAGCTGCTGCACGGCCATGGTGACGCGGTCGCCGACGGCCACGCCGAGCGTCATCGCCAGCTCGCGGCCCAGCACGATGTTCCAGCTGCCCGGTGTCAGTTCGCCGAGCTTGCCCTCGATCATGTGCTTGTCGATGTCGACGACCTTCGGCTCCTGCGCCGGCTCGATGCCGCGCACCAGCGCGCCGCTGGAGCGCCGCGCCAGCAGCATTGCCTCGCTCTCCACGTAAGGCGCGGCACCGAGCACGTGCGGGTTCGCCTCGGCGACCTGCAATGCGCGCGGCCAGTCCTGCACGCTCTGGCCGACGCCGGAGACGGTGGCATGCGAGATCGCGCCGAGGATGCGCGAGCGCATCTGGTAGTCGAAACCGTTCATCACCGACATCACCGTGATCAGCGCGACCACGCTGATCGCGATGCACACGATCGACACGGTGGAGATGAAGGAGATGAACTGGTTGCGCCGCTTGGCGCGGGTGTAGCGCAGGCCGATGAAGAGTTCGAGCGGTCGGAACATGGGCGGGTCGCTTGTGGGGATCGCAGGGCGGGCCGCCCGGACGGGCATTATCAGGTATTCGTTCGGACCGCGCTGGAGCGTTGAAGTTGCCGCCCGGTCAAAGGCGCGGCACGGCCTCGCCGGGCTGCACGGTCGCCAGGCGCATGCGCAGGCGACGGCGGATGTCCGCGTCGCTGTTGTCCGGCACCAGCAGCAATGCCTGCGCGCCCTGCTCCGCCGTGCGCAGGCGCAGCAGCACGAAGAACACGCCGTACACCCGGAACGAGGCCAGCGTGGCCGGTACGTCCTCGTGGCTGCGCAGGTGCAGCGTCCAGGCGCCGTCGGCACCCCAGCCGGCGGCCGTGACGGGATCCGCGGCGAGCCGGCGCAACCGGCGCCAGGTCGCCAGCGCCACGGCCACCGCCAGCAGCAGCTTCAGCCACGCGGGCAGCGCGCTCAGCGCCACCGCCAGCACCGCCAGCGCGGCGACCAGGACCAGGGCCCGCCGCAGCCACCGCGACGGCCGGTACTCAAAGCCGATGGCGGGCGCGGATGTCATCGATGATCGCCTGCCAGTCCGCCCGCCCGGGGCGTGCATGGCCCATCACCCAGTCCCACAGGTCCGGGTCCTGCACGTCGAGCAGTTCGTCGAACGCCTGCCGCTGCGCTTCGCCCGCACCGGCAAAACAGTCATCCAGCCAGCCGCCGAACAGCGCGTCCAGCTCGCGGGTACCGCGGCGGGTGCGCCAGCGCAGGCGCTTGATGCGTGCAGCGTCCATAAGATCAAAGCGCGCGTAGCGCCTCCTTTGCCTCCTCTCCCCGCCGGGGAGAGGATTGAGGTGAGGGGTCAATCTTGCGGCATACCTGCGCCGGAAAGAAAGCTTCGACTATCTTTCCCGCGAGCACCCGCCCCTCATCCGCCCTGCGGGCACCTTCTCCCCGGAGGGAGAAGGAACACGGTGTCGCCGCTTCGCGACGACGCGGCTTACGCGGAACGCCGCTCCACCATCAGCTTCTTGATCTCCGCGATCGCCTTGGCCGGGTTCAGTCCCTTCGGGCAAGTGCGCGTGCAGTTCATGATGGTGTGGCAGCGGTACAGCTTGAACGGGTCTTCCAGGTCGTCCAGGCGCTCGCCGGTGGCTTCGTCGCGGCTGTCGACGATCCAGCGGTGGGCCTGCAGCAGGATCGCCGGGCCGAGGTACTTGTCGCCGTTCCACCAGTAGCTGGGGCAGCTGGTGGAGCAGCAGGCGCACAGGATGCACTCGTACAGGCCGTCGAGCTTCTTGCGGTCTTCCGGCGACTGCAGGCGCTCCTTGTCGGGCACCGCACTCTGCGTGCGGATCCACGGCTTGATCGATGCGTACTGGGCGTAGAAATGGGTGAGGTCGGGCACCAGATCCTTCACTACCGGCATGTGCGGCAACGGGTAGATCTTCACGTCGCCCGAGGCCGCCTTGTCGATGGCGCAGATGCAGGCCAGCGTGTTGGTGCCGTCGATGTTCATCGCGCACGAGCCGCAGATGCCCTCGCGGCAGGAACGGCGCAGGGTCAGCGTGGGGTCGATCTCGTTCTTGATCTTCAGCAGCGCGTCCAGAACCATCGGGCCGCACGCGGCCAGGTCGACCTCGTAGGTGTCGATGCGCGGGTTCTGGTCGTCGTCCGGACTCCAGCGATAGATCCGGAAGGTACGCGGCTTCTTCGCGTCCTTCGCCGGCCAGTGCTTGCCCGGCTGGATCTTGGAATTTTTCGGTAAGCTGAACTCGCCCATGGTTTTACGTCCGGGATTCGGGATACGGGATTCGGGATACGGTCAACGCGGTGCGGGAGCCGGCTGTGCCGCATCCCGCATCCCCGATCCCGGCTCTTGCTCAATACACGCGCTTCTTCGGCGGCACCACCTCGACCTCGTCGGAGAGGGTGAACATGTGCACCGGACGATAGTCGAAGCTGGTCTTGCCGTTCTCGTCCACCTTCACCAGCGTGTGCTTCATCCATTCGGCGTCGTTGCGCTCGGGGAAGTCCTCGCGCGCGTGGGCGCCGCGGCTCTCCGGACGCTGTTCGGCCGAGTGCATGGTGCCTACGGCCTGGTCGAGCAGGTTGGCCAGTTCCAGCGTCTCGACCAGGTCGGAGTTCCACACCATCGAGCGGTCGCTGACGCGCACCTGCTTGAACGAGGCGTGCACGGCGTCGATCTTCCCGCAGCCTTCCTTCAGCGTCTCGCCGGTACGGAACACCGCGGCATCGGCCTGCATGGTGCGCTGCATGTCGAGACGGATCTGCGCGGTGGGCAGCTCGCCATTGGCGTGGCGCAGGCCGTCGAAGCGGGCCAGCGCCTTGTCCAGCGCGCTGGCCGGCAGGTCCTTGTGCGCGGCGCCCGGCTTGATGAGTTCGGCACAGCGGTGCGCCACCGCGCGACCGAACACCACCAGGTCGAGCAGCGAGTTGGAGCCCAGGCGGTTGCCGCCGTGCACCGACACGCAGGCTGCCTCGCCGATGGCGAACAGGCCCGGCACCACGGCGTCGACGTCGTCGCCCTTCTTCTGCACCACTTCGCCGTGGTAGTTGGTGGGGATGCCGCCCATGTTGTAGTGCACGGTGGGCAGGATCGGGATCGGTTCCTTGGTCACGTCCACGCCGGCGAAGATGCGCGCCGACTCGGCGATGCCCGGCAGGCGCTCGTGGATCACTTCCGGACCGAGATGCATCAGGTTGAGGAAGGCATGGTCCTTGTGTTCGCCCACGCCGCGGCCTTCGCGGATCTCGATGGTGATGGCGCGGCTGACCACGTCGCGCGAGGCCAGGTCCTTCGCGCTGGGTGCGTAACGCTCCATGAAGCGCTCGCCCTTGGAGTTGGTGAGGTAGCCGCCCTCGCCGCGCACGCCCTCGGTGATCAGGCAGCCCGCGCCGTAGATGCCGGTGGGATGGAACTGCACGAACTCCAGATCCTGCAGCGCCAGGCCCGCGCGCAGCACCATGCCGCCGCCGTCGCCGGTGCAGGTATGCGCGGAAGTTGCGCTGAAGTAGGCGCGGCCGTAGCCGCCGGTGGCCAGCACCACGGCCTGGCCGCGGAAGACGTGCAGCGTGCCCTCGTTCATGTCCAGAGCCAGCACGCCGCGGCAGACGCCTTCCTCGTCGAAGATCAGGTCGGTGGCGAAATACTCCACGAAGAAGGCGGCGTCATGCGCCAGCGCCTGCTGGTACAGCGTATGCAGGATGGCGTGGCCGGTGCGGTCGGCGGCGGCACAGGTGCGCTGCGCGGTGCCCTTGCCGTAGTGCGTGGTCATGCCGCCGAACGGACGCTGGTAAATGTGGCCGTCCTCGGTGCGCGAGAACGGCACGCCGTAGTGCTCGAGCTCGATCACCGATTGCGGCGCGTTCTTGCACATGTACTCGATCGCGTCCTGGTCGCCCAGCCAGTCGCCGCCCTTCACGGTGTCGTAGAAGTGGAAGCGCCAGTCGTCCTCGCCCATGTTGCCAAGCGCGGCGGCGATGCCGCCCTGCGCCGCCACGGTATGCGAGCGGGTGGGGAACACCTTGGTGACGCAGGCAGCCTTCAGGCCCTTCTCGGCGAGGCCGAAGGTGGCGCGCAGGCCAGCGCCGCCGGCGCCGACCACCACCACATCGTACTTGTGCTGCTGGATCTTGTAGCTTTCCACGGTTTCAGACTCCCAATGCGATGCGCAGCACGGCCAGCACGCCTGCGAGCGCACCCAGCACCGCGAGGAACTTGATCGCCACCAGCAGCACCACTTCCTTCCAGCGGGTGTGCACGTAATCCTCGATCACCACCTGCAAGCCGAGCACGGCATGCCAGAACGCGGTGACCACAAACAGAATCAGCAGCAGCGCATTCCACGGCCTGGCCACCATGGCCTTCGCCGTGGCGTAGTCGGCATGCAGCAGGGAGAGCACGGTGACCACGAACCACAGGCCGAGCGCGATCAGCGCGGCGGCGGTGACGCGCTGCGTCCACCAGTGATCCACGCCATGCTGCGCCGAGCCCAGGCCACGCGCATGCTTCATCGGGTGGCGCAGCTGGCTGCGCACGTCGTCGGTACCCGCGCGCAGGTTCATGCCGCACCTCCATGGATCAGTACGCAGGCCCAGATGGCGACCGTCAGCACGATGCTGCCGATCACCGACAACCAGCTCGAACGCACGAACTGGGGAATCGCGTAGCCCGCGCCGGTGTCCTGCACCAGATGGCGGATGCCGTTGCACAGGTGATAGCTGAGCGCCCAGCTCCAGCCCGCCAGCAGGATGAGGCCGACCGGGCTGCCGGTGCAGGTCTTGAATTGCTCGAAGGCCGCCTCGCCGGAGGCCAGCGCCAGAATCCCCCAGACCACCAGCAGCGTGCCCACGGCAAGGGCGACGCCGGTGGCGCGATGCAAGATGGAAGTCACCATCTGTATCTGCCACCTGTATACCTGCAGGTGCGGGGAGAGCGGTCGTTGCGTATCTGCCATGGCGGCTATCCTGTGTGGAATCGCTGATGCCCATGCCGCACCTTCCCCTGTCCTGATACGCAACGGCGACGTGCGCCGCGCGGTCGTTCAGAAGTCGATACAGCGCCCGTTCTTTTCCCAATCACCATAACGCGTGGGATCGGGAGCCGGCCGCTCCCCCGATGCCTTGTCCGCTGCCGGGCCCACAGGCACGGCAGTCGTTTCCGCCGGAACGGAAACTGGTGTGGATTCGGCTGGAGAGGAGGTATCGGACATGGTTTTCTTAAGCCGCCAAAGGTTAATACTTGCGGCAGTGCAGTACAACCATGCGCCACGCTTCGGCGTCGCTGCATCACGATGTCGCCACTTGTGGCTTGCCCCGCTTGCCCCCAACTCCGCCAGTCTCATGCCGACACATCATCCCGCCGAAACCCTGCTGATCGAAGGCCCCGACGCGACGGCTTTTGCCCATGCCCAGTTCAGCAGCGTGGTCAGCTCGCTCGCCACCGGCCAGTGGCAATTCGGTGCATGGCTCGATCCGCAAGGACGCGTGCGCGCACTGTTCCACCTGGCCCGGCTCGCCGACGATCGCTACCTGCTGCTGCTGCGCGGAGGCGTCGCCACGGTGATGGCCGATGCGCTGCGTCGCTTCGTGTTCCGCTCGAAACTCAGCGTGACGGCATTGCCGTCGCGCACTCTCGCGACTGGCCCGGCACTGCCGCTGCACACCGTCATGGACGATGGCGAAACCATGTCGCTCGGCTGCGACACGTACAGTCTGCGCATTACCACCTCCGGCATCGGCGACGACGCATGGCGCCTGCCGCAACTGCGCGCGGGCTGGCCCTGGCTGCCCGCGCGGCTGCTCGATCAACTGCTGCCGCCAGCCCTGTCGCTGCATCGCCTGCACGCCGTCGCCATCGACAAGGGTTGCTACCCCGGCCAGGAGATCGTCGCGCGATTGCACTTTCGCGGCGGGCACAAGCGGCACCTGCACCGCGTCAGATTGTCGCAAGCGATGGAGGCCGGCGATGTCCTGCGCGGCGAAGACCGCGATGCCGGTTGCGTAATCGACGCCGTCGTTGCGGACGACGTCATCGAAGCGCTCGTCGTGTTGAACGACGACGTTGCTGCACATGCCGGCGGCGGGCGCGCACTTGTATTCGGCGACGGCATCACGCTGCAACTCGTCGCCTCGTGGCCGGCATGAATGATGATCGCGTGATGCCTGCGTGATGCATCGGTTTTTAGCGACGACACTTGTCAACGTATCGTGAGCGTCAGTTAAACTTCGCCGCCCCGGCACTTGCCAGCGGAAAATTCCGCCACTAGGCTCCGCCGATCGAATATCGCGGCATCCGGAATACGGGGTGCCGATACGCGCGACGAACCGGATGAATCCGAATCGGCGCGACCCGGCAGAAGCAGCGCCGGATGGAACACCGCCTCGCAGCCAAACGAGTGCGCAGCAGTCGATGGCAACACGGCCGATGCGGCCGCGCAACGCCCGACACCCCAATCCCGATCGGCATCGAATCCGCCGCTCGACCGCCACAATCCCGTGGCAAAACGCCGTGGCCACAAGTTTCGGCCATGGCGGTAGATCCAGGTGGAACGGCCTGCCCGCCCGTCCACCGCAACGGCGCATGAAGCTGCAATCCGGCTTCGCGCGTACAGCACGTTGGAGGCAGAACCATGAAACTTTCCATGCTGTTGTGGTTGACGTCCCTGATGCCCCAGCCCGTCGCCGACCAGGCCTGCCTGGCCACCACGGTCTACCTGGAAGCACGCAGCGAACCCCTCAATGGGCAACTGGCCGTGGCCGAGGTCGCGATGCGCCGGCTCGATCGCGGCCGCTGGGGCAACACCGTGTGCAAGGTGGTCACGGCGCCGCACCAGTTCGCGATCACCACCACGCCGGGCTCGTTCGAGGTCAACAACCTGGAAGCCTTCAACAAGGCATGGCAAGTGGCCGGCACGTCGCTGCGCAACTGGCAGCTGCCGATCGCGCAGCGGCGCATGCTGGTGCCGCACGCGGATCATTTCGCCACGACCGCGATCGCACCGGCGTGGTCGCACAACCGGCCCAGCGTGACGATCGGCGAACATGCGTTCTACGCCGTGAACTGATCTTCGCACTGGCGTCGAAATAAAAAAGGCCCTCTTTCGAGGGCCTTTTCCGTTTGGACATCCAGACGTCCAGACGTCTTCACTCAGCGTGGATAGACGTGGTCGCCACGTACCTCGACATAGTCACCGTTGCGGACACCCGGATTCTCGCGTTGGGTCACCGTGGCGTACTGGCCATTGTCCAGCCTCACCACGATGCGCCATGCGACACCGCCGCCGTCATTGCGCTTGCCGATCTGGTTGCCGACCACGCCGCCGGCAACCGCACCCACCACGGTGGCGGCCTTGCGGCCGTCGCCCTTGCCGACCTGGTTGCCGAGCACGCCGCCGGCAACCGCACCGATGATCGCGCCCAGCGTGCCGCCGTTGCCGTTGCCATCGATGTTGACCTGCTGCACCTCCTGCACCACGCCGCAAGCCTGGCAGCGGACGTTCCGGTCGCCATAGCCGTAGCCACCCTGCGACGAGCCCTGATAGCCGCGATCGTAATTGCCGTTGTTGCCGTAGGGGCCGGTGGCGCAGCCGGCGAGGGCCAGGCCTGCGGCCATCGCCGACACCAGGGCAAATTTGCTGGCGAGTGCATTCATGGGATCACGTCCTTTCCTGTGGTTGGTTTCAGCGAGCGTCGGACACGGCCGTCACGCCTTCCTGCACCTGCACCCGATCGCCGGGGTCGTGGTCCATCCGCACCGTGCGGGTGACGCCGTTGTATTCGTAGCGCACGTCATAGCCGACGATCTTGTTGCTGGTGTTGTTGACGGTATCGCACTTGCGTTCGACCGAAGTGCTCACCTGGGCATGCTGACGGCTGGCCTGGATGCGGTTGCCGGCGTAACCGCCGCCGACCGCTCCCGCCACCGTGGCCAGGGTCCGGCCCTTGCCGCCACCGACCTGGTTGCCGAGGAGACCGCCCACCACGGCACCAATCGCCGTACCGGCGATCTGGTGCTGATCCTTCGGCGGCTCGGTGTGCGTGACCGTCTCGTCGTGGCAGACCTGTTTCGGGTTGTTCACCGTCGAGCGCACCGGATCGACGCTGACCACCTTGGCGTACTTGACCCCAGCATCCGCACTGGCGCTGGCGCCGGCATCAGCAGAGGCATTGGAAACACCCGCATCCGCGTTGCGGTTGCAGGCCGAGAGACCGGTGGCCAGCGCTGCCGCGACGGCGATATTGAGTACATTGACTGTCAACCTGTTCATCACAATCCTCTCCTCTGTTTTTGTTGGGCCGTATTGCCGGGTACCCGCCGCAGCAACCCGTGTGGTCATTGAACCGTTTTCCAACTGAATCGGAGCTAGCTCACGCCCGTTACATTATCTTCACGTCAAGGTCGCGGAACTCTCTGCCA
Source organism: Rhodanobacter sp. FW101-FHT13A11 (assembly GCF_058790335.1). NCBI lineage: Bacteria > Pseudomonadati > Pseudomonadota > Gammaproteobacteria > Lysobacterales > Rhodanobacteraceae > Rhodanobacter > Rhodanobacter sp. FW101-FHT13A11. Next base: position 25,231 of record NZ_JBYTCN010000008.1, on the reverse strand, counting down.
GTGCACGAAAAACGAATCATGTCCCAGCTCGTCGACAGCCATGTTCACCTCGATGACCGCGCCTTCGCCGACGATCGCGCGGCAGTCATCGAACGCGCCTGCCTGGCCGGGGTCGACAGGATGGTCGTTCCCGCCGTCGATGCCGGAAGTTGGCCGAAAATCCGCGACCTCTGCGCCCGTCATGCCGGCCTGTATCCCGCCTACGGGCTGCACCCGATGTTCCTGTCCCAGCATGCGCCGGAACATGTCGAAGCGCTGTCTTCCTGGCTGAACGAAAACCATCCGGTGGCGGTCGGCGAGATCGGCCTGGACTTCCACGTGGACGGCCTCGACCGCGAGTTGCAGCGGCATTATTTCGCCAGTCAGCTGCAACTGGCGCGCGAACGCGACCTGCCGGTGATCGTGCACGCCCGCGGCGCGCTGGAGGAAGTCACCCTGACCCTGCGCCGCAGCGGCCGCTTGCGCGGTGTGGTGCACAGTTTTTCCGGCAGCGAGCAGCAGGCCCGGCAACTGTGGGCCATGGGTTTCCACCTGGGCATCGGCGGCCCGGTGACCTACGAGCGTGCACAGCGCCTGCGCCGCATCGTGGCGCAGATGCCGATCGAGTTCCTGCTGCTGGAAAGCGATGCCCCGGACCAGCCCGCTGCCGCCCACCGCGGCGAACGCAACGAGCCGGCGTGCGTCGCCGAGGTTCTGCGCTGCATCGCGGCGCTGCGCGGCGAACCGGAGGCCGGCATTGCCGCCGCCACCACCGCCAACGCCCGCCGCCTCTTCGGCCTCGGCTGACACCCTGCCATCCGTCACTTGCAAGCCCCGCCGAAGGCTTGCTATCTTTTACTTCATTGGTGAATTATAAATCAGTGAAATGGCACGCATCACGAATTGTATTGCGATGATGGATGAAGGCATCGGCCGGGTGAGCCAGCTCATCCCGCGGATGCCCGAGCAGGAGGCGCGGTTGTGCCGGCTGATGCTGATGGTCGGCGCAAGCATGGAGGAAGGGCTCGAGTTCAAGCTCATGCCGCACAAGCTCAACCACAGCGAGTTCATCACCCTGATGATCCTGTACAGCCGCCCGGACGGCAGTTCGACGCCCGGCGAGCTTTGCGAGTTCACCAGCCAGGGCGCCACCAACATGACCCGCATCGCGAATGCACTGGTGAAGCGCGGCCTGATCACCCGCGGCACCAGCGAGGAGGATCGCCGCCGCGTGGTGATCCGCATCACCACGGCAGGCCGCCACTTCGTGCAGAAGATGCTGCCGCCGATGTTCCCCCGCCTGGACGCCATGTTCGCCGGCTTCAGCGCAACCGACAAACGGCACTTCAGCCGCCTGCTGCGCAAGCTCGCCCGCAACCTCGATCAGCTCGGCGAGGCCTCCCATCCATGAAGGAAACACCGATGAAGCACGCCCCGCTCCGCGGTCGCCCGGTGCTGGTCGCCGCGATCGTGCTGATGCTGGCCGGCTGCGCCACCGCGCCGGCCAGGCTGGGCCCGCCCGCGCTGCGCGACGACGTGCCGCTGGCCGGCCTGCAGGCACCCGCCCGCGCCGGCTGGCCGGCCGCCGATTGGTGGCGCCAGTACGACGATCCGCAGCTGGACGACCTGATCGACCGCGCCATGCGGCAGTCGCCGGACCTGGCCCTGGCGCAAAGCCGCGTGCAGGGCGCCGAGCAGTCGGCAAAGCTGGCGGCGGCACAGCTCGGCCTGTCGGTCAACGGCAGCGCGCAGGTGTCACGCCAGCGGATGAGCGAGCACGGCCTGATCCCGAGCAAGTTCCTCGGTTTCACCTGGTACAACCAGGCCGACCTCGGCGTGCAGCTGCAATACGACTTCGACTGGTGGGGCAAGAAGCGCGCGACGATGGAAGCGGCGCTGGACCAGGCGCGCGCCGCCGAAGCGCAGCGCAGCGCGGCCGCCCTGGCGATCCAGTACGCCGTCGCCGATACCTATTTCGGCTGGCAGGCCGACCAGGCCCGGCTGCAGCTCGCCGACCAGTCGCTCGCCACGCAGCAGCGGCTTGCCGACGTCGCCGGGCTGCGCGTGCGCCAGGGCGTGGACCTGCCCGACGAAGCGCAGAAGGCGCAGGCCCAACTGGCCGCGGTGCGCGAGATGCGGGTGGCGCTCGACGGCTCGGCGAAGATCCGTCGCGCCGCGCTCGCCTCGCTGCTCGGCGTGGCGCCGGCCGACCTGCCCATACTGCAGGCGCGTCCGCTGCCGGCGATCGCGCGCGGCGTGCCGGCCGATGCCGGGCTGGACCTGATCGCGCGCCGCCCCGACATCGCCGCCAGCCGCTGGCAGGTCGAGGCGGCGCTGAAACAGACCGATGCCGCACGCGCCGAATTCTTCCCCGACATCGGCATCACCGCGCTCGCCGGCCTCTCCAGCATCGACCTGGACAAGCTGCTCACCGCCGGCAGCCGCACCTTCGCGCTGACCCCGGCGCTGCACCTGCCGATCTTCAGCGGCGGCGCACTCGAGGCCAACTATGGCGTGCGCAGGACCCAGCTCGACGCCGCCGTGGCGCAGTACGACGGCGCCGTGCTGGGCGCCGCGCGCGAGGTGGCCACGCAGGCGTTGAGCGCCGAGCAGGTCGCCGCCCGCCAGCGCGAGCAGCAGGCCCAGCTCGACGCCGGGCAGCGCCTGCTGGAGAGCGCGCAGGCGCGCGCGCGCCAGGGCGTTCGCGACATCCGCGAGAGCCTGGGCGCGCAGGCCGCGCTGTTGCAGCAGCGCGACGCCGCCGCCCAGTTGCAGGCGCAGGCCGTGAGCACCGACCTGGCCCTGATCAAGGCGCTTGGCGGCGGTTACCGCCGCGCCGGCGAAACCGACGCACCCTCCTCCCCTTCCGCCAACGCCGGAGCCGCCCGCCCATGAGCGCCACTGAATCCGCCACGACCTCCGTCGACGCCAATGACAGCGGCATGGCCGCGAAGGATCCGGCCAAGCGCCGCCGCACGCTGCTGATCGTGGCCAGCGCCTTCATCCTCGCCGCGCTGGCCTGGTTCCTGCTCTGGTTCTTCGTGTTCTCCACCCGCGAGAAGACCGACAACGCCTACGTGGGCGGCAACCAGGTGGCGATCTCGGCACAGGTGCCGGGCACCGTGGTGGCGATCCTCGCCGACGATACCCAGCACGTCGAGGCCGGCCAGGTGCTGGTGAAGCTGGACAGCACCGATGCCGACACCCGGCTCGCGCAGGCGCGCAGCGCGCTGGCCCAGTCCGTGCGCGGCGTGCGCCAACAGACCAGCTCGGCGACCAGTGCCGACGCGCAGGTGGTCGCCGCGAGGCTCGACCTGAAGGAGGCCGAGGCGGACCTGCAACGGCGCCTGCCGCTGATCGCCGCCCAGGCCGAATCGCCGGAGATCGTGCAGCACCTGCGCGACGGCGTGGACCAGGCGCGCGCCGCGGTGGACGCCGCCGCGGCGCAGTCCGCCGCGGCGCACGCGGCGATCGAGGGCACCGACGTGGCGCAGAACCCGGTGGTGATGCAGGCCCGCGCGAACTTCCGCGCCGCCTGGGTCGCCGCGCAGCGCAACGCGATCTATGCGCCGGTATCCGGCTACGTGGCCGAGCGCAGCGTGCAGCTGGGCAACAGCGTGCAGCCGGGCCAGCAATTGATGACCGTGGTGCCGCTGCACGACCTGTGGATCGACGCCAACTTCAAGGAAAGCCAGCTGCGCCACATCCGCATCGGCCAGCCGGCGACGATCGTCTCCGACCTGTACGGCAGCGACGCGGTCTACCACGGCAAGGTGGTCGGCCTGGGCGCCGGCACCGGCAGCGTGTTCTCGTTGCTGCCGGCGCAGAACGCCACCGGCAACTGGATCAAGGTGGTGCAGCGCGTGCCGGTGCGCATCGCGCTGGACAACAAGGAACTGGACCAGCACCCGCTGCGCATCGGCCTGTCCACCGACGTCACCGTCGACATCCGCAACGACCGGGGCAGCGTGCTGGCCAACCCGGCGACGCCGCAGCCGGTGGCGCAGACCGACGTCTACGAGCAGATGGCCAGCAAGGCCGACGCGGAAGCGGAGCGGATCATCCGCGCCAACCTGTCCCACGCCACCGCCGCAAACTGAGCCGCAGCATGGCCGCCACGCCGAACGACGCCGCCCCCGCCGCCCCGCCGAAGCCGCTGCACGGCGCGCCGCTGGCGCTGCTCACCATCGCCGTCGCGTTCAGCACCTTCATGGAGGTGCTGGACATGACCATCGTCAACGTCGCGGTGCCGCACATCGCCGGCAGCCTCGGCGTGAGCCCCAGCGAAGGCACCTGGACGATCAGCTCCTACGCGCTGGCCAGCGCGATCATGCAGCCGCTCACCGGCTGGCTGGCGCGCCGCTTCGGCGAGGTGAAGACCTTCGTCGGCTCGGTGCTGCTGTTCGTCATCTTCTCGATGCTGTGCGGCCTGGCCACCAGCATGCCGATGCTGGTGATCGGCCGCCTGCTGCAGGGCGCCGGCTCCGGCCCGATGGTGGCGCTGTCGCTGACCCTGCTGCTGTCGAACTACCCGAAGGAGAAACAGGGCATCGCGCTGGCGCTGTGGGCGATGACCGTGGTGGTGGCGCCGATCTTCGGCCCGATCCTGGGCGGCTGGCTCACCGACAATTTCTCGTGGCCGTGGATCTTCTATATCAACCTGCCGGTAGGGCTGGCGGCGGCGGCGGTCACCTGGGGCCTGCTGCGCAAGCGCGAGACGAAGACCTACAGGGCGCCGATCGACGCGATCGGCCTGCTGCTGCTGGTGGTCGGCGTGGGCTGCCTGCAGTTCATGCTGGACAACGGCAACGACCACGACTGGTTCGCCTCGCCGATGATCCTCACCCTCGGCCTCACCGCGCTGGTCTGCCTCACCTTCCTGATCGTGTGGGAGCTGCACGCGAAGCATCCGGTGGTGGATCTGTCGCTGTTCAAGGAGCGCAACTTCACCGTCGGCGTGATCAGCCTCTCGCTGGGCATGTTCGCGTTCTTCGGCATCAACGTGGTGTTTCCGCTGTGGCTGCAGATCACCCTGGGCTACACCGCCACCTGGGCCGGCCTGGCCACCGCGCCGGTCGGCGTGCTGGCGTTCCTGATCGCGCCGGTGCTGGGCAAGAACATGCACCGGCTGGACCTGCGCGCGGTGGTGACGTTCGCGTTCCTGGTGTTCGCCGGCACCGCGTACTGGTTCTCCACCTTCGACAGCTCGGCCTCGTTCTCCACCCTGGTGGTGCCGCGCTTCGTGATGGGCCTGGCCATCCCCTGCTTCTTCATCCCGCTGAACCAGGTCTACCTGTCCGGCCTGCCGGTGGACCAGATCGCCAGCGCCTCGGGCCTGTCCAACTTCTGCCGCACCATCGGCTCCAGCGTGTCCACTGCGATCATGGTGACCCTGTGGCAGCATCGCGGCGAATCGCACCATGCCAGCCTGACCGAATACGTCAGCCCCGGCCATCCGGCGGCGACCGAGTTCGTCGGCCAGCTGTCGCATGCCGGGCTGTCGCACACGCAGAGCCTGGGCCTGGTCGACCAGTTGCTGACGCGCGAAGCGCTGACCCTGGCGGTGAACGACGTGTTCTGGGGGTGCGCGATCCTGTTCGTGCTGCTGATCCCGGTGCTGTGGTTCGCCAAGCCGCCGTTCGGCAGCGCCGGCGGCGCGGTCGGCCACTGAAATGCTGCAGCCGTCGGCTGCAGCATGAAAAATCCCGTCCGACTGGTGCGTCGCAATATCTTCTGCTAGCGTTCGCCGCATGGCACAAACTAAACGCATCATCAAGAAGTATCCGAACCGGCGTCTCTACGACACGGAGATCTCCAGCTACATCACGCTGGAGGAAGTCCGCCAGCTGGTCCTGGACAACGAGGACTTCGAGGTCCGCGACGCCAAGACCGGCGAGGACCTGACCCGTTCGGTGCTGCTGCAGATCATCTCCGAGCACGAGGACAAGGGGCAGCCGATGCTGTCGCCGCAGTTGCTCAGCCAGATCATCCGCTTCTACGGCGACTCGCTGCAGGGCTTCATGGGCCCTTACCTGGAGCGCAGCCTGCAGGTCTTCCTCGACCAGCAGACGCAGTTCCGCAGCCAGCTCAACAGCCTGATGGGGCAGACTCCCTGGAACACGCTGAACGACCTCACCGAGCGCAACCTCGCCGCGTTCCAGGCGCTGCAGCGCGGCCTGATGGACACCGCCGCCAAGGTGATTCCCACCCCCGGTGCGACCGGCCGCAGCGGCAAGAAATCCGGCTGATTCCGGCCTGACTCCCACGGCGCGCTTCGGCGCGCCGTTCGTTTGCACCCCATCCCGATCGCTGCAGCACAACATGTGCTGCCCTGCGGCATGAACGCACCGATGGATCCGAACATGACTCGAACCGACCTTTCTTCCCGCCTTGCCCTGGTCACCGGCGGCATCGGCGGCATCGGCACGGAAATCTGCCGGCAGCTGGCCCGCACCGGGCGCAAGGTGGTCGCGCTGGACCTGGCTTCGCGCGAAGAGCGCGTGGCCGCATTCCACGATGAGGTCGCCGGCTTCGAGGGCGCCATCGCGTTCGAGCCGGCCGACGTCAGCGATTTCGACAACTGCCGGCATCTGGTCGAACGGATCGAGCAGCAGCACGGCAGCGTCGACATCCTGGTCAATGCCGCCGGCATCACCCGCGACGCCAGCCTGCGCAAGATGACGCCGCAGCAATGGCACGAGCTGATGCGGGTGAACCTGGACGGCGTGTTCAACATGTGCCGCCACGTAGTCGAGGGCATGGCCGCGCGCGGCTTTGGCCGCATCGTCAACATCAGCTCGGTGAACGGCCAGACCGGCCAGTTCGGCCAGACCAACTACTCCGCCGCCAAAGCCGGCGTGCACGGCTTCAGCATGGCGCTGGCGCGCGAGACCGCGCGCAAGGGCGTCACCGTCAACACCGTCTCGCCCGGCTACTGCGACACCCCGATGGTCGCCGCCGTGCCCGCCGAGATCCGCGCGCAGATCATCGCCGACATCCCGGTGGGCCGGCTCGGCCTGCCGTCCGACATCGCCCGCGCCGTGGCCTTCCTCACCGCCGACGACGCCGGCTACATCACCGGCGCCAACCTGCCGGTGAACGGCGGCTACTTCATGAGTTTCTGAGGAACGTTCCGGCCGCACGGGATTGCAGTCGCGCGCCGCTTGCGGAACAGTGGGCGGACTTCCTCCACGGACCGCAGCATGGCGCAGCCCACCATCACCCTCATCGGCGGCGGCCTGGTCGGCGCGCTGCTGGCGCAGCAGCTGGCCGGACGCGGCTTTGCCGTCGAGGTGTTCGAAAAGCGGCCTGATCCACGGCTGGCCGGCATCCTGGGCCGCTCCAGCGCATCCTGCGCCCGCGGCACTCGTCCATCCATGGACAGCGGCGGCCGCTCGATCAACCTGGCACTGGCCGAGCGCGGCCTGCAGGCGTTGCGCACGGCGGGCCTGGCCGACGACGTGTTGCGGCATGCGGTGATGATGCGCGGGCGCATGGTGCACACGCAGGACGGCGCCAGCGGCCTGCAGCGCTACGGCGTGGACGACAGCGAGGTGATCTGGTCGGTCTCGCGCGGCGCGCTGAACACGCTGCTGCTGGACGCGGCCGAGGCGGCCGGCGTGCGCTTTCATTTCGGCCAGTCGCTGGTCGGCGCCGACCTCGACCGGCAGCGCATCCGGCTCGCCGACGAGGCGGGCGTGCAGCGCGAACGGGATGCCGGGCTGCTGATCGGCGCCGACGGCGCCGGCTCCGCGGTGCGCGCGGCGATGAACGCGCATGCACCGCTGGGCGAACGGATCGAATCGCTCGGCCACGGCTACAAGGAGCTGGAAATCCCGCCGGCCGGCGAGTTGCCAGCCGCGGTACTGCAGCTCAGCGGCGGCCACGACCAGTTCGCGCTGGAGCCGCACGCGCTGCACATCTGGCCGCGCGGCGGCTACATGTGCATCGCGCTGCCGAATACCGAAGGCAGCTTCACGGTGACCTTGTTCCTGCCGGCGCAAGGCGCCGCGCCGAGCTTCGCCACCCTGCCCGACGCCACTGCCGCGGCCGCGTTCTTCCGCGAACAGTTCCCGGGCCTGCTGCCGCTGATCCCGCGCTTCGGCGAGGATTTCGACAGCCACCCGGTCGGCACGCTGTCCACCCTGTACCTCGAGCGCTGGCACCTGGATGGCCGCGCGCTGCTGCTCGGCGACGCGGCGCACGCGATCGTGCCGTTCCACGGCCAGGGCATGAACTGCGGCTTCGAGGACACCGTGGTGCTGACGGACCTGCTGGCCGAGGCGCCGGACGACAGCGCCGGGGTGTTCGCCGAATTCCAGCGCGTGCGCCAGCCGAACGCCGACGCGATCGCCGCGATGGCGCTGGAGAACTACGTCGAGATGCGCGACTCGGTGGCCGACCCGCACTACCTGGCCAAGCGCGAACTGGGCGGCGCGCTGGCCGCGCGGATCCCCGGCCATTACATGGCGCGCTATCGCCTGGTGACCTTCACCCACGTGCCCTATGCCTACGCGCTCGAACGCGGCCGGGCGCAAGACCATTTGCTGGAACAGCTGCTGCGCGACACGCCGAACGTGGCGGATATCGACATCGAAGCCGCCGCGCGGCTGTTCCAGTCGACGCTGGAGCCACTGCCGAGACTGCGCCATGGATGAAGCCCTGCTCGAAGCGTTTCACGCCACCGCCTACCACGTCTGCCTGGATACGGTGACTTGGGCAACGATCCGCGTGGACCTGCCCCTGCCGGCCCGGCTCGCGGCCGCGGTCGGTTCGCGCCCGTGGGCATTCATTACGGCATGGAATCCGCAGGCGCGCCGACGCCCGCCGGCGGAGAACCTGGCCGCACAGGGCGAACTGCTGGCCGCACTGCAGGCCCAGCCCGGCGTCGTCGTCCATCCGGCCATCGGGGTAGGCACTTCCGGCTGGAGCGAGCCCAGCCTGTTCGTCGCGGGGGCGGCTGTCCCCGTGCTGGACAAGCTGGCCAGGACCCACGGGCAGCTGGCCTACGTGCACGGCGAAGCCGGCAGCGCCGCCCTTCTGCGGGTGCTGGACTGACCCGCGCAGCGGCAGCGCGCCGCATGGACAAGCGCCCTCGGCATTGCGGACAATCGAGGCGATGACCGCCGCCGACACCGCCATGCCCCTGCTCGAAGCTCGGGCCTTGAGCTTTTTTCGCCAGGATGAGCCGGTGTTCGCACCGCTGAACTTCCGGTTGCGCGCGGGCGAACTGGCCCTGGTCGAAGGCGACAACGGCAGCGGCAAGACCACCCTGCTGCGCATGCTGGCCGGGTTGCTGCACATCGGCGCCGGCGAGCTGCACTGGCGCGGCGAACCGCTGCAGCGCGACCGCTGCGCCGGCGAGATCCTGTTCCTCGGCCACCAGCTCGGTCTCAAGGCGGATCTCAGCCCGCGCGAGAACCTGCACGTCGCCGCCGGCCTGCACGGCATTCGTGACGGCGCCAGCGTGGCCGCGGTACTGGCCCGGATCGGCCTGCGCGGCTACGAGGACGAACCGGTGCGCCGGCTGTCGGCCGGCCAGAAGAAGCGCGCCGCGCTGGCCCGGCTGCTGTTGCTGCCGGCCAGCCTGTGGCTGCTCGACGAGCCATACGCGAACCTCGACCGCATCGGCATCGCGCTGGTGAACGCATTGCTGGAAGCGCACACCGACGCCGGTGGCGCGGTGATGGTCACCAGCCACGGCACGGTGAGCTTCCATGGCGGCGAGCCGCGACGGATCCGCATGCATGATTAAGGTGGCCGGAAATTCCATGCATGGACCCCTCCCCCTGCTTGCCCCGAAGGGACTTCCTTCGGTCGCAGAGGGAGGCCGGGAGGGGGTTCACTCTTGCGCAAGAGCGTTACCCCTCCCCAACCCTCCCCTGCGCGCAGGGGAGGGAGCACAACGATGAACCGTCCCGCCCTTACCAGCGCCTGCGCCGCGATGCTGCGGCGCGACCTCACCCTCGCCTGGCGCCGGCGCGGCGACATCGCGATGCCGGTGCTGTATGCGCTGATCGTGACTACGCTGTTCCCGTTCGCGCTGGGCCCGGAGGACACCCTCCTGCAGCGGATCGCCGGCGGCGTGGTACTGGTCACCGTGCTGCTGGCGATGCTGCTGGCGCTGGACGCGATGTTCTCCAGCGACATCGAGGACGGCTCGCTGGAGCAACTGGTGCTGGCGCCGCAGCCGCTGGCGCTGATGCTGGGCATGAAGATCCTCGCCCACTGGCTCGCCACCGCGCTGCCGCTGATCCTGATCGCGCCGCTGATGGCCGCGATGCTGCACCTGCCCGGCGCGGTGATCCCGGTGCTGCTGCTGGCGCTGGCGCTGGCCACGCCGCTGCTCAGCCTGCTCGGCGCGGTGCTGGTGGCGCTGACGGCCGGCACCCGGCGCTCTGGTATGCTGCTCGCCTTGATGCTGTTGCCGCTTTGCGTGCCGGCCGTGATCTTCGCCGCCGGCGCCGTGGCGGCCGCCCAACAGGGTTTGCCGTGGCTCGCACCGGTCGCCTGGCTCGCTGCCGCCCTGGTGCTGGCCGTGGTGCTGGCGCCACTGGCCTGCGCGGCGGCCCTCCGTATTGCCCTGGATGCTTGATGGGTTATGTCTAGCTGGATTCCGCTCTGGTTGCACAAGCTCGGCTCGCCGCCGACGTTCTACCGCTTCGCCGGCACGCTGCAGCCATGGGCGACGGCGCTGGCGCTGCTGCTCGGCGTTGTCGGGCTGTACGGCGGCCTGGTGCTGGCGCCGGCCGACTACCAGCAGGGCGACGCCTACCGGATCATCTTCATCCACGTGCCCAGCGCGTGGATGAGCATGTTCATCTACGGGGTGATGGGCGTGGCCTCGTTCATCGCGCTGGTATGGCGGATCAAGCTGGCCGAGGTGGTGGCGATGGAGTCGGCGCCGATCGGCGCGGCGTTCACCTTCATCACCCTGGTCACCGGCTCGCTGTGGGGCAAGCCGATGTGGGGCACCTGGTGGACCTGGGACGCGCGGCTCACCTCCGAGCTGGTGCTGCTGTTCCTGTTCCTCGGCGTGATCGGGCTGTACCACGCGTTCGAGGATCGCCGCCAGGGCGCGCGCGCCGCGGCGTTCCTCGCCATCATCGGCATCATCAACGTGCCGATCGTGCATTTCTCGGTGAACTGGTGGAATACCCTGCACCAGGGCAGCACGGTCAACGTGTTCGGCCCGTCGAAGATCTCCGGCGCCATGCTGTGGCCGCTGCTGACCATGACCCTGGCCACCAAGTTCTACTACGTCGCCAGCCTGTGCCGCCGCGCGCGCACCGACCTGCTGGACCTGGAGAGCGGCAAGGACTGGGTGCGCCGGATCGCCGAAGACGAGGCCGGCCGATGAGCGCCCTGCAGCACTTTTTCGCGATGGGCGGTTACGCCGCCTACGTGTGGCCGGCCTACGCGCTGTTCTTCGCCGTGCTGGTCGCCGACACCGTCGCGCCGCGGCTGCGCCGCCGCCGCGTGCTGACGGAACTTCGTGCCCGCCTGGCGCGTCAGAGCGCGCGACAGGAACGCAAGCCCCCTTCCACTCCAGCGTCCCCCTGACCGGGGCGGTCGATCGCCATGCCCATGAATCCCACCCGCAAGCGCCGGCTCACCATCGTGCTGTCGATCCTCGCCGCAGCCGCCGTCGCCGCCGTGCTGGTCGTGCTGGCGCTGCAGAACAACATGAACTACCTGCTCACGCCGAGCCAGGTGCAGTCGGGCGAGGCCGCCGGCTACAAGACGTTCCGGCTCGGCGGCATGGTCAAGGCCGGCTCGATCCAGCGTGCCAGCGACTCGCTCAAGGTCACCTTCACCGTGGTCGATGCCGGCGGCGCGATGCCGGTGGAGTACACCGGCATCCTGCCGGACCTGTTCCGCGACAACCAGTCGGTGATCGCCACCGGCCACATGGACAATGCCCACTTCGTGGCCACCGAGGTGCTGGCCAAGCATGACGAGACCTACATGCCGAAGGAGCTGAAGGACGCCATGGCCAAGGCTCACGCGGACAAGAAGATCGAGGAAGCGGCCGCAGTGCAGGACAAACTGCCATGACCCCCGAACTCGGCCAGCTCGCGCTCATACTCGCCCTGCTGCTGGCGCTGGCGCAGAGCATCCTGCCGCTGCTCGGCGCGTGGCGCGGCAACCGCGCGCTGATGGCGGTGGCGCGCCCGGCCGCGGCGGGCCAGGCGGTGTTCGTGGCGATGGCGTTCGGCATCCTGGCGTGGGCGTTCCTGCGCTTCGACTTCTCGGTGCAGTACGTGGCCGACAACTCGAACCTGGCGCTGCCGTGGTACTACCGCATCGCCGCGGTGTGGGGTGCGCACGAGGGTTCGCTGCTGCTGTGGATCTTCATCCTCAACGTGTGGACGGTGGCGCTGGCCGCGTTCAGCCAGAAGCTGCCCGAGGTGTTCGCCTCGCGCGTGATCGCCGTGATGGGGCTGATCGCGGTGGGCTTCCTCGCCTTCATCATCTTCACCTCCAACCCGTTCGGCCGGCTGCTGCCGATGCCGGGAGACGGCGCGGATCTCAACCCGGTGCTGCAGGATCCGGGCATGACCTTCCACCCGCCGATGCTGTACATGGGCTACGTCGGCTTCTCGGTGGCGTTCGCGTTCTCGATCGCCGCCCTGCTCGGTGGCGAGCTGGAGCAGGCCTGGGTGCGCTGGGCACGACCGTGGACGAATATCGCCTGGGCCTTCCTCACCTGCGGCATCGTCGCCGGCAGCTGGTGGGCCTACGCCGAGCTGGGCTGGGGCGGTTGGTGGTTCTGGGACCCGGTGGAAAACGCCAGCTTCATGCCGTGGCTGGTCGGCGCGGCGCTGATCCATGCGCAGGCGGTGACTGAGAAGCGCGGCTCGCTGCGCGCGTGGACCATCCTGCTGTCGATCTTCGCGTTCTCGCTGAGCCTGCTCGGCACCTTCCTGGTGCGTTCGGGCGTGCTCACCTCGGTGCACGCGTTCGCCTCCGATCCGCGCCGCGGCATCTTCATCCTGGCCTTCCTCACCATCGTGGTCGGCGGCTCGCTGCTGCTGTATGCCCTCAGGGCACCGCAGGTGCTGGGCGGCAAGCCGTTCAAAGTGCTCTCGCGCGAAACGGTGCTGCTGATCGGCAACCTGATGTTCGCGGTGGCCGCGGCGATGGTGCTGCTGGGCACGCTGTTCCCGCTGATCGGCGACGCGCTGAACCTGGGCCGGATCTCGGTGGGCCCGCCCTACTTCGGCTTCCTGTTCCCGCTGCTGATGCTGCCGGTGGTGCTGCTGCTGCCGTTCGGCCCGTTCCTGCGCTGGGGCAAGGGCGAGGCGCCGGCGATCGGGCAGGTGCTGCTGCGCGCCGGCGTCGCCGCGGCGGCCTGCGCGATCGCGGCGGCCTTCCTCGTCGACGGCCAGCTCAAGGCGATCGCCGGCGTGGCGGCGGCGGCATGGGTGATCGCCGGCGTGCTGCTGTACGCGCTGAAGCGCTGGCGTGAACTGCCGCGCGGCCGCCGCTACCCGGCCGAGATGGCCGGCATGCTGCTGGCGCACCTGGGCGTGGGCGTGTTCGTGGCCGGCGTGCTGCTGTCCGAGTCGCTCAGCGTGACCCGCGACGTGCGCATGGCGCCGGGCGAGAGCCAGCACATCGGCAGCTACGAGTTCCGCTTCGACGGCGTGCACCGCGCCAACGGCCCGAACTGGAAGGCCGACCAGGGCGTGGTCACGGTCATCCGCGACGGCAGGGAACTCACCGTGATGCACCCGCAGAAGCGCACCTACCTGCGCGGCCAGGTGCAGACCGAATCGGCGGTTGACGCCGGCGTCACCCGCGACCTGTACGTGGCGCTGGGCGAACCGATGGATGCCGGCAACGTCGAAGGCGCCTGGGCGCTGCGGCTGTACTACAAGCCGTTCGTTCGCTGGATCTGGGCCGGCGGCCTGCTGATGATGCTGGGCGGCCTGGTCTGCGCCACCGACAAGCGCTTCCGCCTCAAGCGCGGCGCCGAAACCGAAACCGGCGCCGTCGCCGGCCTGCAGGTACAGGAAAACCGCGCATGAACCGGCTGCTTCCCTTCATCGGTTTCATGCTGCTGGTCGGGCTGTTCGGCTTCGGCATCTGGTGGAATACCCGGCACGACCCGAACGCGATCCCCACGCCGCTGCTGAACAAGCCGGCCCCGGCCTTCAACCTGCCCAAGCTGTACGAGCCCGCGCAGACGGTCGGCAAGGCCGACCTGCTGGGCAAGCCCTACCTGCTCAACGTGTTCGCCAGCTGGTGCATCGAGTGCGGCGTGGAGCACCCGGTGCTGACCGCCGAGGGCCCGTCCCTCGGCGTGACGCTGGTCGGCTACAACTACAAGGACGCCCCGGCCGACGCGAAGAACTGGCTGGCCAGGCACGGCAACCCGTACGATCTGCTGATCGCCGACGAACCCGGCCAGACCGCGATCGACTTCGGCGTGTACGGCGCGCCGGAAAGCTTCCTGATCGACGCGAAGGGCGTGATCCGCTACAAGCACATCGGCCCGCTGACCCCGGGCGTGGTGGCGAAGGAACTCAAACCGGCGATCGCGGCGATGCTCAAGGAGGCGCCGTGACGCGCCACCACCCTTGTAGGAGCCCGCTTGCGGGCGATGCTCCTGCTTTTGCAGAGCCCGGCTCTCAACAGACGAATGTCTGGCTATCCCGAATCCCGAATCCCGTGAAGAGAGCATCGCCCGCAAGCGGGCTCCTGCGGGTGATCTTCGTGGTGTTGCTCACGTTTGCCGGTGTCGCGCATGCGCAGGCGATCGAGCCGATGCCGTTCCGGGACCACGCGCAGGAGCTGCGCTTCCAGCACCTCACCCACCAGCTGCGCTGCCCGATGTGCCAGAACGAGACGCTGGCCGACTCCAACGCGCCGATCGCGCGCGACCTGCGCAACCAGATCTTCCGGATGATGCAGCAGGGCAAGAGCGACGAGGAAATCAAGCAGTACCTGGTCGCGCGCTATTCCGAGTTCGTACTGTACGACCCGCCGCTGAAACCGGGCACCTGGCTGCTCTGGTTCGGCCCGCTGCTGGTCCTGTGCGGCGGCACCGGCGTGGTGCTGGCGGCGATCCGCCGGCGCAACCGCGGCGACAGCGCCGCCGAGGCACCCACCGATAACGGGGACGACTGGTGAAGACCGTTTTTATCATTGCCGCCGCCGCGATGATCGCCGTGGCGCTGGCCGTATTGTTGCTGCCGCTGATGCGTCAGGGCCGCAAGTCCGGCCGGCCGCGCAGCGTGTTCGTGACGAGCCTGCTGATCGCCCTGGTGCTGCCGCTGGGCGCCGGCGCGCTGTACCTGCTGGTGGGTACGCCCGCCGCCCTGAACGGGGTGATCGCCCAGCCCGCGCCGATCAGCCTGCCGCAGGCGATCGCCGAACTGCGTACGCATCTGCAGCAGCAGCCGGACGACCTGCAGGGCTGGATGTTGCTGGCGCAGACCAGCAGCATGCTGCGCCAGCCGGCCGATGCGCGCGATGCGTTCGACCACGCGCTGAAACTCGACCCCAACAACGCCGAGGCGATGATCGGCTGGGCCGAGAACGATTCGATGACGCGCAACGACCACCTGATCGAGGGACGTGCGCTGGAACTGCTCAAGCGCGCCGTGCAGTTGCACCCCGACAGCCAGCGCGGCCTGTGGCTGCTGGGCATCGGCAACTTCCAGCGCGGCGAATACCGCGAGGCCGCCGCCACCTGGCGCCTGCTGCTGCCGCAGCTGGAGCCCGGCTCGTCGGTGGCGAAGGCGGTTGCCGAACAGATCGCCGTCGCCGACGCCCGCGCCGGCGGCGCCCCGGCCAGCGCATCGAGCGGCGCCGCCGCACCCGCCCCGCAGGGCGCCGCCCTGCAGGTGCAGGTGACGCTGGCGCCGGCGTTGAAGGACAAGCTCGCCCCCGGCGATGCGTTGTTCGTCTATGCCCGCGCCGAGAACGGCCCGCCGATGCCGCTGGCCGTCGCCAAGATCGACCCGGCCCAGCTGCCCGCCACCGTCACCCTTTCCGACGCGATGGCGATGACGCCGGCGTTCAGGCTGTCCTCGGTCCAGCGCGTCTTCGTCGGCGCGCGGATCAGCCACAGCGGCCAGCCGATCGCCCAGTCCGGCGACCTGGAGGGCGACGCCGGCGTGGTCGCGGTGGACAGCAAGACGCCGGTCGAGATCAACATCGACAAGGTGCGCTGAGCATGGGCGACGCGCGCCGCTACCTCCCGCTGCCCTCGCCGTTCGCGATGAAGCGCGGCGGCGAACTGCACGGCGCACACGTCGCCTACGAGACCTGGGGCACGCTGAACGCGGCGCGCGACAACGCCGTGCTGGTGCTGACCGGGCTGTCGCCCAGTGCGCACATGACCTCCTGCGAGGAGGATCCCGCGCCGGGCTGGTGGCAGGAAATGGCCGGCCCCGGCAAGGCGATCGACACCACGCGCTGGTTCGCGATCTGCGTGAACTCGCTGGGCAGCGACAAGGGCTCCACCTGCCCTGCCTCGATCGACCCGGCCACCGGCGAACCGTACCGGCTGAGCTTTCCCGAACTGGCGCTGGAGGACGTCGCCAACGCGGCGCACGCCGTGGTCGCCAGCCTCGGCATCGGCCAACTCGCCTGCCTGATCGGCTGCTCGATGGGCGGCATGAGCGCGCTGGCCTACATGCTGCTGCACCCGCACAGCGTGCGCGCGCACATCAGCGTGGACACCGCGCCGCAGGCGCAGCCGTTCGCCATCGCGATCCGCTCGCTGCAGCGCGAGGCGATCCGGCTCGACCCGCACTGGAACGAAGGCCGCTACGACGACGACAGCTATCCCGACACCGGCATGAGCATCGCGCGCAAGCTCGGCGTGATCACCTACCGCTCGGCGATGGAATGGAACGGCCGCTTCGCGCGCATCCGGCTCGACCCCGAGCAGCGCGAGGACGAGCCGTTCGGCCGCGAGTTCCAGGTGGAGTCCTACCTCGAAGGCCACGCCCGCCGCTTCGTGCGCCACTTCGACCCGAACAGCTACCTGTACCTGTCGCGCGCCAGCGACTGGTTCGATATCGCCGAGTACGGCCGCGGCAGCGTGCTCGAAGGGCTCAAGCGCATCTGCATCGAGCAGGCGATGGTGATCGGCGTCAGCACCGACATCCTGTTCCCGCTGCAGCAGCAGGAACAGATCGCGGAAGGCCTGGAAGCGGCCGGCGCGCGGGTGGAGTTCGTGGCGCTGGATTCGCCGCAGGGACACGACGCCTTCCTGGTCGACATCGACAACTACAGCCGCGCGATCGGCGGCTTCCTGAACCGGCTGCCGGCCTCCTGACCGCTGCGCTGGTAAGATCCGCCCCATCACGCATCCGACCGAGACCGTCATGCTCACCCTGGATTTTCCCGGCAGCCGCACCCTGATCGACGCGATCGACGCCGCCGTGGCCAAGCCGACCACCCACGAGCTCACCGACAGCCTGCGCCACAGCCTGTGCAAGCTGATCCGCGACAACGCCGTCACCCTGCCCGACTGCGTGTTCGAGGCCAACCCCGACCACTACGCCCGCCGCGAGCTGTACCGCAGCGAGGAGCACGGCTACTGCGTGGTGGCGATGACCTGGGGGCCGGGCCAGGGCACGCCGATCCACGACCACGACGGCATGTGGTGCGTCGAGGGCGTGTGGAACGGTGCGCTGGAGATCGTGCAGTACGAGCTGGTCGAGCACGATGCGCAGCGCTACTGCTTCCAGCCGGTCGGCTCGATCCAGGCCGGCGCCGGCTCGGCCGGCAGCCTGATCCCGCCGCACGAATACCACAGCATCTGCAACCCCAGCGACAGCGCCGTCACCGTCAGCCTGCACATCTATTCCGGCCCGATGACCCGCTGCTCGGTGTTCCAGCCGCTGCCGGAAGACCGCTGGTACGGCCGCGACGTGCGCCAGCTGGGTCTCGACCGCGTGCACTGAACCCGGCATAATTCCCCGCTCGCACATGCCGGTGTGGCGGAATGGTAGACGCGGCGGACTCAAAATCCGCTTGTGGTGACACAGTGGAGGTTCGAGTCCTCTCACCGGTACCAGACACCGGAAAACCCCGCCCCGCGCGGGGTTTTTCATGTCCGCCTAAAGCTCCCGCACCACCCGGAAGCCGACCCGGCCGCTGCGCGCGTCGCCGCTGCTGCCCTGGCGGTAGGCCGAGTCCACCTGGTCGGGCGAGCTGCCCCAGGATCCGCCGCGCACCACGCGGGAACGGCAGCCTGGGTTGATCCAGGCGCTGCCGTCGCCGGGGGCGCGGATGTAGTTGTCGTGCCAGCAGTCCAGCACCCATTCGGAGACGTTGCCGTTGATGTCGTACAGGCCGAACGGATTGGCGGCGAAGCTCATCACCGGCGCCGGCCCCCAGTAGCCGTCGCGATAACCGCGGAAGGCATGGCTCCAGCGCCGGCCGCTGCGCGAGCGGTCGCCGGAGCCGGTGAGGTTCTCCACCGGGTGCGTGGGCGTGCCGTCGCCCCACCAGTAGCGGCTGCGGGTGCCGCCGCGCAGCGCGTACTCGAACTCCGCCTCGCTGGGCAGCCGGTAGACCTTGCCGGTGCGCTGGCCGAGCCAGTCGGCGTAGGCCTTGGCGTCGTTCCACGAGACGTTTACCACCGGCAGGTTGTCGTCGGCCTTGCGGCCGGCGTAGTCGTCCTGCCAGGTCGCGTCCGAATCGTCGCGCAACGCGCCGCTGCGCTCGTCGTACACGCTGGCGCCGCCCAGCTTGACCGAGTCGGGCACGTAGCCGCTGGCGCGGACGAACTCGCGGAATTCCGCCACCGTCACCGCCGTGCGCGCCATCGCGAAGCCCTTGCCGATGGCGACCGCGTGTTGCGGCAGCTCGGCCTCGTTGCGGTCCTCGTCATCGGCGGACGCGCCCATCTGGAAGCTGCCGGTGGGAATCACCACCATCGCCGGCGTCTTGCCCGGGAGGTCGATGTAGCGGTCGGTGAACACCTGGCCGGGTTTGTAGCTGGCATACAGGCGCGCGTTGGTGAGCTGGTCGCCGAACGCGGCCAGCGTCGGCAGGTTCGGGTCGATCGCGCGCGCCTGCGCCGCCAGCTTCGTGGCCAGCTCGAGGTTGCCGGCATCCAGCGCCGTGTGCGCCTGCGCCAGCACGCCGCCTGCGCGTTGCACGCGCATGTCGTCGACGCGCTTGTGCACGTCGATCATCTGCTGCGAACCGGGACGGATCGCCTGCGCCGCCGCCAGCTCGCGGTCGGCCCCGGTGAAATCGTTCTGCGCCACCGCCGCCAGTGCGCGATCCAGCACCGCGCGCTGCACCTCGAAGATGCCCTGCTCGGCCACCGCGTTCTGCGGGTCGAGCTTCTGCACCTCGCGGTACAGGTCCAGCGCACTGCCGCCCGGCGGCTGGTCCGCCTTGCCCCGCCGCAGCAGGCCGGCAGCCTCGGCCAGCATCGGCCGCACCTTCTCCAGGGTCTTCAGGCCCGCTTCCAGCTGCGTCACTTCCGCGGCGGCGTTCGGCAGCGTGCGCAAGGCGACGAGCAGTTCCCGCGCCGCGTCGGCGTCACCCAGCGCGATGTCCTGGTCGATCTCCGCCACCAGCCTGGCGCGCACGTCGAACAGGCCCTGCGCGGCGCGGCGGCTGTCCGGCTTCTCCTTCAGCGCCTGTCCGAACAAGGCGGCGGCGCTGCTCGCGTCGCCGACCAGCTGGCCGGCGTGCAGGGCCCGGGTTGCCCGCGCCAGCAGGGCCTGCACCTCCGGTGGATCGGCGCTGAGCTGCTCGGGCAGGTTCGCGCCCCTGCCGCTACGCGCGGCGATCACCGTCGCCGGCGCCAGCGTCAGCGGCGGCCCGGCATTGAGCTCGCTGATCGCCGAGCCCCGTTCCGGCTGCAATCCGCTGCCCGGCGCGGCGGCGCCGAGCGACATCGAGCGGCGCGGCGCCTCGGCCGGATTGACGTGGAACAGCCGCGGAAAGAAGTGGTACAGCAGCGCGAACCCCAGCACGATCACCCCGAGCGCGCCGCCGAGAGCACGCTGACGGCGCAGGGTTGCGTTGTTCGGCATAGATGGGCGTCCTTGGTGCAGCCTGTTATCGTGCGCTGCTCACCATAGGCACAAACCGCCTGCAGGGCAATCCGCGCCCGCAGCCTCCAAGGAGTACCGATGCCCCCATCCGAAACCGCCGCCGACTGGATCGACCGGCCCGACGCGTTGCGGGAGTGGCTGGCGGCGATGCCCGCCGACGCCATGGTCGGCATGGACACCGAGTTCATGCGCCGCAATACGTTCCACCCCCAGCTGGCGCTGCTGCAGCTGGGCTGGAACGGCCGCCATGCGCTGGTCGACCCGCTCGCCTTCGACATCGGCGACGCGCTGCAGCCGCAACTCGTCGCCGGTCCGGCCACCACCGTCATGCACAGCGCCGGCGAGGATCTGGAAACCCTCGCGCCCCTGCTGCCGGACGGCCCGCACATCCTGTTCGACACCCAGATCGCCGCCGCCTTCGTCGGCATGGGCCTGGGGCTGAGCTACCGCGCGCTGGTCGCCGAACTGGCCGGCGTGGAACTGGACAAGGGCGAGACCCGCTCGGACTGGCTGCAACGCCCGCTCACCGACTCGCAACGCCGCTACGCCGCGCTGGACGTGGTGTACCTGCAGACCATCCACGAGCAGCTGGCCGAACGCCTGTTGCGTCGCGACCGCCGTGCCTGGCACGCCGAGGATTGCGCACGCCTGAAACAGCGCGCCAGCCACCGCGACGGCGACCCGCAGCCGCAGCGTGCGCTGCGCGCCGCCGCCGACTGGCCTGTCGCGCGGCAGGCTCTGCTGCGCCGCCTGCTGCTGTGGCGCGACCGCGACGCACGCCGCCTCGACGTGCCGCGCCCGTGGCTGCTGGACGACACGCTGGCGCTGAGCCTGGCGCAACAGCCGCCGGCCAGCCTCGCCGACCTCGAGCAACGCGGCCGCGGCCAGCGCGCGCTGCGCGCGGCCCAGCGCAGCGACTTGTTCGAGCTGCTCGCCCCCGCCGTCGACGACGGGGAGATCGCCGCCACCGCGCGCATCCCCGGCCACCCGCAGGGCGAGGCGAAGAAGGCGCTGGCCGCGATGAAGACCCTGGTCGACACCCTCGCCGGCGAACTCGACCTCCCGCCCGGCCTGCTGTGCCCGCGCAAGGCGCTGGAGGAATACGTGGTCACCGCCGAGTGGCCCGAGTTCCTGGAGGGCTGGCGCCGCGAGGTGCTGCACGACCGCCTCGTCCCGCTGCTGCCCGGCTGAATCCACACGCGGGGTCTTGGCGAAGCCCCGTCACGCTGCTAACATTTGCCGCTTGTCGTGGGGCGGTAGCTCAGCTGGGAGAGCGTCGCGTTCGCAATGCGAAGGTCGTGGGTTCGATCCCCATCCGCTCCACCAATCAGAAACAACGATTTGGGCCACCTCGCCAGGGTGGCCTTTTTCGTTGCAAGCGCACGGCAGGCGGGCACCGGACGACGGCGACGGCGGGATCGTCCTGGCGGATGCAAGCCGGGGTATCCGCCGCCGGCACGACGCCCGCGACTCAATGGCCGTTGCTGTTGACGCTCCCTGCTCCGCACAGCTTGTCCAGCAGCTCGGACTGTACGTTGCGCAAGGGTTCGTCGGCGACCACGGGCGGATGCACGTAGGCGCCGTCGGGCTGCAGCAGCGAGGCACTGGCGTTGTCGGCGAGGTAGCGCAGCAGCGCGTTGTGGATGCGCTGCTGCAGTTTCTTGCCGTCGATCGGAAACGCGGTTTCGACGCGGCGGTCGAGATTGCGTTCCATCAGGTCGGCGCTGGCCAGGTACAGCTCGGGCTCGCCGTCGTTGGCAAACCAGTAGACGCGGCTGTGCTCGAGGAAACGGCCGATGATCGAACGTACCCGGATGTTCTCCGACACGCCTTCCACGCCGGGGCGCAGGCAGCAGATGCCGCGCACGATCAGGTCCACCTGCACGCCGGCGATGCTGGCCTTGTACAGCGCACGGATCACCTTCGGCTCGGTCAGCGCGTTGATCTTCAGGATGATCTGCGCCGGCTTGCCCGCGGCCGCGTGCGCGGTCTCGCGCGCGATCAGTTCGAGCAGGGCCTTCTTCAGGGTGAACGGCGCGTGCAGCAGCTTCTTCATGTGCATCACCTTGCCCATGCCGGTGAGCTGGCTGAACAGCTTGTGCACGTCCTCGCACAGCGCCTCGTCGGAGGTGAGCAGGCTGTAGTCGGTGTACAGCCGCGCGTTGCCGGTGTGGTAGTTGCCGGTGCCGAGGTGGGCGTAGCGCACCAGCTCGCTGCCCTCGCGGCGCTGGATCAGCATCAGCTTGGCGTGCGTCTTGATGCCGACCACGCCGTAGATCACCATCGCGCCGGCCTGCTGCAGGCGCGAGGCGAGCGTGAGGTTGGATTCCTCGTCGAAGCGCGCGCGCAGCTCGACCACCGCGGTCACCTCCTTGCCGGCGCGGGCGGCGTCAACCAGCGCATCGACGATCTCCGAGTTCGCGTTGGTGCGGTACAGCGTCTGCTTGATCGCCAGCACCTGCGGGTCTTTCGCCGCCTGGCGCAGCAGGTCGACCACCGGCGCAAACGATTCGTAGGGGTGCAGCAGCAGCACGTCCTGCCGCCCGATCACCTGGAACAGGTCTTCGGCGTGCAGCAGCGTCTTGGGCAGCGACGGCGTGAACGGCGGGTACTGCAGCCGCGGGTAGCTGACGTTGTTGGCGATGCGGAACAGCCGCGCCAGGTTCACCGGACCGTTCACCTCGTACATTTCCGACTCGTTGAGGCCGAACTGCTTGAGCAGGTAGTCGGTCAGCTCCTTCGGGCAGTTGTCGGCCACCTCCAGCCGCACCGCGTCGCCGAAGCGGCGCGAGTACAGCTCGCCGCGCAGCGCCAGCGCCAGGTCCTCGACGTCCTCCGGATCGAGCGTGAGGTCGGCGTTGCGGGTCAGCCGGAACTGGTAGCAGCCGAGCACGTCCATGCCCGGGAACAGTTCCTCCGCATGGGCGTGGATGATCGAGGACAGCAGCACGTAGTTGTCGCCGCCCTCGCAGATTTCCAGCGGCATGCGGATCAGCCGCGGCAGCACGCGCGGCGCCGGCACGATCGCCAGGCCGGAATCGCGGCCGAACGCATCCACGCCATCCAGCCGCACGATGAAGTTGAGGCTCTTGTTGACCAGCAGCGGGAACGGATGGGTCGGGTCGAGCCCGATCGGGGTGACCAGCGGCGCCACCTCCTCGCGGAAGTAGCGGCGCACCCACATCTTCTGCTTGTGCGTCCACTGCGTGCGCCGCACGATGCGGATGCCGTACGTGGCCAGCTCCGGCAGGATGCGCTCGTTGAGGATCGCGTACTGCCGTGCGATCTGCCGGTGCGCGATCTCGCTGATCTCGGCCAGCGCACGCTTGGGCGGGATGCCGTCGGGGCCGATCATCTCGTGGTCCAGCGCGATCTGGCCCTTCAGCCCGGCCACGCGGATCTCGAAGAATTCGTCCATGTTCGCGGAGAAGATCAGCAGGAACTTCAATCGCTCCAGCAGCGGCGTGCGCTCGTCCAGCGCCTGGTCCAGCACGCGGATGTTGAACTGCAGCTGTGACAGCTCGCGATGGATGTACAGCCGGCTGTCGCCGAGGTCCGGCCCCGGCGCCACCGGCGCGGCATCGTTGGCGGCCGGCGTGCCGGCGTCGGTCGGCGAGGTTCCGCGAATCAGACGGCTGTTCATCGGTGCTCCATGCAACAGGAGGTGGATAGCATCCCGCATGGTAGCGCGCCGCCCGCAGGGCCCGCTCCCGATGCGGCCGGGCCGGGTCAGGTATCACTCAGTCTGCGACATTTCGCTGACGACGCTGTGACGCCGTTCACCCGGGTCCGGGCAGCGCTCCGGCACGAACACGGCCCGGTGGCGCAAGCCGCCATCGACGGCCGGCACATGCGGAATGGCGGCGGCCTGTCTTATGGTTGCTACCCCCGCGCCGCTCCGTCCAGCCGAACACCCCATGCAGACCCGCGTCGAAAGCGCCCCGCTGTCCCCTTCCGCGATTCCCCTCTCCAGCGATCCGGCGCCGCCCGGCGAATCCACCGCATACGCGGTACTCGGCGGGATCAGCTTCGCGCACATGCTCAACGACATGATCCAGTCGTTGATCCTGGCGATCTATCCGATCCTCAAGCACGACTTCCAGCTCAGCTTTGCCCAGGTCGGCCTGATCACGCTGACCTACCAGCTCACCGCCTCGATGCTGCAGCCGCTGGTCGGCATGGTCACCGACCGCCGGCCGATGCCGTACTCGCTGCCGGTGGGCATGGGCTTCACCCTGTGCGGCCTGCTGTTGCTGGCGACCGCGCCGAATTTCCCGGTGCTGCTGGCTGCTGCCGCGCTGGTCGGCACCGGCTCGTCGGTGTTCCACCCGGAATCCTCGCGGGTGGCGCGAATGGCCTCGGGCGGGCGGCACGGCCTGGCGCAGTCGTTGTTCCAGGTGGGCGGCAACACCGGCTCGTCGCTGGGGCCGCTGCTGGCCGCCTGGATCATCGTGCCGCACGGGCGCGGCAGCGTGGCGTGGTTCTCGCTGGCGGCGCTGCTGGCGATCGTGGTGCTGCTGCAGGTGGGCCGCTGGTACGGGCGGCATCATGTCGTGCGCGGCTCGGCGGCAGCGCGGCGGCGGCCCGCCGTGGCGCTGTCGCGCCGGCAGGTGCTCGGCGCGCTGGCGATCCTCGGCCTGCTGATCTTCTCCAAGTATTTCTACCTGACCAGCCTCAGCAGCTATTACACCTTCTACCTGATCCACAAGTTCGGCGTGTCAGTGCAGAGCGCGCAGGTGCACCTGTTCGTGTTCCTGTTCGCGGTGGCCGCCGGCTCGCTGATCGGCGGCCCGGTCGGCGACCGGATCGGGCGCAAGTGGGTGATCTGGGTATCCATCCTCGGCGTGGCGCCGTTCACCCTGCTGCTGCCGCACGCGAACCTGCTGTGGACCGGCGTGCTGACCGTGATCATCGGCCTGGTGCTGGCCTCGGCGTTCTCGGCGATCCTGGTCTACGCGCAGGAATTGGTGCCCGGGCGCGTCGGCCTGGTCTCGGGGCTGTTCTTCGGCCTCGCCTTCGGCATGGGCGGCATCGGCGCCGCCGTGCTCGGCGGGCTGGCCGACGCGCACGGCATCGAATACGTCTACCGGCTGTGCGCGTACCTGCCACTGATGGGGTTGATCACGGTGTTCCTGCCGAACCTGGAACGCCCGGCACGCGCCTGACCTTCCTGTAGGAGCCCGCTGGCGGGCGATGCTTCTGAGCCAAAG
>NZ_JBYTCN010000007.1:48135-194313 GCF_058790335.1 Rhodanobacter sp. FW101-FHT13A11 | reverse complement strand
GCGATCACCGAGCAACTGGAGCACGCCAAGGCCTCGATCCGTGCAGCGGTGGAGCATCCGTTCCGGGTGCTCAAGCGACAGTTCGGCTATGTGAAGGTTCGCTACAAGGGCTTGGCGAAGAATGGCGCGCAGGTGACAACGCTGTTCGCGCTGGTGAATCTGTGGATGGCACGCAGGACGTTGTTGCAGGTGATGTAGGGTTATTGCATCCGCAGCGGCTCCAAGGGGCTGCCGCGGCACGAAAAGCCAACGTGCTTGGCCAACAAAAGCGTGCGTTTGGCGTGTGCCGGGCTCAGTCGCATGCCGAAGTGGCTGGACGGCGATTGATCAGATGATCCTTAGCTGTTTTTCTTGGCCGCGCGAACCCGTAGGTCGGCGTGCGTCACCCGAGGCAATGCGATGAAGTCCCGTTCTGGCATGACCTCATAGTCCTCTTGGAACGGCAGGTATAGCTCGACGATCCACTCCCCTTCCTCCTGCCGCCCTGCGAAGGGATGGAGGATTTCCCCGTCCGGCCGACACCGGTCGAAGCGCAACACGCCCGAGTGTGGATAAAGCTGGGCGTGCCGCGCCTCCAGCATGCGCGTCACGACCTCTGAGGGATAACCCGGGTGTGCCATCGTCTGGTGCTCTTTCAAAGAGGCTGACACTGCATCGACATTTGTCCGGTGGCAGCGCGCCATCTCGTGCTCATCGAACACGACTTCCCTGGCGATGTACGGCGGCCCCTGGTACCAGTTGGGGTCCTTCCGATCGAGCTGGATGGCCAAGATGGTCCGGGTGCCCACATCGGTGCACCGCCACCGGAACCCGGCGCTTGCCACGAATTCCAGACCAATATGAAAATCCGAGAGCTCCACGGTACCTCCTGCCATGCCACTGCCACGTCGCTTGAAGCATAGCGAGCACGGGTCTCGTGGGTTGAACGCCCCCTGGCCGAGATGGGCTGCGCGGAATCACCACCCTCGTGCCCATCGCCTGCGACACTCAAGCAGCCAGGGCCAGTTCGGCTTCGTAGGGCTCGGGCACGGCCTCGGCATCGATCAGGTAGTCTCCAAAGCGTTTGATATGGCTCGTCATGTAAGGGCTGAGCGCGGCCACATCTTCGGCAGTGATCTTCCAGCCTTCCCGCATGAGCGAACGGATGATGCGGGTTTGCTCCACGACGTTATGGAAGATCACGGCGTTGGCCACCAGGTCGTTGTACTTGACCGCCTTCTCCTGCTCCACCGGATCGTTGTCGGCGATGATGCCCTCCCCACCAAAGAAGAAGTATTTCGAGAATCCGTTATAGGCCTCGACCTTGTTGGTGGAGGCGGTGATCTGTTCGCGCAGGTCTTGGTCGGAAATGTACTGCAGCAGGAAGAGCGTGCGCACGGCCGAGCCCAAGGCGCGAAAAGCGTGGTAAAGCCGGTTCTTGCGGCTGTTGTTGCCCAAGCGCCGCAGCAAGGTCGAAGCGGCCACCTTGCCGGCTTTGATCGACAATACGACGCGCATCAGGTCTTTCCAATGCGTCTCGATCAGGTCCCAATCGACGCTGTCGCGGAACAGCGCATCGATGTGCTCGTAGGAGGCATCCGTATCGGGCCGGAAGAACCGGTAATCCTGCCAATTTCGGATGCGCGGCATCAGCTGGATGCCCAGCAAGTATGAGAGCCCGAAGACGGGAAGCGACTGCCCTTGGGTGTCGGCGTGCACGATATCCGGCTGGATGTCGGACGTGTTCTTGAGCAGGCCATCGATGATGTACACCGCTTCCCAGACCCCGCATGGGATGAAGTGGCTGAACAGCGCGACGTAGGTGTCGGAGACATGATGGTACGCAATGCCGCCGTAACCACCGTACCGGATGTGGTATGAGGCCAGGCTGTTCTGAATGTACATCTCGTACTTGGTGCCATCTGCCGCGGCACGCTTGCTGTCGCCCCAGTGCTTGGGCAATTGAAGGCCAGCGTAGCTATTGATGATGTCGCGGCATGCGGCGGCCAGTTTGTTCGCGTCGATGTGGCGACGATTGACGAACGACAGCATGTGCGCCGTGACAGCCCCACGGAAATGACGTGCCGCCTGATTGGGGCCCAGGTTGCATCCGTAGGTAAAAGCCGTCAGCACATAACGCTCGCGTGCCTGATCAATCTTCGGGTCCGACCCGGATAGCGGGCCGAAATGACGATGCCAGTTGGTCCAGTGCCCCACGTCACATAGCACATCGATGACGCTTCGCTCACGCAGGCGCTCATGAATGGCCGTTTCGAGGGCTTTGGCCTGGCTACTCATCTCTTTGGCCTTGCTGCGCTTGAGAACCGGCATGCCCTGGTCATCGATCACGACCTGGCCGTTGTCGACGTACTCCTGGTCTGTTTGCTCGGCGACCTGCATCAGGCGCGACTGCAGTGTGTTGACGAACGTGATCGGGTCAGCCGGCAGGCCAAACTCTGCGCAATAGGCGGCCACTTGGGGCTCGCACTCCTCCCAGCTCAATAGCTGCTCGCCTTGGTCGGCGTACTCCTCCGATCCCGGTACGGCCGCATCACCGGACTTGAGTTCGTTCGCCAACGCGGAAAACACGCACACCTCGAAATGCCGACGGTGAATGCGCTCCTCGCCATCCTCGGTGCGCTGCGTCAGGGTCTTTCGCCACAAGTGTGTTGTGAAGGACAGATCCATGGGCCCGTCCAGCCAATCACCGCGCTGCCGTTCCTGCGCAAGGATCAACTCCAGGGCATCGATCAACGAACGATCTTCCGTCGTGCTTTTCAGATTGAGGATGCGCACCATGCGCAGCAGCGTGGGTCGGTGGCTCTTGTAGTACGGCCAGAGCAACGGCAAGTAATTGTCACCGCTGTGGGCTGCGATCGCGTTGCAGTCCTCCTGCAGCGTATCGATGCTGCCGCGCTGCCCGACCAGGCGCCGAATCTCACGACCGGCGGCTGTGTCGCTGCGTTGTTCGGCGAGTACGCGAATCACATCGGACATCGTTGCCACCAGCACCTCGGCCTTCTCCCGGTACTGGCTGCGCAGGCGATCGAGATGTTCCTTGCCGTGTACATGGATCTTGCTCATGCGCTTGATGAACATCGCCGCCAGATCGTCGCGCACCTGTACCCGTGCCCGGTGGATCAGGCAAAGCAGGACAGCATGTCGCTTGGCGGGGCGGAAATCTTTGAGTTCGGCGGCATCGAGTGCACGCGCCTCTGCCGCGAAATGCTTGCGCTTGAGTTCGGGTATCCCAACCAACGGCGCGTCCGTGTTCACAAGCGCGTCAAGCCGCTCCATGTGGTCGATCAGTTCCTGGAAGTGCCTCAAGGATGAGCGCTTGGGGAGGCGTTTGACCTCGTGCAGCGGGCTTTTGCCGGCTTTCCCAGCGGCTTGTAGCAATCCATCCAGGCGTGCCTTCTCGTCCGCCGTCAGGCGCTGAGCAATGGTTGCGAAGAGCTGGCCGTTGACCAGCGCACGGACACGTCGCGCCAGCCGATCAAGTGTACTGAAGGCTGGCAGACCGATGCGGTCGGTGACCAACTGCTCGATGCCCACATTAATCAGATCCGGCGGGTGATCCATGATGGCCGCGGCATCTCGCATGGCTCGGGCCGCCACATCGAGACCGCCTTCCTCGAACGGCCGGAAATCCAGGTGCTTCCGGATCAATGCGTGATAGCGATACAGCGTGACCGCGCTAGGCTGGGCAGGCTTCACCTGGATCCGAAACTTCAGGGACGCCCTGATATGTCTCAGTACGGCTGCGGGCACCTCATCCAGTGCCGGGAAATAGCGCAATCGCTGAAAGCTCTTCAGCAGGATGGCCAGGGTTAATCGACTGGACGGCTGTCGTGCATGCTTGACGATGAAGGCCGTCTCGGACTCGTCGACGGTGTACAGCGCGACGAGTTCGCGAACCACAGGATTACGTTTGAATTGCGGGTATGCAGTCCGATCAATCGAAGCCATGCCATGCCTCGGTACCGATGGAAAGGGGGCCACGCGCGGCAACAGCCCGCAGCCAGCGGCGACTCGCTGTTCGCGGGCTGAGCGCTCGTTCCGTCACGCTATAAAGGCCCGATCATAGACCAGGCCCATGTGGAGCCGCGGCATGGCCTGCTCAGGGCCGCAGCGGTGTGATCGCCGTCACCGTGCTGGCCATGCCGGCCGGGTGCAGGGTGAAGCGCACCGACTCGCCGACCTTCACCTTCTGCAGGAGGGGCGGCGGATCGGCCTTGAAGGTCATGATCATCGCCGGCCAGCCGATGGCGGTGATGGCCTGGTGCTGGAGGGTGATCGTGCCCTTGGCGGTGTCGATGGCCTTGACGATCCCCACGCCCTGCGCCAGGGTGGGTTTGGCCGGTTGCATCCCGGCCATGCCGGGCATGTTCGGATCCATCTGCTGGGCGAAGGCTGCGGACTTGCGCAGTCGGTGCCGCATGCGCAGGCGGAATGCGGCTGGCAGGATGAGCATGGACAACAGAGGTGCGGTCACCATGCCGCCGATCATGGGGGCGGCGATGCGTTGCATGACTTCAGAGCCGGCGCCATGGCCCAGCAGGATCGGAAACAGACCGGCCAGGATTACGGCCACCGTCATCGCCTTGGGTCGTACGCGCTGAACCGCGCCTTCGCGGATGGCCGCGTCCAGCGCCTCGATACCCGCCTGCGGGTTGGCCGCGAGTTGCCGATCCCAGGCATGACGAAGGTAAAGCAGCATCACCACGCCAAACTCCGCGGCGACGCCGGCCAGGGCGATGAAGCCGATGACCGTCGCCACCGATACGGCTTGGCCCAGCAGCCAGACCAGCCATAGACCGCCGACCAGCGCCAGCGGCACACTCGCCATGATCAGGGCCGCCTCGACCGCGCGCCGGAATACGGCGTAGATCAGCACGAAGACGATGAGCAAGGCCACAGGCACCACCAGCCGGAGCCGCTGGGCGGCGCGGGCCAGGTACTGGAACTGGCCCGACCAGTCCAGCGTGACGCCGGCGGGCAGCGTGACCTGTTGCGTCACCGCGCGCTGGAGCCGGGCGACCACGCCACCGAGGTTGCTGCTATCGGTATCGACGTAGACGTAGGTGGCCAGCTGGCCGTCTTCGCTCTTCAGCATCGACGGTCCCGCCGCGACCGTGATGTCGGCAATCTGGCCCAGCGTGAGCTGGGCGCCGTTGGCCGCCACGATCGGCAGTTGCCGCAACGCCTGCACCGAGTCGCGGTCCACGCGCGGGTAGCGCACCACGATCGGAAAGCGCTCGCGCCCCTCGATGCTCTGGCCGATGGGATCGCCACCGACCACGGTGGCGATCAACTGCTGCACCTGATCCTGCGTCAGTCCGTAACGCGCCGCCGCGTCCCGATGGATGTGCACGTCGACGTAGCGGCCACTGGCCGGGCGCTCGGCGATCGCCGAGCGCACACCGGGCACGGTGCGTGCGACGGCCTCGATGCGATCGGCCACCGATTGCAGTGCCGCCAGATCGGTGCCCAGCACCTTGATGCCGATGGGACTCTTGATGCCGGTGGAGAGCATGTCGATGCGGTTGCGGATCGGCGGCACGAACAGGTTCGTCAGGCCCGGCACCTGCACGGCGCGGTTCAGCGCCGCCTTGATCTTGTCCATCGTCATGCCGGGACGCCACTGGTCCTTCGGCTTGAAGGTGATCGTGGTCTCGAACATCTCCAGCGGCGCCGGGTCGGTGGCATGGCCATGGGCACCGCAGACGAGCGGCTTTGCCCCACCTACGCCCAAGACGGACCCCGCCGAACGGCGTGAAATCGATCACCAGGCGCAGGATGTCGATCGCATGGACGACGATGGCGCCAAGCCTTACGAGCCCGAGCCCGAGCCCGGCAAACGCTAACAGCCCGCACCGTTCCCTGCGGTGCTCATCAAGAGTCCATCGCATCCGATCGCATGCCGCTCAACTCGCACGGCGGCCGCATCTCATCCCGTTGCGCTGCGCCGAATCGATTCGTGCACGCCCCCAAGTGCGCGCCCTCCCCACGCGGCCCAATAAAGGAGCATGCTGGACCACGACATCATTCCAAAGGCAACCATCATGACCAGCGTTTCCGGCAAGACCACCAATGGTTTCACTTATGAAGGTGAGTACAACCATGCCAACGTCGACCGTATCACCTGGAGCGCCACCTACCGACGTAACGGCCTCTTCTTCGGCATGCGCCACGGCCACATCAATGAACTGCTCGGCATTCCGGTGGAAGAAGTCGATGACGTGGTGAAGGACGACATTGAGCTGACCTGGGTGCAATCGAGCTAGGCGCATGCCTGCCGATCGCCGTCCAAATGGTCGAGGGGGAGCTAATGATGCGAGACATGCTTACTTACAGAGACATGCTTACTTACAGTATGAATTGAGGAAAATATCGAGCCGATGTGGTCGCAGATGATCATCAGGCTAGGGCATCATGAGTGATTGTCGGGCGGGGTCAACGAAGCGCGTGCCCGCGTCGTACTGGCATGCCGACCACTCTCAGGCGTGCACGCCGGCGGTGAACGCCCACAGCACAATGACGCACATCACCACCACGTAGATGCGCAACCCCCAGAACACCCACTGCTGCCACGGCGTCAGCTGCAAGCGATGCACCGGCGGCAGCTCGTCATGCCAGCCTTCCTCGGCCAGCAGCGCCTGCACCTGCTCGGGCGTGTACTCGTTAAGGTCTTTCATGGGTTGCCTCCAAAGATATGCGGAAATACGGTGACCAGGCCATACAGGACGTTGCAGGCGATCAGCCCGAGCATGATCGCGACTGACAGTGCGTTGCGCACCGGCCCGTTGGCATGCTCACCCATCAGCTCACGATCGTTGAGCAGCATCAGCAGGAACAGCATCGCCGCCGGCATGAACACCGTGGCGATCACCTGCACGCTGAGGTTGAGGAAGCCGATCGGCAGGTTCGGGAACAGCACCACGCCGGCTGCGACCACCGTGCCCATCACCGCCGGGGCATAAAAGCGCCATGCCTGGCCGGGTGACGCGTTGAGCGAGCGTGGTAGATCCAGCGCCTCGCCGATCGCCCAGCCGGTACTGGCGGTGATCACGATGGTGGCGATCAGCCCGGCTTCGATCAGGCCCAGCGCGAACAGCTTCATAGCCGTCTCGCCTAAGCGCTGCTGCAGCGCGGACAGCACTGCCTCGGTCGTAAGGTTCTTCGCATCGGGAAGTCCCGACAGCGCTACCGCGCCGAGCACGATCACCGCGATCGCCACCAGTACCATGCCGCCCACACCGAGCATCAGGTCGCGTCGGCTGGCCGGGATGTCCTTCGGTAGCAGACCCTTGTCGACCACGCAGGACTGCTGGAAGAAGAGCTGCCACGGCGCGATGCTGGTTCCGATGTTGGCTGACAGCAGGATCAGGAAGGTCGCCGACAGCACGCCGCCGGGCAGCACCCAGCCCGAGCCTGCGAACGCTCGCGCCACAGCATCCCAATGCGGGTGTGCCATCAGCACCAGCGGCACGAACACCAGGTTGAGCGCGGCGATGAACAGCGCGATGCGCTCCCACGCCCAGTAGCGCAGGAACACCAGCGTCATCACCACGAAGCCCAGCGTCAGCGGCACGCTCAGCCCATACGGAATGCCGAACGCCTCGCCGCCGATGCGGATGCCCAGAAACTCGGTGACCAAGGTCAGGATGTTGGCTAGTACTAGGTCGACCAGCGAGAAGATGCCCCAGAACGGGCCGTAGCGCTTCCAGATCAGCTCGGCGTGGCCGCGCCGCGTCACAGCGCCCAGGCGGATGGTCATCTCCTGCACCACGTAGGCGACGAAGCCGAGCACTAACATCAGCGGCAGAAACAGGCCCAGCCCATAGGCTGCGCCGGTCTGCGCGTAGGTCAGCACGCCACCGGCGTCGTTGTCGCCCAGCATCACCAGCAGGCCGGGGCCGATCAGGGCGAAGGCCAGTACCAGCCGGTTCCACGGCGTGGCAGGGCGCCGGCGCAGTGTCGCCAGGTGCAGGCGGTCGCGGATACGCTGCTGCAGGCCTGCGCGGGCCGCGGCGCTGGCGTGTGGTACGGAGATATCTGGCACAGACATGGTCAGGCTTCCTGTGGGTATCGAAGAAGTATCAGAGGCTCAGGTGCAGGCGCAGGCCGACCACCCGCGCCGGGCCGCGCGCGCGGTTGTAGCCGGGGTTGACGATCCACTGAAGGTCCGGGCTCAGCTGCAAGTAGTGACCGAGTTGTAGGCGGTAGTAGGCTTCGATCACCCGTTCGCGGCCGTAGTCCAACGCGCCGTCGCACAGCAGGAAGCCGCAGCCGCCTGCGGCGAGGTAGGCGCGATGCGCGCTGGCTAGGCCGTTGAGGTCGAACGCGATGCCGATACGGTCCTCGGAGCGGCGCCAGTGCGCGCCGGACAGCTGCGCCCCCGCGCTCAGCGCGCGCTCGGCCTCCGTGTAGGCGAACGACTGAGTGTGGCCGTCGTTCCAGCCCCAACGCGCGAACAGCCCGGTGTCGCCGTCGTCGGCCAGTGGCAGCTCGGCATTGATCACGTAGCCGTGCTTGCGGCGGCCGTAGCGACCGTCGGCGGCGATGTCCGGCGTAGCGCCACTGGCGGCGGCGAGCGCCAGCGCCTGCGCGTAGTTGCCCATCTTGGCGATGTTGCGGAAGGCCAGCAGGCGCAACGCGAAGCCGTCACTGCCGAACGGGTGCAGCGACAGCTGCACCTGCTCGGCACGGGCTCGGTCCAGTGGCCCGGCCAGCGCCTGACCGTTGGCCTGCAGCGGCATCTGGTACACGCCGTAACGCAACGTCCAGTGGTGCTGGACCCACGCGACGATGAAGCCGTCGGTGTAGCCGCGGGTATCGGCGGCATAGTCATAGGACGCCGCGTTGATGAAATCCCAGTTCATGAACTGGTGGCGGGTATCGTTGGCGTAGCGGTTTTTGTCGAAGTCATCGGCCAGAGCCAGCCGCCCCAGCTTGAGCTCGATCCGCTGGGTGGCCAGCGTGCCAGGAAGCTGATCCTGCGCCCGCGCCATCGGAGCGCTGTTGGTGCCCAAAGGCAGATTCCAATCGAGGTAGGCGCGCGCGATGTACGGTCGCTGCTTGCCGCCCGAGCCGGGACCTGCGCGCACCACATCCCCGTTGACGTAACCGGCCAGGCCGGTGCCCTTGTTGATGCCGCCACCGGTGAACAGCTCGCCATCCAGATAGAAGGCCAGATGCGCCGGCAGCCGCATGCCCAGATAGGCACCGAACGTGCGCGATAGCGCTTGGTCACCGCCAGCCGGCAGGCTGAGCGGGCCGGTATAGGCAGAATGCATGCGGTCGAGCTTCTGCGCCACGTAGCTGACCTGAGCATCCAGCAACTGCGGCACGAATAGCGGTGGCGCGCTTCCGCTGTCGGCATGCGCGCGCGTGACCAGGGCGCCGAGGCCCAGTAGCAGAAGTACGAACAGTTTGGATGTAGGCAAACGCGTCATGCGATCGATCTTTGGCAAGAGCGCCAGCAGCGACGGCCGCGGGCGCCAGCGTGGGGGAAGGGAATGTCAGCGCGAGGTCAGCCAGCGGGCGCGCAGACGCGTCTCGCCGGGCAGACGCTGCCAGTGTTGGATGAGCAGCGGACGCGGGGGCACGCCCGCCGGGTGCAGCGGCGGACGTGCCGGCGCAGCGCGCGGTGCGCGCGAGGATGGCAGTAGAAGGGTAAGCAGGAGCATGGCTCGCCTCCAGTCCGCAGACCGGGGGGCGAGCGGGACGTCAGGAGTGCCCGCCCGCGACCGGTGCGCGGGATGTGTACACGTTGGGCTGAACCTCGGCAGCAACCGGCGCCGATGGCGCGATCACTGCGTTGGTACTCGGATAGATGTCCATGGGTCTCGGATGCAGCAAATAAATGCCCGCGGGCGATCCGCCGGGCACGCGTACGCTAATTGCCCTTGACGTTGAAGTCAACGATATTTGTGTCACGGCGATGGAATCATTGCCCGGGAAGGGAAGATTTGGGTGATGCCGTTCGGCTAACGGCGCGGTCGATTGCAGCTGGCAGTCGTGTCAGAGAGCAAACTTCAATGCGCTCACCGGCATGCCAAAGCGATCGCCGGGGTCAGTCATGGCATCTCTCCGCGAGGCACCGAGGTCCCGATGCGTGTTTTCGTAGTACTGGCATGTCGTGCATCTTCTTCTGCATGAACATAGATCGACGTCGTGCCGATGGAGCTATGACGCAGGTTCTGCTGGATGTGGTGGATCGGAGTGCCATCCTCGGCCTGGTGCGTGGCGGCCGTATGCCGCAGCCAATGCGTCGAGGCGCGGCGCACGCGTGTGGCCTTGGCCTCATCCTGCTGTTGCAGTGTCTCGGCTACGCGCCGGAAGGTGTCCTTGACGATCTGGTAGACCGCCGTGGGCGTCAGCGGGGACGATCGTCCGGCGATGCCAAGAATGGCCGGGATGTTGCTGTCGCCCGAAGGCAACGCGGGCAAGCCGTGGAAGCGCCGATAGCGTGCGAAGTCGTCCATGAGACCGTCGCTCAGGGGGACGGTGCCTTCGACGCCACCTTTCCCCACGGTGTGCAACCACCACCGCCCACGGATAGGTTGGAAATCGTTTTCGTTGGCGGCCGCGGCTTCGGCGGCTCGTAGTGCGGTTTCATAGAGGAAGCGAAGCACCCAGCGAGCGCGTTCGTAGCGTTGCCGTTCCCGCATGGAGTCCTGCGGCCAATCGTCGACGACGCGTAACACCTCTTCCCAGATGGCACGGTCCAAGTAGCGTTCGATCGTGCGTCGAGTGCCTCGGCGTGCCCGTTGTCGCTGCAGGACGAACGGACTGCCCGCGAGATAGCCGGCACGCACGAGGTAATTGAACAGTCCCGCAAGAATGCCCAAGGCCTGGCGACGGCTGCGCTCGGCCAACGGACCGACCAACAGTCGCCGATGCTCGCCGCGACGGGCGAGACCGGCGTCGCACCAGGTCGCAGGGGGCTGAGCAAGAAACGCCTCATAAGCGATCACATCCTCGCGGGTGAGACTCGACACCGGCTTGCCACGGATTTGCGTGGCCCAAAGCAGCAAGCGTTCGGCCTCTTTGCGATAGCTGCGGAAGGTATGCGGCGAGTCGTGATATTCCGCCAGCCACAGGCCGATCGCGGCCACGTCGTCGTTGGCGGCGATCTGCCGCGCCACGCTGGCCGAGGCGCGATTGGCGCCAGCGCATCCCGACAGGGTGGGCGGCAAGGCTTGGGGCAACGCTAGAAGGTTCGCTGCAGGCTCCGTCATGCTTTCCGATGTCTGACGCCATGGGAAACGTAGCGTACAGCCAAAAGACATTCGATTATGGAAGTTATCGTAAAATTCCTGATTAAATCGTTATGCATGTAACGTAATACTGTGATATACACATCAGGTGTTCCGCGAAATTCACCCTCCGAGCGACGGGAGCCGCCATGAGCCGTGTCAGTGATACCCGTCAACGTACTCGTGAGGCCGCGGCCCAACTGGTCGCCGGCGGCAAACGATCACACGAAATCACCGTCGACCAGATCTATGCCGCCATCCAGCAGGGCAGCCGTACCACCATCAACGACGAGTTGAAGTTGTGGAAGGACGAACGAGCCAAGGCCGATGCGGTCGGCGCCGATCTACCGCCGGCGATCGCCGATGCCATGCGCTCACTCTGGGTGGCCGCCGTAGAACAGGGGGAGAAGGTCTTCAACGAGCACCGTCAGGCGCTGGAATCCGATCTGGAAGCACAGAGGCGCGCGTACGATGACGTTGCTGTCGAACGGGATGCGGCACAGGCCACGGTTCATCAGCTGCAGCACGAGGTCAGTCAGCTACGCGAGCAAGGCATCGAGGTGCAGCAGCAGCTCACCCGGGAAACCGAGGCCAAGCGCGATGCCCTTGGCCAAGTCCAAGCCTTGCAGCACGAAGTGGCGGCCGTTCGCACCGACATGGCTCAGCAACGAGAGGCCGCACTGCAGGCTCACGACCGATTGACCGCCGAATTCCAGGCGACCATTGCCGCCCGCGACGCTGCGTTTCAGGTGGAACGGGATAAATCCAACGAGCGCATGGAGGCCGCTCAGGCCCGCATGCTGCAAGAAACCGATGCCGCGCGGGAAGGACAGCGGCATGCAGAGCAGCAATTGGCCAAGCTGCGGCAACGTAGCGAAGACCAGCAGACCAGCCTCACGGAATTGCGACTGGACATGGCGCGTCTTCGCCGGGAATTGGCGGAGGGCGAAGCGCGCTTGGCGGCGGTGGCCACCATCACGGGCGAGCGCGATCAGCTTGCCTTGGAGCTGGCTGGCGCGCGGGGACAGGTCAGCGGCTTGAAGGCGGCACTTCAGTCAGCGGAAGCCCGCGCAGTGGCCGCAGAGAACCAGTTGACTATGGCCCACAAACGCCGTCAATCCAAGCAAAAATGAGGACGGGACAGGAACAGGTAGAGAGTGCAAGGAGAAGTAATCTATCTCTATGATTTCAAAAGAGAATATGACTTCTACTTATCAAAATTACACGTATCTCGGCTCAACCCCATCCAAGCAGTAACAGAAGAAGAGGGTGGCTGAGAGCCTCTCGCGGTCATAGGCCTCGCGGAACAGACGCGCCTGCTCGCACAGGTCAGCCATCACCACCGCATGTCGCGCTCGCGGTACGTCCGGCCAGCCGGTGCATGAATACCCGGGCGGTTGATCGTCCGGCCAGCCCATTCATCGGACAATGCGCCAAGGTCGCCACAACGCGACAGACGCAGCAGCCGTACGGCAGACCATGGCACGCGGTGGCGTCCGGTCTCCCATTGCCGCACCGTGCGCGGTGAGACCCCGAGGTACGTCGCGCAGGCTTTGCGGCTCAAGGTGGGGTCCGGCCGAGATACGCGTAAAAATAGGACACTCCGGCTGAAAAACAATTTCAGCCCAAGGAGTTAGCTCAAGAACGTCTTGGCGCCAGTCTAGGCGCGGGGATGCAGTACTCAGTATCCATTGGAGGTATAGCCGGGATTCTGGATATCTTCGCAGAAATGCAGCTAAGTAGCTGTGTTGACGCGAGTATCTAGGCAGTAATCACACCAAAGCTACTCATTGAAGAGGCGCTCGAAGCCAGGCCCATGACAGCGCTTGTACTTGCCGCCCCTCCCGCACAGACAAGAGTCGTGGTCGCGGAGGCCCGCTGAAATGGACTGACCAAGAAAGCTCTGCGCCCTCATCAGCGGCTCGATTTCATGCGCTGGAACGCTGATCTGCCCGTATTGGTCGGTGCGCTCGCCACGATTCATCACCTGGACGATGGCCTCGGACGCCTTGATGAAGTGGCGAACGAGCAAGTCGTCTCGTACCGGCAACCTGACGTTATCAACAACAACACCGGTATACGTGCGACGTGCGTCGGGTACGAACAAGATCGCAGCCTCTCCGTGCGGCTTGGGTGTGATGTCGACGAGCTGCCCCTCGGGCGCAACCCAGACGGCATGAAACTCCGCCTCGACCATCACATGCGGCCACTCCCATATCTGCCAGCCGCATAGCATACGTCCACCGGCACGCGAGATCTTGGCCGCCACATTTGGGAAGCATTCGTTGACCACGGCGTCGGCGTCGGGTTGAACCGTTAGATAGGCAGGGTTTCCCCCCGGAACCACTTTCGCGATCAGTTGTTGGATATGTCGGGTGATATGCGGGGGCGTCGTGGTTTTCAAGCAAGCAGATTCCAAAGTCGAGGGTGACCCCATGCTGGGGATCGCGCGGAGGTAAAATTGGGCCAAGCCCTTCACTATCGGAGCCAGTCTCATGCCCCATCCAACAACGGCTGTGCTGCGACGAATAGACGGTTCGTGGCTTATCGAACTGCCCAACGATATGGTTCGGTCAGTTGGTTGGACGGAGAATCAATCGATCTTCCTTCACCGCGAGTTGGCCGACGGCGTCTGGCTTTCCGCCCAAGACGAATCGGCAACGCTTACGGAACTGGCGGCTTACGCTGAACAACTCCCGGGGCGCTGAAGCCAGAGGCATTGAAAAGCCTCTTTGTCACTGCCCTTTGGCGCTCTTCTTGGAGTCCACACGTCTCTTCCGCTGGGCAGGTTTGCGCGTATCGTCGGTACTTTTCTTTGTACCCGCGGCCTTGGCAGCCAGCAACTGCAACGCCAGTTCCATCCCATCGATTTGCCCGCGGTTCGACAGCACTTGCCGCGTCAAAGTCTGCCGTTCGTTCTTGAGAGCTTCGATCTGTGCGCGCTGTTGTTCGAGCTTTTGAAGCTGTTCGCGGTAGCGCAAACGCAATTCGGTAAGCTCCGTTTGCTGCTCCTCATGTCGCCGCTGAGCCTTGGCCAGCGCCCTTTCAGCGTGACGTTGCCCTTCGCGTGCTTCGTCGATCTGCCGGAGCATGTGGTCCTGCGCCGCTTCCAGTCGCTGGGTGGCGGTACCGAGTTCGGTCTGAAAGGCCAGGTCACGCTCGGCAAGACGAGCCTGAAATTCGGTGGCTTGCTTCTCCCGGGCCGCAGCTGCTGTTTCCTGCTGACGCATGGACTCCGTACGCAAACTGGCGATTTCCTGCTGCAACGCGTGGACTTGGCCCAGCGCATCGTTTTTGGTCGCACTTTCAGCGACCAAGTGCTGCTGCAGTTCATCTAGTTGCTCGCCGAGTTGGGCGACTTGCTGCCTTCGTTGCTGTTCATCGACCATCGCTGCATCGCGCGATGCCGCGGCTTCATCGCGTTCACTTTGGGTGGAGGTCAACTCCGCTTCCAGCGCTTCCCTCTGTTCGGCAAACGTCCGCTCTCCCTGTTCCACAGCGGCGACCCAAAGCGATCGCATGGCGTCGGCCACCGCAGGTGGCAAATCCGCTCCGAGTGCATCGACCTTCGTTCGCTCGTCCTTCCACAACTTCAACTCATCATTGATGGTGGTTCGGCTGCCCTGCTGGATGGCCGCATAGATCTGGTCGACGGTGATTTCGTGGGGTCGTTTGCCGCCGGCAACGAGCTGGGCAGCGGCTTCACGGGTACGTTGGCGGGTATCGCTGACACGGCTCATGGGTAGTTCCAGTCGCTCGGAGGGTCGAATTAGAAGGACATGATAAATGTATATTACAGTATTACGTTATACTTGTAATGATTTATCCTTGAAATTTACGATAATCCCTATAATCGAAAGTAATTCAGCAGTACGCTGGTGGTCCCGCGGCATTGGACATCGGAAAGCATGACTGAACATCCTTTGAGCCTCGCCGTACCCCAGGCCCTGCCTCCTGTCCTGTCGGGATGCGCCGGAACCAACCGTGCTCCGGCGAACGTGGCCCGACAGATTGCGGCCAATGACGACGTGGCGGCGATCGGCCTGTGGCTGGCGGAATATCACGACTCGCCCCATACCTTTCGCAGCTACCGCAAGGAGGCAGAACGGCTGCTGCTCTGGGCCACGCAAATACGTGGCAAGCCGGTGTCGAGCCTCACCCGCGAGGATGTGATCGCCTACGAAGCATTTCTCTGCCATCCGCCCGCCACTTGGTGCGACGACAGTCTGGCCCGTCGTGGTGAGCATCGGCGCCTGTTCACGGGACCATTGGCCGAGCGCAGCCGACGTCAGGCCTTGGGCATCCTCGCAGGGCTGTTCAACTATCTCGTACGCGCCGGCTATCTCGCCGGCAGTCCGTTTGTGCTGCAGCGGCGACGGGCGCGTCGCGGGATGCCCCGTGCTATCGAGCGCTATCTGGACCGATCCCTTTGGGACGACGTGCTTCACAGCATCGACGGTTGGCCACGGTCGACGAACCGGGATTGCCAACGCTACGAACGCGCTCGTTGGGTACTGCGTTTCCTGTACGAAACGGCTTTACGGGCTTCCGAGGCCGCCGCGGCCTGCGAGAGCGATTTCCAGCGCGTTCGTGGTCGGTGGTGGCTCCATGTCGTGGGCAAAGGCGGCGTCGAGGGTCAGATCCCCCTCAGCGACCATCTCATGGAGGATTTCGCGCGCTATC
Source organism: Rhodanobacter sp. FW101-FHT13A11 (assembly GCF_058790335.1). Classification (NCBI taxonomy): domain Bacteria; kingdom Pseudomonadati; phylum Pseudomonadota; class Gammaproteobacteria; order Lysobacterales; family Rhodanobacteraceae; genus Rhodanobacter; species Rhodanobacter sp. FW101-FHT13A11. The sequence continues at coordinate 178,387 of NZ_JBYTCN010000007.1, read as the reverse complement.
GCGGCTTCCATGGGTTGCCGCCCGCGCCGGCCGACAATGGCAAGATACCGGCCATTCTGGGGATCGCCGGCCGCGCTTCTGCGCTCACTCCCACGGCGATCTATCAGATCGTCAAGGCCACCTTCCGGCATGTTGCGGATACGCTCCAAAAGGAAGATGCCGCCAAAGCCTCCCGAGTGCGGCGGGCGTCGACTCATTGGCTACGGCATACGGCCGCCACGCATCAGGCCGAAGACGGAACACCGATCCACCACATCCAGCAGAATCTTCGCCACAGCTCGATCGGCACGACATCGATTTACCTCCACGCAGAAGAAGATTCACGGCATGCAAGCACAACGAGAACGCGAGCCGACGCCTCGCAGCAAAGAGAAGGAGACCTGCCATGACTGACCCCGACGATCGTTTCGGCATGCCCGCCAGTGCTTTCAAGGCGGCCAGGGAAAGTCATGGGCTGGATAGCCCCGTTTTTCGGGCGGGCATGTATGTACCCACCCGGCATGAAGTGGCCACGTTGTCTGCCACCCAACTTTTGCCGATCGTGATCGACTGGATGTGGGAAAGTCCGTCCGAACTGATTCCAGACAATAAACAGATTGGGGAACTTCGCGCCCTGCTGGCGGCCCGTCCTGATGCGGATGAGCCGACACTGCGAGAACTCATCACCGCGTGTGATGATTATTTGAAAATTTGATAGCGTGCTTTTTTCAACCGGGTTCAGTTGGAAAATTCGTCCAAAGGGTGCGGTTGTTTAGTTCGCCTTCGGCAGGCCTTCGCGGCCGGCGGCCAATTCGCTGGCTGGCCATATGGTCAACCACACGCCACGAAACGGCTGTACATAAAGAGCTATACGTCGATCGAGAGATGTCACCGTGGCTGGGTAGCTCACGATCCATCCTCGGGGATGTGCCTTTGCCCACACTTGCACCGACTCGCCTTCGGACAGCTGCGTCATGGGCCGTGTCAATCGGCCCAGAAAGTCGAACTGACCGTCGTACGTTTCCACATTGGCGATGGGTCTGCCCTGAGCTTCGGCACGTGCCAGTAACACCGCCGCCGGCTTGAGATCGAAAGCCGGCCACCAGGTGAGCGTGAATAGACCGTTGGCGGCGACGGCACCCACAAGGCCCACCAAAGCAATGCGGTGCAACTCGCCCCTTCTTGGCAGAAGCAGGCCACCGAGCAAAATATAGAACACGCCGAACGCGCTGCTGAAAGCCCCCAGCGTGGCGAGCTGCGGATCACGGACTACCCCGCGCGCAATGAGCTGCGGAAGTGCAAACAGGGACAGACCAGCTCCCACGGACAAGAATGCCAACGGCCACGGACCGAGCCAACGGCTCCTTCCCGGAGGAGCATGTTTCCGAGCCACGGCGGCGGCGAACAGCAAGGCGAAACCCGCACATTCCGGCAACAGGTAATACGGCTGCTTGCCGCTGATCAGCGAGAACACCAGTAACACCGGACCCAGCCAAGCGAACACGAAACGCAGTCCTGGTTCGAACGGACGCCGCAGGGCCCCTAGTGCGAACCACAGCCTCGGCCATAGCGCGAACGGAAACACCAACAGCGGCAGTAGCGGCAGGTACCACCAGAGCGGTTTCGCATGCGCGAACGCTTCCACCACGCGCCCTGCCGTCTGGTGGAACAGCAATTGCTCGCGATAGGTGGGGCCACCGATCGAGGCGGCCGTGAGCGCCCACGCTAGCAGCATGCCGCATCCGGTCAGTACAGCGAGCAGACCGCCGGCGTACCACCGCCGTGATTCACGCCGCGCCCAGTCATTCCACAGTGGACCCAGTAACCAGGGAAAGGCGACGTGCAACAGCATCACCGGGCCTTTGGTAAGCAACCCCACGCCGATCGCCAGTGCGAATCCGATGAAACAAGGCGCTTCACGACGCGAGCTCGGGGCAAGACTGACCAAGGCACCAAGAACACTGGCGGCAAGCAGCACTTCGTACATGGTTTGCAGGCCGAACAAGAACGCATAGCTGAAGGCGAATAACACCCATGGAGTCGTTCGCGCGACCGCCGCGCGTTCGGGGAACAAACGATGTGCGAGCACGGTGGCAAGCACCAACTCGACAGCCCCCATCAAAACTTCGAGCACACGGGGCCAGACGTCGCCCACGCCTCCGACAGCCCATCCCACATGAATCAGCCAGAACAGCATGGGCGGTTTGTCGCTGTAAGGCGCGCCGTTGAGGGATGGCACGATGAAGCTGTGCCGATGCCACATGTCCCACGCCACCGCGAGCGTACGGGTGGAATACATCGGCATCGGGCCGTGCATGAAGATCGCGACCAACGCGACAGCCATCCACAGGGGGAGCCAGGGCCACAGCATGCGCAGCGCGTCGAAACGGTTTGAACGGAATGACATAAGACAACCAGCTAATGGGAGACATGGTGCGGCGGAAAATGCGCACCAAAGTGCACTACATCGACCGAACGCATTCGGTCGATGCAATTACCGTATCAGTGGCTGTGAAACACCAGCTTTGACTGGACGACATAGGAAATCAAAGCGCCCGTGATTCCTGCAATGAGAAAGATCAGACCTCCCGACAATCCCATGGTTGTCCCCCATGCGGTGAGCCCCGAAACGAGTGCCGCATTGCCCAGCTGGAGCGCCGCATAGCGTGGGAGTGCCTGTCGCTTCGGCGCATCACTTTGAAATGTAAGCCGGCGCTGCATCCAGAATGTCGGCGGAATGGGCAGTAACGTTCCGCAGATCGCTGAAACGACCTCGCCGACGTGAAACACATAATGCAAGACCATCGAAATGCACAGATAGAGCAGGAATCCAGTACCGCCCGCGAGGAAGAAGAAAAAGGTTCGGCGGACGCCCTCATTCAAGGCGATCGATCTGATAGACATGCTTGAATAACTCATTGAGTGTTGACGCGACGAGAGAGCAGTCGCATGTTTGCTGGAGATAGCCGATTGAATAAGCACGCTGTCCATCCTTCAGATAGTTGCCGCACGCCGTGTCGGCAAGATCACCCACAACAGTACCGCGCTCACGATGGCCAGGACGCCGAACGCCCCGAACGCGATACCTGCGGTGGACTGCTGCCAAATGACGCCGAACATCAACCCGGCAGGGATGGCTCCCAACCCCGAAATCATCGTGAACCACCCGAAGGCGGTACCGCGGTCAGCTTCCGTCGCCAAGGTGCTGACCAGCGTTTTTTCCGCGCCTTCGCCGACGCCGCTGAGCAACGCATAGACGATCACGACGATCCACAGGCCCAGGATATTTTCCACGAACGCGAACAGCAGCAAGCCCACGCCGTAGGCCAACCAGGTGAAGGTCACGACCCCGACTTTGTTGAAACGGTCGGAAACCTTTCCGGCACGCCAGGCGACCCCTGCTTGCACAGCGCACAACACGGCCCAAAGCAGAAGCACCTGGACATTGCCCATACCGATTTCGTGAGCACGTAACAGAATGAAACTCTCCGACGCACTGGCGAAGGCAAAAAGCATGAAGACGGTCAGGAAACGCCGCGATGGAACGGTCAACGCACGCCAGCGCAAAGGCGCTGGCGCCGTTCCTGGCTTGATCGTTTTCGCCGGCACATCCTTGACGAGAGTCATCAAAACCACCAGCGCGAGGGCCGCGGGAATGGCCGATAGCATGATGACCACGCTGATGCGATGGCTGATCCACAGCAATGCCGCCGCAGCGATCAGGCTGCCGCCGACCGCGCCGGCGTAATCAAAGGCGCGATTGATGCCGTACGCATACCCCCGCAATGCCGCCGGCGTGGCATCGGCCACCAACGCATCGCGGGGGGCACCACGCACCCCCTTGCCGACGCGGTCGAGACTGCGCAGCAACAGCACCATCGGCCAGTTGAGCGCCAGTCCCACGAGCGGTCGCGCGATGCTCGACAGACCATAGCCCATGATGACGAAGATCTTGCGCCGGCGCCCACGCACATCTGAGCGACGACCGGCCCACAAACGAAACCCGCTGGCGACCGCATCCGCCACGCCATCGACGAGGCCCATCGCCACCGGACCCGCACCCAACGTCGTGACCAGCAACAGCGGGATCAGCGGTGCAACGATCTGCGACGACAGTTCGTTGAGAAAGCTCACGACGCCGAGCACGATGACGGTCTTGGAAACGGTTGGCCTCATCGTTCGCGTTCAACGAACGGGATGGGGTCCCATGGGTCCCTCTTTCCCGAGTCAGCGGCGGTCTGTGACGTATCGGGGCGGCCGTCATGCATGGTTGGAGTCCGCAAAGGTGAGCGTCAACGGCTCACCGGGCTGCTGTGGCCAGCGCACCGTCCATCCCAACCGTTCGCATAGACGACTGATCAAGGTCAACCCGAAGCCATTGTCGGACCGCTGTTGGTCGACATTCGGCGGCGTCTTCTCACCAGCCTCCGGCCAGGGGCTGAGTTCGATGCCCGCGGAGGTAATGGCAACGGATACCGCGGCCCCATTCGAAAGTTCGACCGCTCGGCGTAGCAATTGCCCAAACACCAACGATGCGGCACGTGGGGGAGCCAGCACGGTGACGCTGGCATCGCCGTGCAATTTCACCGACGTCGACGTGGCCTGCATCTGCTCGTCGACGAGGTGTTGCCATATGGCCCACACCGGAACAGGTTCGGCAACGATCGCCATGTCCGTCTCGTGACGGGCCAAGTAAAGCAGTGCATCGAGCAGATCGGTCAATTCAGTGGTACGCCGCCGCACCCGCTCGATGGCACGTTGGCCGGGAAGGCTTACCGTGGGGTCTTCCGCCAGTAGATCGACGCTTGCCTGTATCACCGACAGCGGTGAACGCAATTCATGACTGGTGTCTGCGGTGAACTCCCGTTCGCGCGTCAGGAACGCATCCAAACGTGCCTGGTAGTGCTCGAAGGCGACCGCCAATGCACCGACCTCGTCATTGGCGAAGTGGGTACGAAGCCGGTTATCACGACGGGGCGGCGCCGATGCCTCGACCCATTGCGCCAGTCGCTGAACCGGGGCAATCAGCCGACCGGCCAGGAGAAGGCCCAGCGCGCCTGAGACTAGCGTGCCGATCAGGATGACACCGGCCATCAACCAGCGCAGGAAAACTTCGCGCTGGGCGATGTCGCTCAGATCGATGACGAAGTACAGCCGCTGTGCGCCGTCGTCCGAGACGGCGACATAGGTTTCCCGATTCCCTTCGCGATCCAGTATGTGTGTCCCCGGTGGCAGGCCGGCCATTTCTGCGGGTACATCATGGCGATCGCTCACTCGGCTCACATACGCATAGATCCGCTGCGAGGCTGGTAGGGGCGTACTGGGTTGAATGTGAAGGTGTGCGATCAGGTTGCTGGTTTCGACCTGCAGCAACTCCGTCATCAGGATGCGTTCGAAGTCGGCCATCGAGGTGAGGGCCACGGCGGCGAACAAGCTGGACAACACCACGCCGAAGGCGAGGAACGCCAAGATAATCCGGGTGCGGAGAGTGAATCTAGGACGCATCGTCATCCGCCAAACGGTAGCCGATACCATGCACGCTGTGCAGTAGGGGTTTCTCGAAGGGTTTGTCGATCGCTTGCCGCAGGGCATGCAGGTGCGTGCGCATGGCATTGGGGTCACCCACCGCCTCGCCCCACAGCGCCCGTGCCAAATCCGCATGGCTCACCACGAGCGGCGAGCGACGCATCAACACCTCCAGCAGGCGCAGGCCGGCACGGGTCACCGTGACGGAAACACCCCCACGGCGAACCCGAAAACGAGCGGCATCGTATTCGAGATCAGCGACCTGCAGGGGCGCACCGAGCAGGGGCTGCACGCGTCGATGCAGCGCATGCAGCCGCGCCACCAGTTCCTTCATAGCGAACGGTTTGACCAGGTAATCGTCCGCACCCTCGGCGAAACCGCGCAGCTTGTCGTCCAGGGTCTCGCGGGCCGTCAACATCAACACCGGCATGTCGTGCTGGGCAGCGCGCAGATGACGGCAGACCTCCAGGCCATCCAGACGTGGCAGCCCCAGATCCAGCACGATCAGATCGTGCGTGCCCGTCAACGCCAGACGCAACCCGGTCATGCCGTCGTAGGCATGATCCACCGCGAAACCATGCAACTCCAGGTAATCCCACAGAGTGGTGGCCAAGTCGCGATTGTCTTCGATGAGCAGCACGCGCAACATGATCGTTAGGCCACCGCGGGGTTGGCGTCTTCCGGCGTATCGCGCTGGAAACGACCGTAACGCAGGGCCAGCGTGGGCAGCACCAGCAGATTGAGCGCCGTGCTGGTAACCAGCCCGCCGAGAATGACCAGCGCCATCGGTCCCTCGATCTCGCGACCCGGAGCACCACTGCCAATCGCCAGTGGAAGCAGCCCCAAGGCGGTGACCAGCGCCGTCATCAAAATGGGCGAGAGGCGTTCTTGCGCGCCGCGCAGGGCGGCCTCCGGCCCCCAGGTCATGCCTTCGACGTTGACCAGATGGTCGTAGTGCGACAGCAGCATGATCGAGTTGCGCAAGGTGATGCCAAACAGGGTGACGAAGCCCACCATCGAGCCGATGGAAAGGCCGCCGCCGGTGGCGAACACCGCCAGCACGCCGCCGACCAGCGCGAACGGCAGGTTGGCCAGCACCAGCAACAAACTGCGCATGCTGCCGAGCACCATGAACAACAACAAGACGATGGCGACACCGGCGATCAGTGAGTTGATCAGCAGATCATGCGTGGACTGGCTCTGCGCCGCCGCTGCACCACCAAACTCCACGTAGCTGCCGGGCGGCAGCGCGACCTTGGCGGCAATCTGTTGTTTGGCGGCGGCGACAAAGGCCGACACGTTGCCCCCGCTCACATTGGCGGTCACGGTCTGCACGCGTCGGGCGCCGTCGTGCAACACGACGTAGCGCCCCGCATCTTCGTAGATGTCGGCCAGTTCCTTCAGCGGGACATACGTGCCGGCGGCGTTGCGTATCGGCAATGCCCCCACTTCGGCCACCTTTCCGCGTTGTTGAGGCGCGAGGATGACTGAGACATTGAACACGCGGTTACCGTCGTAGACCTGACCGACCTGGTCGCCTTGATACGCGGTGCGGATGGCATCGAGCACTGTCACGGCATCGAACCCCCAGCGGGCCAACGCTTGTTTGCGCAGGCGCACCACCAACTGCGGCGTCCCCGGCGGTGACTGCACCTGGACATCCGCTGCGCCAGGCAGCTGCCCCAGAATTTTCGCGACGTCCGCCGCCTTGGTGTCGAGTGTGTCCAGGTCGTTGCCGTAGATATTGACCGCCACGGCGGCGGTAAAGCCCGACAGGGTTTCTTCGACACGTTCCGTCAGGAAGGTCTTGACCGCAAAGTTGACGCCGGGAAACGGTGCCAGCGCCTTGCGAATATCCGAGACGGCCGCTTCGGCGGCATCGCCGCTGAGAGGTTTGAGATCGACGTTGAATTCGCTGTATTGCGTGCCCCACGTGTCATCCGCCTTTTCGGCACGTCCCGCGTTCTGCGCCACCGAACGAACGAAGGGCAGCTTCAGCAGCGCGGCAGTCACATGGTTGCCGATACGGATCGACTCCTGCAGCGAGGTTCCCGGCACCGCCGACATGTGGACGATGAAATGGCCCTCACGCAGCTCCGGCAGAAAGCCGCCCCCGAAGAACGGCAGCGCCGCCACCGCCATCAGCGTCAGCACGAGGACCACGGTCATGACCGCACGGTAGCTGGTCTCTACCCGCAACAGCACGCCGCGATACCGGTCCTTGGTCCAACGCACCAAGGGAGCCTCGCGTTCCGGCAACGGGCGGTTGGCCAACAGCAAGTAGCACAAGGCTGGGGTGACCGTCATGGCCACCAGCAGCGAGGCGAGTGTCGCCAGCACATAGGCAATGCCCAACGGCGCGAACAGACGGCCGGCGATGCCCGACATGGTCAGCACGGGAATGAATACCAGCGCGATCGCCAGCGTCGCATAGACCACCGCGCTGCGCACTTCCAGCGAGGCGTCCAGCAGCACCGCGAAGACGGGACGCGGTACCTCGGCATGGCGATTCTCGCGCAGTCGGCGGTAGATGTTCTCCACCACGATCACCGCATCGTCCACCAGCAAACCGATGGCGATGGCCAATCCACCCAAGGTCATAGTGTTGAGGCTGAAGCCGAAGTATTCCAGCACCGTCACGGCGGCGAGCAGCGACAACGGGATCGCCACCAGCGAGATCGCGGCCGTGCGCAGGTTGTAAAGGAACAGCATCAGCACGATCACGACCAGCACGCCGCCGATCAGCAGCGAGGACTTGATGTTGCCGGTTGCGGTCGTGATGAAATTGGCCGGACGAAACAGATCGGCATGCAGGGTGATGCCCTGCGCGGTCAGACCGGACTTCATGCTGGCCAACGCCTTTTCCACGCTCTGAGTCACGACAAGCGTATTGGCGCCGTATTGCTCGGAAATCACCAGTTGCACAGCCGGATGGCCCATGACCGAGGACGCTCCGATGGGCGGCTCCGGCGCGACGACCACCTGCGCGACATCGCCCAAGGTGACATTGCCGCCCGCCTGATGCCGCACGATGGTACCGGCGATCTCCTGCACGGCGAGCGCCTGACCGTCGCTCTGCAGGACGATGCGCTGATTGGGCGTGTCGATGAAACCGGCACCACGCACCCCCGTGGCCCGCCGCGCCGCCGTCAGGACGTCGTCAACCGCGAGATTGTATTTGAGCAATTGCTCCGGGCGGATCTGGACCTGGTATTCCTTGGTGTCACCGCCGAACACCGCGACCTTCGCGACGCCCGGTACCGCCAGCAACGCCGGTTTCAGCGTCCAGTCGGCCAGCGTGCGCAGCTCCATCAGTGATCGCTTGTCGGAGGTCAGACCGATATCCAGCACCACACTGGTGGAAGAGGTCAGCGGCGACATCACGGGCACCTGCACGCCTTGCGGCAGCTGGGTGGCGAGCGCGCCGAGACGTTCCCCGAGATTCTGCCGATCCCGATAGATGTCGCTGCCCGGATTGAAGGTGATAGTGATCACCGACAAGCCCTGGATCGATTGCGAGCGCAGCGCCTGCAGTCCCGGCAGACCGTTGATCGCGTTCTCGATCGGCTGGGTCGCCAATACCTCCACCTGTTCAGGCGCCAACCCCGGGGCTTCGGTCTGAATCGACACCTGCGGCGGGGCAAATTCAGGAAACACGTCGTACTTGCTGCGCGACAGCGTGAGCGCGCCATAGACGATCAGGATGCCCGCCAGCACCAGCACCACGCCGCGAAACCGCAACGAGAAGCGGACGATCGCCGCCAGCAGACCCGGTGCGTCCTGCCTCATTGCTTGTCTCCGTCTTCACCGACGGCAATGCGTGAACGCTGCTCTTCCGACAGCAGCAGTTGCGCGCCCGTCGCCACGATCGGTTCGCCCCGCGCAAATCCCTGGGCCACGAACCAGCCACCGTCCACCGGGTTGTCGACCGGCAGCGCATGGCGCACAAAACGATCGGGCTGGTTGCGGCTATAGACCCACGAGCGACCCTGCCACCACACCACCGCCGAGCCGGGAATCATCGTTCCCTGGACCACCGTGCCCGAGGGTAGATACGCGGTGATCGCCATGCCAGGCAGGAGACCCTCAGCGGACACGGCATAGAAGAAACTGAGCCCTTGCAAACGGGGGTCCGTGCGTGGCGCGGGCGAGATCAAGGTGGCGGCGTGAAAGTCCCCGTTGACGGTCTGCACGCGCGCCTGGACAGGGGGGGCGAGTGCGGTGACCGCGGGCAGCACCACCTGGACGAGGACTTGCTGGCGGGTGGCCAGACGCGTAAACAACGACGTATTCGCGGCCGCCGCCTTCGCCAGGACGTCGCCCCATTGCTGGCTCGCGGTCTGTTGCGCGGCGGTCAGCGCGGCTTGCGCTGCCCGCGACGCGGCTTGGTCGGCATGCCACACCGCGGCGGCCGCCTGCAAGGCCTTGTCGGAAATGTTCCGTTCGTCACGATGCAACGACTGCAGTCGCTGGTATTCGGCGTGGGAAGCCTGCAGCGCGGCGTCGGCTTTGTCCGCCTGGGCCTGGGCGGCGACGTCGGCGTTGCGCAACGCGATCAGATCCGCCACATCCAGCACCGTACCGAACGTCTGCAGCATCGGACGATGGGCCATGGACTGTGGCGTGACCACGACGATCCCACTCTGCTTTTGATCCGCGGCATCCAGCGTGACCGCCGTCAGATCCTGCACTTGCGAGACGCGCGACGGCGCCTTCACCGGTGTCTCGCGCTGGGCCTCCGTAGCACGCTCCTTCTGGCCGGCCAGGAATCCCCAGACCGCTAGCGCCAGCACGATGGCACCCAGAAGGGCCGCGAGAATGGATTTCTTGTTCATGGCTGGGAATCCTGCATGCGGGGCGCGTTTTCAAGGGTATGAATGTCGGTCGCAAGTGCACCCAAGGGGTGCCGCATGGCATCTTCGAGCGCGCCCAGCGATTGCTGGGCCTGCAGGAGGGTATCGAGACGGGCCAGTTCGGCCGCGGCCAATTCCACCTGGGCGCCGATCAGACTCAACCGATCCGTTTCGCCCGCCCGGTACAGCGCTTCGGCGGAAAGGGATGCCTTGCGTTGGGCCGCCAGCAAGGCATCGGCCGTGGCGAGTTTGCGGACGACCTGGCGATAACCGGCCAGCGCCTGATCGACTTCGCCGATCGCCTGCGCTTGCACGGCAAGAAAGTTGGCGGCCGCTTGCTGACGACGCGCTCGGGCTTCGGCGATCGGGCCCTGATTGTGGTTGAGCAACGGCAGTACCAGTGACAACCCCAACGACCACTTGGCCTGTGCGGCATCCCACAGAAAGCCCGGACCGAGCGTGATGTCGGGATATTGTTTCGCCACTTCGCCTTGCAACGCGGCCTGACTGGCTTCGTAGTCCGCCAGTGCCGCGCGGACGTCGGGTCGATCCCGCAGCGCTTGCCGTCGCACGTCATGCGACGGCAGCGCGCTCAGGGGTGGTACCTGCTCGAACGCCGTCAGCGACAGCGTGATGCCATCAAGCGCACTCACGGGCAGGCCCAGGGCCGAGGCCAACTGCACCCGGTTTTCTGCGAGACGCTTCTGCGCCTCCTGCAGATTCAAGCTGAGCTGGTTGAGCGTGATGCGTGCCTGGGTGAGCTCCGGTTGCGATGCCTCCCCGGTTGCCGTGCGCCGTTCGATCAACCTGACCAGCTCCGCTTGTCGCTCCTGTTGTCGACGCAGCAAGGGCACGGTGGGATACACGCCAAGCAAGCTGCTGCGCACGCGACGGCGTACCTGCCACGCGGTCTCCGCGATATTCAAGCGTGCCGCTTCGGCCAGTTGCTGCGCCTGTCGAATCCGGTCGCCGCGCTTACCTGCCGTCTCGATCGGCACATTGAGCGTCGGGCCCACCGTCCAGGGCCCGACGCCAGCGGGTGCATCGACGTTGTACTGATTGGTGAAATCCAACGTCGGATTCGGACGGGCGCCGGCCGTGATCACCGCCGCCTCGGCAACGCGCCATTTCGCGCGCGCCACATCAAGATCCGGCTGATAGTACAAAGCCACCCACGTGAGGGAGCGCAGATCCCAGGAGGATGGCGTCGTGGTCGTGGTCGGCGTGGCGTCATGGCGTTGCAGAAACACCTGCAGCCCCGGATCGCGCAGCGACCGTTGCTCGAAGGCAGCGACGGTGGTGGCCGGTTCCAGCGGTCGTGGCCGATAGCTTGCGCAGGCGGTCAAACCGAGCGTCAGTCCGATGACCAGGAGGCGTGTAGCGTGCTTATTCATGAATCTTCCGCGCAGGAGATCAGTCGGTTCCTTCGAGGGAAAGGGCATCGTGCGAACCCTGCCTTCCCGTCAGTGTCATCACGCATCATCGGCGCCCCGTCATGGCGTCGACCGCAAGGGCGGCGCCGTTTCGTGTCGCGTGATAATGACACCGGTGGCTTCCCGGCCCAGCTCACGAAACGGCAGCCCTTCGCTGCGCAGCTGTCCCACCAGGTCGTCCGCGACCAACGCGATCGCATCGTGGCTGGCGCGCCAGCGCTGCTCGAACGTGGCGAGGTCGGCGATGTAGCCATCAGGCCGCGACGCCAAGCCGGGCGTCAGATCATCGGAATCCTGGTCGACCACGGTAACTGGCCGCCCGAGGTAGAACGGCAACGCCCGCAAATAGGCATGCACCGTGAATACTTCGGTGTGCGGTCCGAGCTCCGGTTGGATGAGGCGAGCGACCGGATCCGCGGAACGCATGTCGTTCAAGGGCTGCGATGACACTAGCGTGAGCTGCCACGCGATCAAGGTGGCCAGGGCAAGCCCATGGATGGCCGTACGGCGCCGGCCGCGATGCAACGCCCAGGTGCCCACCATCGCGGCGAGCGCCATCAGCACCAAGGCCAAAGACAAGCCGCTCAACACATCCTGCAACACGGCTTTCGGGATCGCCGTGCGCGCGGCGAGCGCGATTGCCGTGGCGGTGGCGGCACCCAGGGTCGTGAGCGTGGCGACCCACCAAAAACGGCGCACCAAGGCCTGCAGCGACAGCACCGTGGCTGCACGACCCAGCAGCAGCGCCAAAGCAGGAAACACCGGCAAAATGTAGAACGGCAGCTGGGAATGCGAGAACGAAAAGAACACGAAGACCACGCCCACCCATACCAGCAGGAAGCGTTGTGCGGGACCACCGGCACCAATGGCACGCCAACTGGTTTTGCTCCACGGCAACAGCAACGTCCAGGGAAACAGGCCGAGGAGCACGACGGGGAGAAAGAACCCAAAGACCTTGGAGCGACCGTCGGCCGAGGTCAAGAACCGCGTGAAATGCTCCCGGATGAAGAAATAGTCGAAGAAATCCGGATGCAGGCGGCATATCAAAATGAACCAAGGCGCGCACAGCACCAGCAGCACCAGTACACCGGGCACGAGGGACACGCGCCGCAGTACCCCCCAGTCACGCTGCCACAGCATGAAGATGCCCAGGATCATGCCGGGCAACACCACGCCGATGAGCCCTTTGGACAGCACCGCCAAGGCCAGCGCTGCCCACATCAGCAGATTCAGTCGCGTGCGCAGATGCCGTGCGGTCGGATCGAATTGCGCGACCAGAAAACACGCCATGCCCACGGCGAGAAACGCCGCAACCCCTATATCCAGCGTATTGATATGCGCGGCAAAGACGAACAGTAACGAGCTGCCGAGGATGACGGCCGCGTAGCCGCCCGCCTCACGACCGAAAAGCCGCGCCCCGGCCCAGCCGATCGCCACGATCGCCAGCAAACCGGTAAGCGCGCACCACAGGCGTGCGCTCCACGGATGCGCACCGAAGAGCGCATAGGCCGTCGCGCTGGCCCAGTAATGCAAGGGCGGCTTGTCGAAGAAATTGAAGCCATCCAGGCGGGGCGTGATCCAATCGCCGCTCGTGAACATCTCGTGGGCCACTTCCGCATACCGTCCCTCGTCGGGTTCGGCGAGCGCACGGCCAGCCAATCCGTAGAACCAGGCCGCGAGCCATCCGATCCCCAGTAGCACGGCGGCTGCGCTGAATCGCGCGTGCCACGCACCCGCTGGACGAACATCGTTCTGAGCCATGTGCTTGACGCTCATCGAGGGTCCTTGGTGGGAAGCGATGCGACGGCCACCGATGGCGGCGCGTCGGCGCGTGCCGTGCTGTGTAGCGGGGGCATCATCGGCACCTGACACGCCGTTTCGATCAGATAGATCGGCCGCTGTTTGACCTCGGCGTACACACGGCCGAGGTATTCGCCGACCACGCCCAATGCCAGCAGTTGTAGACCGCCCAGCACCAGGACCACGACCATCAGCGAGGGATACCCTTTGACCGGATCACCCCACAGCACGGCCTTGATGAAGACCCCTGCGCCGTAGCTGAAAGCGCACACCGATGTGGCCACACCCACTGCCGTGGCCAGTCGCAGTGGCAAAATGGAAAACGAAGTGATGCCTTCCACTGCCAGATTGAACAGCCGCCAGTAGTTCCATTTGGTGCGACCCGCCTGGCGCGGGCTGCGCTGATACATGACCGCCGTATGGGGATAGCCGATCCAGCCGAACAGGCCCTTCATGAAACGTTGGCGCTCGCGCAACTGGCGCAGCGCGGCCACCGCACGCGCCGACATCAGGCGGAAATCACCGGTATCGTGCGGCACGTTGAACGCCGCCATGCGCGCCATCAATCGATAGAAGAGATGTGCCGTCGCTCGCTTGAACCAGCTCTCGCCTTCACGGTGTTCGCGAGTGGCGTAAACCACGTCGTAGCCATCGCGCCAGCGTGTCAGCAGGTCCGGAATGAGTTCGGGGGGATCTTGCAGATCGGCATCAATGATGACGATGGCATCGGCCTCATCCGTCACGGCGTCGAGACCCGCGGTCAGTGCGGCTTCCTTGCCGAAGTTGCGGCTCAAGCGCAGCGTGCCGATGCGCGGGTCTTGGCCCATCAGCCGGTTGAGTACGAGCCATGTGCCATCGCGACTTCCGTCATCGACATAGATCACCCGCGCATCGAGCGCCATCCCATCGAGCACGCCGACAAGACGCGCATGAAACAGGGGGAGCACTTCCGCTTCGTTGTACGCGGGCACCACAACGGTGAGGCGGATCGGGGCCACGAATATCCCTGCGCGCTATGACATCCGCGGCACAGTAGCGAGCGAGGCTCGTGCTGCCCCTCAACCATTTCTCAACTGTTCGTTAAGACACACTCGATGCGTCGATTCGCAACACTGCGAACGATTGTCGCTGGGAATAAGGCCTTGCCGAGTGAGTGAACGGGGTAGATGGCAGCACACTCTGGTCAGACACATTTTTCTGTGATGGCATACCCGCATCGACTTTCTATGGAAGAAGCCCTGATGCCTGTGAGCTACGTCACCGAGGAACAACGTGAGAGCTATGGTCGATACAACGGCCCACCTTCCAGCGATGATTTGGCGCGCTATTTCCATCTCGACGATGCAGATCGTGTGTATATCGCTCGCAGGCGCGGCCACGCGAATCGTCTAGGTATCGCGTTACAGCTCACGACACTCCGTTACCTTGGCGCGTTCCTCGATGACCCACTGGATCTTCCTTCGCTGGTGCTGTCCACCGTTGCCAAACAGTTGGGGATTACGGACACCGATCCCTCCCTCCATGGCTATCGCACGGGGGAGCTACGATGGGATCATCAGAGTGATATTCGTCGTCATTGCGGCTTTGTCGAAATCACCGAACCGTCCGTCGGCTTTCGATTGGGGCGTTGGCTGTATGCGTTGTGCTGGACGGGAACGGAGCGACCCAGCGTTCTGTTTGAGCGGGCAACGGCATGGCTCTTGACACATAAGGTGCTGCTGCCCGGTCGCAGCACGCTCGAACGGTTTGTCGCCCGTGTAAAGAGTCGCGTCGAAGAGCACCTATGGCGGCGATTGGGAACCAGCCTCTCCGATGAGCAGCGCGAACGACTGGAGCGCTTGCTGACCGTGCCGGCCGGCAGCCGAAATTCGCATCTGGATCAGCTGCGATCAGGTCCCGTCCGAGTCAGTGGCCCGTCACTCATCCAAGCGCTGACCCGGCTGCAGGTGGTCCGCGAACTCGGCATCGAGCTACCTACCGTAGCCCATCTTCCGGCCAGTCGAGTCACGGCACTGGCCCGCTTTGCGGGAGCTGCCAAAGCCAGCGCGGTTAGCCGTTTGCCCGATATTCGGCGCTTGGCCACCCTGGTAGCTTTCGTGCACTGCCTGGAAGCCACCGCGCACGACGATGCCGTCGAAGTCTTGGAAATGCTACTGCGGGACGTATTTGCCACGGCACGGAAAGAGGATCGAAAGACGCGTTTGCGCACGCTGAAAGACCTTGATCGGGCTGCCACCCTATTGGCCGATGCCTGCCAAGTGGTGTTGGACACCACACTCCCTGACAAGACGTTGCGCAAGACGCTGTTCGCCAAGGTGCCTCGTGACATCCTTGCACGGGCGCTTCAGGAAGTGAGCAACTTGGTGCGGCCACCCGACGATGTGTTTTATAGCGAACTGAGTGAGCGCTACCGACGCATTCGCCGCTTTCTGCCCTTCGTCTTGGAGAACCTTCGTTTCGGAGCAAGTCCGGCGGGTGAGGCGGTTGTTGCTGCCTATGAGTGGCTTCGTACGCACCCCGGACGATTCAAGGTCGATGACGATGTCCCTCGCGAGGTGATTCGCAAACGCTGGCAGCGCTATGCAGTACGCGAGGACGGCAGTATCGATCACCGGGCCTATACCTTCTGCGTGCTCGATGAACTGTACACGTCATTGCGCCGACGTGACGTGTTCGTCGCTCCCAGCTGGAAGTATGCCGATCCGCGCGCAGGCTTGCTCAACGGCAATGAATGGGAAACCGCGCGTCCCATCATTTGCCGCACGCTGGGTCTATCACCGACACCCTCGCCGACGCTCCTCGCGATCACCAAAGAACTGGATGACACCTATCGAGCAGTCGCTTCCCGACTGCCGGACAACCCAGCCGTGCGCTTCGAAGGAACGAACGAATTGGTCGTCAGTTCCCTCGACAAGCTCGAAGAACCCGCGTCCCTTCTGGCATTGCGCACCGCGGTCAATGCGCGTCTTCCGCGTGTGGACATCGAGGAAATTTTGCTGGAGATCGCTGCGCGTACCGGTTTCACCGATGCCTTCACGCATCTCACTGAACGCTCCGCTCGCGCCGCGGATCTCCCGATCAGTATCTGCGCCGTCTTGCTGGCCGAAGCGAGCAATACCGGATTCGAACCACTCATTCGCTCGGATATGGCCGCCCTGAAGCGGTCGCGTCTGTCGTGGGTCGACCAGAATTACTTCCGCAACGACACCATCACACCGGCCAATGCCATCTTGGTGGCGGCCCAGAACCGCTTGGTACTCGCCCAGCAGTGGGGAGGGGGAGAGGTGGCTTCGGCCGACGGCATGCGCTTCGTCGTTCCCGTGCGCACCGTCCATGCCGCCGCCAACCCGAAGTATTTTGGTCGAGAGCGCGGCGTGACTTGGTACAACCTGATCTCTGATCAGTTCAGCGGCCTCAATGACATCACCGTGCCGGGCACGTTACGCGACAGCTTGATCTTGCTGGGCGTCGTGCTGGAACAGCCGACCGAATTGCAACCGACCCAGATCATGACCGACACCGGCGCCTACAGCGATGTGGTGTTTGGATTATTCCGTCTATTGGGGTATCGATTCTGTCCGCGCTTGGCCGATGTCGGCGGCACGCGGTTTTGGCGTATTGATGCGCAGGCGGACTATGGTGATCTCAACGCCGTGGCACGCCAGCGTGTGAACATGCCATTGATCGAGCAGCAGTGGGATGACATTCTGCGGCTCGTGGGCTCGTTGAAACTGGGGTGCGTATCGGCAAACGGCATCATGCGGACCTTGCAGATTGGCGACCGTCCCACTCGCCTGGCACAAGCATTGGCGGAGTTTGGAAGGATTGAAAAAACGCTACATACGCTGACCTATATCGACGACGAAGCGAAACGACGCGGAACACTGACTCAGCTCAATCGCGGTGAAGGACGCCACAGCGTTGCGCGTGCGATCTTTCATGGAAAACGCGGCGAACTTCGGCAGCGCTACCAAGAAGGTCAGGAGGACCAGCTAGGGGCGCTGGGTCTGGTACTCAACATGGTTGTCTTGTGGAACACCATCTACATGGAGGCGGCATTGGACCAGTTACGTCAAGAAGGCTTTCCCGTACGCGATGAGGATGTCGCACGACTCTCGCCGCTAACCCACGACCACATCAACATGCTTGGACGGTATTCCTTTGCCGTGCCCGAGGCCGTAGCCCGCGGGGAGTTGCGTCCGTTACGGAATCCGGACGATGGCGAGGATGACTGACGGGGAGATGTCATCATCCGAAAAACATCTAAATCAATGTTTTTAAGTGGTAATTTTCCCTTATCCCGGTTTTCCGTTCCATTGCTCCCCGAACCCCGAATCCGCGCTTCGGGTGTCGGAGGCGGCCGCGGCCTGCGAAGGCGACTTTCAATGTATTCGTGGCTGTTGGTGGCTGCGCGTCGTCGGCAAAGGTGGCATTGAGGGGCAGATCCCGCTCAGCAACGAATTGATGGCGGACTTCGCGCGTTATCGGCATTTCCACGCGCTGGCGCCGCTTCCCGCAGAAAACGGACGCGTGCCGGTCATTCTAGGGATTGCCGGGCGTTCGTCGGCATTGACCCCCACCGCGGTCTATCAGATCGTCAAGGACACCTTCCGGCGCATCGCCGACGCGCTGGAGCCCGAGGACAGCGACAAGGCCTCCCGCGTGCGCCGGGCGTCAACCCATTGGTTGCGTCATACCGCCGCCACCCATCAGGCCGAGGCCGGTACACCAGTGCACCACATCCAGCAAAATCTTCGCCACAGTTCGATTGGCACAACGTCGATCTATCTGCATGCGGAAGCGGATGCGCGCCACGCCAGCACCACACAGCCGCGCCCTCTTCGGTCGGCACGCCAAGGAGAAAACCCTGCATGAACGATCGCGAAAAGAGCCACGATCTGCTGGAGCACGCCCGTCCTTCGGCGTCCGAAAAATCGACGTTGACGTCCGGTGCCAGCACCACGTTGCCGCGGATTGAGCAGTCGGAGATGGTCGAGGTGGGCTATTACTCGATCGAACATTTGAAAGTGGAATTCACCAACGGCGTCCGACGCGACTTCCACCGATTGCACAGCCAGGGATACGGGTCGGTGATCATCGCCGCGATACCCGAGCCGGGCGTCGTTTTGCTGATTCGCGAGTATTCGGTGGGTGTGCACGCTTATGAACTGGGTCTCCCCAAGGGCCGCATGGACAAGGGCGAGACCGTTGAAGAAGCAGCCAATCGAGAGCTGAAGGAGGAGGTCGGATTCGGCGCAAGGCGTTTGACCTGCCTGCGCACGTTGACCCTGGCGCCCACCTACATGAGCAACCGAACCCATCTGGTTCTGGCCGAGGACCTCTACGAGGAACGCCTGCCGGGCGATGAGCCTGAGGAGCTGGAAGTCGTACCATGGCGCCTGGACCAACTGGGTGACTTGATGCTGCGCGAAGACTGCTCCGAGGCGCGGTCGCTCGCCGGGCTCTTCATGGTTCGCGAGTATCTGGCCACCCGCTAAGCGGGGTGCCGGCGCAGCAGCGCGGCGGAAAATAGTGTCACCAGGGACAGCATGGCCATGGCGGCGAATGCCCACTGATAGACACCCGCAAGGCTACCGCCATCGGTTTGGGCCAGCACAATGACCAGTGCGATGGGCACTCAGCGACAAGACTTGTAACCTCCAAGCACTCCGTTCTTGGACAGCACCCACTGCCATAGCTGGATGTCCCTGGCGCGGAAAGCGCCCGCGCACGAGAGCAGGTAATAACGCCATTTGCGGTGGAAAACCTCGCCCAACGCATCGGCAAATTGCAACCATGCGGCTTCGAAGTTAGCGTGCCACGCCATCAGGGTCTTGTCGTAGTCGGCGCCGAAGTTATGCAGATCTTCGGCCACGAAAAGGCCATCCATGGCATCGCCGATCTGGCCAATCGAGGGAAGGTCTCCGTTGGGGAAGATGTGCTTGTCGATCCACGGATCGGGTGTGCTTCGGCGCTTGTTCTTGCCGATGGTGTGCAGCAAAAAAAGGCCATTGTCCGCGAGGCAGCGTGCGACCACTTGCATGAAGGCGCGATGGTTCTTGCGACCTACATGCTCGAACATGCCGACGCTGACGATGCGATCGAACGGCTCGTTCATCTCGCGATAGTCCTGCAGGCGAAACTCCAGCGGCATACCGGCGTAGCGCTTCTCCGCCCAGGCCACCTGTTCCTTGGAGATGGTCACGCCCACGCACTTCACGCCATAGTGTTCGGTGGCATAGGCCATGAAGCTGCCCCATCCGCAGCCGATGTCCAGCACACGCATACCGGGCTCCAGATGCAGCTTGCGGCAGATCAGATCAAGTTTAGCTTCTTGGGCCTCGGCCAGCGTGGTGGCGTCTTTCCAATAACCGCAGGTATAGGTCATGCGCGGGTCGAGCATCGCCTCGTAAAATGCGTTGCTCAAGTCGTAGTGCACCTTGCCCACTTCCCAAGCCCGGCGCGCGTTTTGCCGGTTAAAGAGACGCACACGCAGTGCGTGCATCAGTAGGCGAGCTGGCTGCACCTGGTCATCCAGCTTTGCCCGCAGAAGGTGGAAAAAGAATTGATCCAGTTCTGCAGCATCCCAAGCCCCTTCCATATAGGCCTCCCCCAGCCCCAGGTTGCCTTGGGCCAACGCTCGCTCGGGAACGCCATCAGCATGCAGTTGCATATCCCAGGGTTGTGAGCCATCGACCTGGATATTCGCCTTGTGAATCAAGTCCACCATTAACCGGTGCGCGCTGGACGCTTCAGCATCACGGACATGGATGGACTCGGAGGACTCAATGGTGGACTCGTCGAACATGGTTATTTCTTGGTAACGC
Source organism: Rhodanobacter sp. FW101-FHT13A11 (assembly GCF_058790335.1). NCBI lineage: Bacteria > Pseudomonadati > Pseudomonadota > Gammaproteobacteria > Lysobacterales > Rhodanobacteraceae > Rhodanobacter > Rhodanobacter sp. FW101-FHT13A11. The sequence goes on along the minus strand of NZ_JBYTCN010000007.1, from coordinate 157,969 downwards.
CTCTTCGAGGCTTTCGTCTCATTGCATGAAGTTTTCCGGAAGAAGAAGGGAGCGAAGCGCTAGGGTGGCGTCAAAGCACGTTCGGGGCGCGGTGTAATGATCATCCTTCATCGCACCAGCAGGATCGGTACCAGGCAACTGCGGATCATCGTGGTCGTGGTGCTGCCGACAATGAGCTGACGGATGCGAGAGTGGCCGTAAGCGCCCATGACCAATAGCTCGATGCCGTACGTGCGCACATAGTCCGCGATCACCGCGTCCGCGTGGCCCGGAATCATCTCGGTATGCGCGCTGATGCCGCGAGCATCGAGCAATTCGCGGGCCCAGGTCATCTGCGCAACAGCAGTAGAGGATTCGGCGCCCGCCATTACCAGATGGCATTCCAGCCCGGTCAGCAACGGGCTGCTGGCCGCCAGTTCCACCGCCTTGCGTGCACTGGCGCTGCCGTCAAACGCAATCAGCAAGCGCTCGATCGGCTTGAAGGCACGTGAGGCGACCAGGATCGGCCGATGGATGGCGCGCACCGCTCGTTCCAGGCTGCTGCCCAGATGCAGCTTGGCCATGTCCGCCGAGGCGCCGCGTTTACCCATGACCAGCAGGTCGTAGGTGGGCTCGAATTCCACCAGGGCATCGATCAGGTCACCATGGCGCAATCGTTCGTGCACCTTGGTCGCGCCCCGCTGGCGCGCCCGTTCTGCGGCGTTGGCGAGCAAGGCATGACCGTGCTGCAACGACAGCTTGCTGCGCTGTTCGTCCAGCGCGGCCAGTTCGGTCAACAGATCGCCTTTGGCACCCAGCCCGATGCTACCGCTGAGATTGGAGGTCTGCGCGCGTTCGGGATGGCGCTCCAGCGTGTGCATCAACTCCAGTTGGGCATCGAGCCGTCTGGCGGCCCAAGCCCCGTGGTCGATCACGCTTTGCGTGTAGATCGAATCGTCGAGGCAGGCGAGTAAGGTTTTCATGGCGTTTCTCCTCAATGGCCCATCAGGCTTTCGACGGCGTCGGGCTTGTCGTGAATGGCGAGGCGATCGACGATCGTGGCGCTGGCTTCGTTGAGGCCGTGAATATCGACCTCGGTGCCCTCGCGGCGGAATTTGAGCACTACCTTATCCAGTGCGCCGACGGCGGTGAGATCCCAGAAGTGCGCGCGACTGACATCTATGCGTACTTGATCGACCGCCTCGCGGAAATCGAACGCCGCAATGAACGTCTCGGCCGAGGCAAAGAACACCTGGCCGGTGACCCGGTACTCGCGCACGCGCTCGTCGGCGTTGAGTGCCGATGCCACATGCAGCACGCGGCCCACCTTGCGCGCAAAGAACAAGGCGCTGAGCAGCACGCCCACGATCACGCCCTTGGACAGATCATGCGTGGCCACCACGACCACCACCGTCGCAATCATCACCACGCTGGAGGACTTCGGGTGCAGTTTGAGGTTCTTGATCGAGGACCAGCTGAAGGTGCCGATCGAGACCATGATCATCACCGCCACCAGTGCCGCCATGGGAATCTGGCCGACCCACTTGCTGGCGAAGACCACCATGATCAACAGGAACACGCCGGCGCATAACGTCGACAGCCGTCCGCGGCCGCCGGATTTCACGTTAATCACCGACTGGCCGATCATCGCGCAGCCGGCCATGCCGCCGAACAGGCTGGATACGATGTTGGCCGTACCCTGGCCAATGCACTCGCGGCTCTTGTTGCTGGAGGTGTCGGTGAACTCATCGACGATCGAAGCGGTCATCATCGATTCGAGCAAGCCCACCAATGCCATCGTTGCCGAATAGGGAAGTACCACCATCAACGTGTGCCAGTTGAACGGCACCTGCGGCGACAGGAACGTCGGCAGGCTGGTCGGGAGTGTCCCCATATCGGCCACGGTGCGTACATGCACACCGGCCAGCACCGTGAAAAGGGTCAGTACGATGATGCAGATCAGGGGCGACGGGATCACCTTGGTGAAGCGCGGCACGCCATAGATGATGATCAAACCAGCCACCACCAACGCATAAACCCGCCAGTCGCCGCCGGCCAGCTCCGGGAGCTGGGCCATGAAGATCAGGATCGCCAATGCATTGACGAAGCCTGTGATCACCGAGCGCGAGACAAAGCGCATCAGTATTCCCAACTTGAACACGCCAGCCAGGATCTGCAGCACGCCGGTGAGCATTGTGGCGGCCAACAAATACTGCAGACCGTGGTCCTTGACCAAGGTCACCATCAACAGTGCCATGGCGCCGGTAGCGCCCGAGATCATGCCCGGCCGGCCGCCCACGAAGGCCACAGTCGTCGCAATGCAGAACGCCGCGTAGAGCCCTACCTTGGGATCAACCCCGGCTATGATCGAAAAGGCAATCGCTTCGGGAATCAGCGCGAGCGCCACCACGATGCCGGCAAGCACGTCGCCGCGAATGTTGGAAAACCACTCCTGACGGAGGTTTCTCAATGTCATAAATTCAAAATCCAAATAGAAACGGGCAGCACGCGCGAGTGCGGTGCTGGTGGGTTCTTGGCAGGGATAGCGCTCAACTGCGAAAGCAGGAGCGAGAAACGTGCAGAGGGAAGCGACGCCTACGGTGGCGTCATGCGGCCAGCGCGAGGCGCGGCGAGTGCGGCAATGCAAGGGATCGAAAGCATCCGCTGAGCATAGCAGAAAGGAAGGCCTCCAGAGCGCCAGTTGGCACCCACCGGTCGCGGGTGTAACCTCAGAACGATTAAACGACGCGCAAGCTCAAGGCTTCACTGTCAATGGTGACAGTGACTCCGTCAGGTGCCTATGGCGAATCCTTGTCGGTAAATGTGATGAATAGCAACAACGCCTCTCTTCTGTTCCGCCGTGCCGCGTTCTGCGGTGTCACGGCCTTGGTCGGCCAGGCCCGTCCAATCTAAGTAGCTCCCCTAAACCCAACCTCCTTTCCGTTCACCGTTTGTGGTGACCGGTGGTCTTGGGCGATGCGTGTGATGCATGCATCGCAACCGTTTTCGGGGTGTGACATGAACCAGCAGCAGAGCATTCGGGACTGCGAAGCGCAGCTCTCCCTCATCAAGCACTTCCTGAGTTTGGCACTCGATCCGCTGTCTATGAAGGCGCTGGTCGAGACAGCCACACGGTCATGACACGTCCACTGTCCCAAAAGCCAAACCGCGATCAATTCTGTCACGACATGGCGAACACGCTTTTGCAAAAGCGCCTCGACGTCACGGAACTCGCCGAGCACATGAAGTTGTCCAGCCAGCCGGTGGAACTGGATCAGACCCGGCTGGGGCGATTGAGCCGCATGGACGCCATGTCCCAGCAAGAGATGGCCAAGGCCGGGCACAGCCGCCTGATGATCGAGCTACAGCGTATCGAGGCCGCGCTCGCGCGCTTCGAGCAGGGTCGGTACGGCATCTGTTGTCGCTGCAAGGTGGTGATCAGTGCCGATCGATTAACGATCGATCCGGCCACACCGTTCTGTATGGAATGCCAGCAAGAGGTGGCCGACCAGAACGCAGCGGACCGGCCGTGAGCTTGAGCCGTTGCCTGATCCCACCTTCGTTCTTCACTCCAGATCACCGAGCGATTCATGCCTACACCGTCTCATAGCTCAGGACGCACTCATCCCGCGCCACGGAAAACCTTCGCTATCATCAGCCACCCGGATGCCGGCAAGACCACGTTGACCGAAAAGCTGCTGCTGTTCGGCGGCGCCATCCGTCAGGCCGGTAGCGTCAAATCGCGCAAGACCAACCGCCATGCCACCTCCGACTGGATGGCGCTGGAGAAGGAGCGCGGCATCTCGGTGACCTCGTCGGTGATGCAGTTCCCGTACGAGGGCAAGATCGTCAACCTGCTCGATACGCCGGGACATGCGGACTTCTCCGAAGACACCTATCGCGTGCTGACCGCCGTGGACTCGGCGTTGATGGTGATCGACTGCGCCAAGGGCGTGGAGGAACGCACGATCAAGCTGATGGAAGTGTGCCGGCTGCGCGATACGCCGATCATGACCTTCATCAACAAGCTCGACCGCGAGGGCCGTTCGCCGATCGAACTGCTGGACGAAGTGGAATCGGTGCTGGGCATCGCATGTGCGCCGGTGACCTGGCCGATCGGCATGGGCAAGCGGCTGAAGGGCGTGTACCACCTGCTGCTGGACGAGGTGCACGTGTTCGAGCCGGGCAAGAACTTCACTCGGCAGGACTCGATGATCTTCCAAGGATTGGAGCATCCGGCATTGGAGGAGCGCGTCGGGACGGACACGCTGCGCGAACTGCGGGGTGAGCTGGAACTGGTCAAAGGGGCCTCCCATCCATTCGATCCCGCTGCCTATCTGGCCGGCCGGCAAACCCCCGTGTTCTTCGGCTCGGCGGTCAACAATTTTGGTGTGCAGCTGCTGCTGGATTTCTTCGTAGCCCACGCCCCGGGGCCGCAGCCGCATGAAGCGATACCGCGCTGGGTCGCACCCACGGAAAATCCCGTCACCGGGTTTGTTTTCAAAATCCAGGCCAACATGGACCCGCTGCATCGTGACCGCATCGCCTTCATGCGGCTGTGTTCGGGGTGTTATCACCCAGGCACCAGACTGCGGCATGTGCGCACCGGCAAGGACGTGCGCGTCAGTGATGCGCTGTCCTTCATGACCTCCGAACGCGGCCTCATCGAGGAGGCGTGGCCCGGCGACGTCATCGGCCTCCACAACCACGGCACGATTGCGATCGGCGACACGTTCAGTGAAGGCGAGATCCTTCAGTTCACCGGCATTCCACACTTCGCCCCTGAACTGTTTCGGCGGGTGCGCTTGAAAGATCCGCTGCGCCTGAAGCAGTTGCACAAAGGCTTGCAGCAGCTCAGTGAGGAAGGCGCCACACAGTTCTTCCGATCGATCGCCAGCAACGACCTGTTGCTCGGCGCCGTGGGTGTCCTGCAGTTTGAGGTCGCAGCCTACCGCCTGGCGCAGGAATACGGCGTGCACGCGCTGTTCGAACCGACGAACGCGATCACGGCCCGCTGGATCCACTGTGACGATAGCGATGTGCTGGAAGATTTCCGCCACAAGAACGCCCACCAGTTGGCGCGGGATGCGGCCGATGCCCTCGTGTATCTGGCCACGTCGCGGGTCAACCTGCAGATGACGCAGGAGCGCTGGCCGCAAATTCGCTTCGCATCGACCCGCGATCAATCCCTGGTCGAGGCCGCGATCCATGCCTGACCAGACGCCGAAGCCACCTGATCCCGCGCAGGACACGGATTATCACCTGCCCAAATGTTTGTATCGCGTCGAACTGGACGATCCCTATGAGATCCGCTATTGGACGCGTCTGTACAAGATCACCGAAGAAGAGCTCCGGGCACTCGTGGTTCAGTTGGGTAGCGATCGCAACAGCATTGAGGATTATCTGGGCCTGTGAAAAGCTCCCAGTCCCTGAGCACCGGAGAAACCCCATGCCTCCATCAGACGATGACCGTTTTGGTATGCCCACCAGTGCGTTCGAGGCAGCGTTGGATAGCCATGGACGGGATAGCCCGGTCATCCGGGCCGGCATGTATGTGCCCACCCGGCGCGAAGTGGCCACGCTTGAGGCCGCCGCGCTGGCTCCGATCGTGATCGACTGGATGTGGGAAAGTCCATCGGAGCTGATATCGAACAATGAACAGATCGGTGATCTGCGTGCCATTTTGCTGTCAAGGCCAGACGCGGATCAGCCGGGCATCCAGCAACTTATCGTGGAATGCGACGACTACCTGAAAGTGTGATGGAACCGGCGCCTGAGCGCCGCTATCGGCTAGGTCACCATGGCATCGATCGAACGGACTGCATACCCGCGCTTCAAACGTCATCCTTCGACCGATGAACTCGAACAGGTCTATACCCCCACCGATGACGAACTCTCGCTAGCCATCAAGCAAGTTCGCGAGCCCGCTCGCCGCCTGAGCTTCTTGCTCCTATTGAAGGGATTTCAGCGACTGGGTTACTTTCCCGTCGTCGATGACATGCCCTTGGCGATCATGCGATGCGTTCGCGATGCCTTGCGTCTGAGCGGCCATGCACGTCCGGCCGCTCTGGAATCGCGCACGCTCTATCGGTACCACGCTGCCATCCGCCGATGGTTGGGCGTGACAGCCTTCCGCGACCGCGGCATGCACGTCGCCGCCCGCGCCATGGGAGCGGCCGCACAGGTGATGGATCATCCGGCGGATCTGATCAATGCGTCGATCGAGCAACTCGTTAAGGACAAGGTCGAATTGCCCGCCTTCAGTACGCTGGATCGGATGGCGAGGCGGATCCGCGCCTTGGTCAACCAGCGGTTGTTCAACCTGGTCCAACAACGCCTGTCGCCGTCCGACATCAGCCAGCTGGACGCGTTGCTCGATGTCGAGTCCGGCCGTCGCCAGAGTCCGCTTCAGCTGATCAAGCAATTACCCAAGCGCTCCTCGCTGCAACATTTCCAGCGACTGATTGAGCATATTGCCCGGCTCTCGAATCTGGTCGGTGAAGCCCACCTCCTGGCCGGAGTACCCGAGACCAAGATCAAGCATTTTGCGGCAGAAGCGAAGGCGTTGGATGCCGCTGAACTGCGGGATTTCGGTGCCCCCAAACGACACCTGCTGCTCCTCAGCCTCATTCACCGGGCTCGCATTCAGGCCCGAGACGACTTGGCCGCGATGTACATCAAGCGGATGAACAATTTGCATCGCCGTGGCAAGGATGAGTTGGACCGGCTGCGTGTGCGCCATCGCGAGAAGACCGAGACCATCGTCGCCACTCTCACCGACGTCATCCAGGTGTTGGATACGCACCCGAGCGACACCGAGGCGGGACGGGAAATCCGGCAGCTCTTGAGCAAACGAGGTGGTATCGAGGCGCTGCAGGAAGATTGCGCTGCGATCAATGCGTACAGCGGCGACAACTACTATCCCTTGCTGTGGAAATTCTTCAAGAGCCACCGGCCCACGATCTATCGCATGATCCGGCTCCTTGATCTGTCCACGACCAGCGAAGATCGTTCGCTGGTGGAGGCCTTAGCTCTGGTGCTGGAACACGAATCCCGTCGCAGCGACTGGGTCGACGAGCCCGTAGATCTGGCATTTGCCAACGAGCGATGGCGGCGTGTCGTGTCCCATCGGGCCGAGGACGGCACCGTTCGTCTGCACCGCCGGCATCTGGAGGTGTGCGTCTTTTCCTGTCTGGCCAACGAGCTGAAGACCGGCGACATGGCGATCGGCGGCTCCGAGGAATATGCCGACTATCGTGGCCAGCTTTTGACCTGGGACGAATGCGAAAGCCGGCTGGCCGACTACTGCGGTCAGTTGGGCTTGCCCACCGATGGCGCGTTGTTTGTTGCGCAACTACGGGAGGAACTTACCCGCACGGCGGAAGAGATCGATGCCGCGTATCCGGACAACAATCAGATCGTGATCGACGAGCGTGGGGTTCCCGTTCTCAAGCGCGTTGTTGCCAAGGAACCCACCGAATCGGCCAAGGCGCTGGAGACCGCCATTCTTCAACGTATGCCCGAACGCAACATCCTCGACATCCTATGCAACGTCGCCCATTGGGTGAATTTCCCCCGACATTTCGGTCCGCTCTCCGGCTCCGATCCCAAGCTCGAACGCGCCACCGAACGCTACGTCCTGACCACGTTCACCTATGGCAGCAATCTGGGACCCGTGCAGGCGGCACGGCACTTCCGGGGCGCTGTGACGCCGCACATGCTTTCTTTCGTCAATCGCCGGCATGTCAACGGCAAGAAATTGGACCTGGCGATCAAGGACATCGTCAACGCCTACAACACACTGCACCTGCCCAAGGTGTGGGGCGACGGGAAAAGCGCGGCCGCCGACGGTACGAAGTACGACATGCGCGATCAGAACCTGATGGCCGAGTACCACATCCGTTATGGCGGCTACGGCGGCATCGCCTACCACCATGTCTCCGATACCTATGTGGCGCTGTTTTCCCACTTCATCCCGTCCGGCGTGTGGGAAGCGATTTACATCATCGAAGGTTTGTTGAAGAACAAGTCCGATATCCAGCCCGACACGGTGCATGCCGATACCCAGGGACAGTCTGCGCCGGTGTTCGCACTGTCGCACTTGCTTGGCATCAAACTGATGCCGCGAATTCGTAATTGGCAGGACCTGAAGTTCTTTCGGCCTTCCGTCGAGACCCGCTACGAACACATCGACACGCTGTTCAAGGACACCATCGACTGGGTGCTCATCGAAACCCACTGGAAGGATTTGATGCGGGTGGTGCTCTCGATCACCGCCGGCAAGATTTCATCCGTGACACTGTTGCGCAAACTGGGCAATAACAGCCGTAAGAATCGGCTCTATCAGGCATTCCGCGAGCTGGGCCGTGTGGTACGCACCAACTTCCTTTTGCGCTACATCTCCGACTTGAACTTGCGCGAAAAAATCACGGCCTCAACCAACAAGGTCGAAGCCTACAATGGCTTCGCCAAGTGGAACTTCTTCGGCGGGGAAGGGGTGATCGCCGACAACGACCCGGAAGAGCAGGAGAAGACGGTCAAGTACAACGATCTGGTCACCAACGCGATCATCTTCAGCAATGCGGTGGACCTCACACGCATCCTTCGCGAACTGGCGACCGAGGGGTGGAAGCCGAAACGAGAGGACGTCACCACCATGAGTCCGTACATGACCGGTCACATCAAGCGTTTCGGTGACTACCTGATCGATATCGAGGCTGTTCCCGATCCCTTTGTGGTGGAACTCATGCTGGAATAGCCGGAATGTCGTTCGGCCCGACAGGCAGCCGCTGAGCTGAGCTTTCAACCTAAATTTCTAGCCAAGCTTCTGAAAGAGCGTTCCTTTTCAGACGAAGTGTCCCATTTTACACGTATCTCGGCTGGACCCCAAGGTGCAACTGCGGCGTACTCAAGGAAATCCGTGGGGGAGACGTACCAGAGGCGCGCGTGACCGCGTTTGTGCGATTTCATTTCTGGTCTCCTTAATTTTACATAATATACATTATGCGAAATTAGAAATGATCGTTATCCTTGTCCTCGCGGCGTGTGCCGCGCGGAAATTCAAGGACTTGAAAGACAATGCGCGGATTCTGGAGTAACAAGCACTGGCGTCTGGACGGCGACGCCCTATTGATGCCGAACGGACACCGGCTACCGCTTCGCCACATCGTGCAGTGGCGGCAAGACCTCATCGAAGGTTCGGCCGACCTGACCGGGAAATGGTCAGGTTGGCGGGTGCGGCAACAATGGCTGATACCACCGGGTGGCACGGTCAAGCGCGGCCGCATCGCGCAGCACGTCCTGGCGCACGAAATCCAGACGCACGGCTGGGCAGCACAAGAAGTCAGCCGCCGGCAACTGGTCCTGTTCTAGCGGATCGGGCGATCCGTGTAGCGCCCGCTACGGCGCACCGGGTCGCCCCCATGCCCAGCTGCGTATACGCCGTCCCGTCAACCACGACCACGACACCACCGACGCAGCGCTGATTGCCTGTCAGAAGCCGACGATCCCACGTCCGGCTGCCGGTCGCGCTCCATCGTGCCTGTCAAAGGCGCTCGTCATTCCCTTTCCCACGGACTCAATTCCTTGACGCGTCAAATAGGAATGAGTAGCATTTGCGAAACCTCAAGGGAATCCACGAATGAAGCGCCTATTGATGTTGGCCGGAGCCGCCCTGCTGGCAGCCGGAACCGCCGCGGCCAGTGACGTGCCGGAATACACGCTGGTCATCAAGGACCATCGCTACCAGCCGAGTGAGCTCAAGATGCCTGCCAATACCAAGGTGCGCATCGTGGTGAACAACCAGGATCCGACGCCCGAGGAATTCGAGAGCACGGATTTCAACCGCGAGAAGCTGGTGCTGCCCAATGGCAGCGCCACAGTTTACGTCGGTCCCCTGCGCGCCGGCACCTACGGTTTCTTCGGCGACTTCCACCAGGATACGGCCCAGGGCCGCCTGATCGTGGAATAGGCGCCAGTCATCGGACCGGTCTGCTCGTCGCCGCCGACACGCCATGGCGCTGATCCGCCTCCTGCCCGCCTTCATCAGTCCCGTAACGCCGCCGCGCCCGGTTTCGCGGCGCAGGCGGCTGCGTGACCCGATTCTCCCCAAGGACTTTCCATGCACGCGAACCGCCCATTTCCCCTCCACTCCCGACGTTTTTTACAGGTGGCTCTCGGCCTTGCCATGCTGGGATGCGTCGGCCTCGTGCACGCAGACGATTTCATCGTCTACTCGCCGCACGTGATTGCCACCCAGACCGAGATCGAACTGCGCGGCTACGGCTTCAGCGACGGCCGTGCGGACATCAACGGCGAGCGGGCGGCCGAGCTTTCGGTCGCGCACGCAGTCACCGGTTGGTGGAAGCCCGAACTCTACGTGGCCGAATACAAGAAAGAGCCCGGAGGACAGGGAAAGCTGGTGGGTTACGAGTTCGAGAATACGTTCCAGTTCACCGAGCCGGGGCGCTACTGGGCCGACGTGGGCCTGCTCGCCTCCTACGGTCATCCCAGGGGCCGCGGCCCCGGTGAGCTCGAGCTCGGCCCGTTGATCGAGAAGACGGCAGGCCGCTTCGATCATCGCGTCAACCTGATCTGGGAACGCCACATCGGCAGTGGCGCATCGCATGGCACGGAATTTCGCTACAGCTACGCGGGCACCTATGCCTTGACGTCGTCATTCCGGCCCGGTATCGAAGCGTACGGCCGCCCGGACGACAACGCCTACCAGGCCGGCCCCGTGGCCACCGGCGAATGGCACGTGCCGGGCACGCATGGGAATGTCGAATACCGCATCGGACTGCTTTTGGGTATCAATCCCGCCGCTCCGCGGCGCACCGTGCTGGCCCAGGTCGAGTACGAGTTCTTTTGAGCGTGACGCACGAACAGCCGCCGCACGGTCCAGGCCGTGAAATGGGCCGTGGCGATGCCCGCTACTGCCCTGCCCGCTGATCCGCCCGGACCGGTTTGATCCGGCGCAACCAGTCGTAACCGTCCTCGGGACGCAAGCCGGTACCGGCTGCGGTATTTCCGGAGACCGTGGCGCGGCCTGCGGCGTTCTGGCTGCCGAACCGGCGCTGCGAACGTTGCGGCAAGTGGCTGAGGTTGTTCTTCATTCCCGTGATTCCTCGCGATGCGGGTGACCGGCTCGACCCGTGCCGTGCCGGTCCGTGTGGATGCACCGGGAAGATCCGGGTTGCCAGACCGTGGATCAACGGCCCTGGCGGGATCGCACCGTTTCCGTCCCGGAACGATCCCGCTCCACCGGATCGTTCGCCCACGGAAACTCGCCGATCACCCCCGTAGGGTTTTGCCGGAAACGGCCGGCGCCCATATTGCTGGCCACAAGCGCATTCGGGTGCCGGATCATGGGCAAATCATTACTCTCGCGGCTGTTTCTTGTGCTCGGCATGGTGATCGCCACGCTGCCGAGTGCCGGTGCAGCCACGTTGTACGGCGGCGATTACGCCAGGATCGGCGTGCCGGACCTGGCGCAAGCCGTGGCATTTTTCCGGGACGTGCTGGACTGTCGCCCGATCGACCCGGCTGCGGGCGGGGTCGGTAGCCCGCGGCAATCCAGTCTTCTGGCCTGTGACGAGGGTTCGATCGTCGAACTGTTCGATGAACGGGGCGCCTCCCCTTCCCCTGCACGGTCGTCGCAGGAGCGGGCCAGCCGCACGTTGCGGTTCGTGACGGATGACGTGGCGCACGCCGACCAGTGGCTGCGCCACGAAGGCGTCGACGTGAGCGGTGCGCCGCGCCGGTTGACCTCCGGCCCGCTGGCCGGCCGCCTGGCGCTGGATTTCGTATCGCCCTGGGGGCTGCACCTGCAACTGCTGGGCAGCAAGGTGGACGGTTCCTCCGACGGCACGCTGGCTACGGCCGATATCCCGTCCGGCAGCGACTGAGGCTCAACGGCGGGCGCGGAAGAACTCGCGCAGCATGCCGGCGGATTCTTCGGCGAGCAGGCCGCCAGCCACTTCGATGCGATGGTTGTGGCGCGCGTCCACCAGGGTGTCGAACACGCTGCCGGCGGCGCCGGTCTTGGGATCGACGGCGGCATAGACCACGCGGCCGAGACGGGCATGGATCATCGCCATCGCGCACATCGCGCACGGCTCCAGCGTGACGTACAGCGTGGCGCCGGACAGCCGGTGGTTGGCCACTTTCTCGCCGGCGGCGCGCATGGCCATGATCTCGGCGTGGGCGGTCGGGTCGTGCAGGGTGATGTTGCGGTTCCAGCCCAGCCCGACGATCTCCCCGCCCTGCACCAGCACCGCGCCCACCGGCACCTCATTCTCGGCGTCGCGGGCGTGCGCCGCCAACTGCAGCGCGTGCCGCATGTACTGCTCGTCGGCTGCCGAGAATTCACTTGAGGTGTTGCTGGTTTCTTCTTTCATTTCAATCTATTGCATTCATTACATGAGAAAGCCGGCAAATCGCCGGCCTTCCCTGGTACGTGCAAGTGGTTGATTTTGCTATTCCCACTCGATCGTGGCCGGTGGTTTGCCACTTATATCATAAACAACGCGAGAAACACCTCGCAATTCATTGATTATCCTGTTGGAAACCTTGCCGAGAAACTCGTAGGGCAGGTGCGCCCAGTGCGCCGTCATGAAGTCGATGGTTTCCACCGCGCGCAGCGCGATCACCCACTCGTAGGCGCGCGCGTCGCCCACCACGCCCACCGACTTCACCGGCAGGAACACCGCGAACGCCTGGCTGGTCTTGTCGTACAGGTCGGCCTTGCGCAGCTCGTCGATGAAGATCGCATCGGCCTGGGCCAGCAGTTCGGCGTATTCGCGCTTCACTTCGCCCAGGATGCGCACGCCGAGGCCGGGGCCCGGGAACGGGTGACGGTAGACCATGGCGCGCGGCAGACCGAGTTCCACGCCGATCCGGCGTACCTCGTCCTTGAACAGCTCGCGCAGCGGCTCGACCAGCTTCAGCTTCATGTGGGCCGGCAGGCCACCGACGTTGTGATGGCTCTTGATGACGTGGGCCTTGCCGGTCTTGCTGCCGGCCGACTCGATCACGTCGGGGTAGATCGTGCCCTGCGCCAGCCACTTCACGTTGCCGCCGACGGCAATGAGCTTCTCCGACTCCTCGTCGAAGATCTCCACGAACAGGCCGCCGATGATCTTGCGCTTGGCTTCCGGGTCGGCCACGCCTTCGAGCGCCTTGAAGTAGCGGTCGGCGGCGTTGACGCGGATCACCTTGACGCCCATTCCGTGCTCATCGGAAGCGGCGGCCATGGTGGCCATCACCTGGTCGCCTTCCTGCCAGCGCAGCAGCCCGGTGTCGACGAACACGCAGGTCAGCCGGTCGCCGATCGCCTTGTGCAGCAGCGCGGCGACCACCGAGGAGTCGACGCCGCCGGACAGGCCCAGCAGCACGTGATCGTCGCCGACCTGGGCACGCACGCGGGCGATCTGGTCGTCGATGATGTTGGCGGCGGTCCACAGCGTCGCGCAGCCGCAGATCTCGGTGATGAAGCGCTTCAGCAGCGCCCCGCCCTGCTTGGTGTGCGTCACCTCGGGGTGGAACTGCACGCCGTACCAGCGTTTGCTGTCGTTCTCCATCACCGCCACCGGGATGCGGTCCGTGGTGCCGGTAACGACGAAACCCGGCGGCGCTTTCGACACGTGGTCGCCGTGGCTCATCCACACGTCGAGCTTGTGCTCGCCCGGATGATCGCTAAGGCCATCGAACAGGCGGCTCGGGGCCACGACGTCCACGCTGGCGTGGCCGAACTCGCGCGCATCGGCCGCTTCCGTGGCGCCGCCCAACTGGGCGGCCAGGGTCTGCATGCCGTAGCAGATGCCGAGGATCGGCAGGCCGCTGTCGAACACCTGCTGCGGGGCCTTCGGCGCGCCCGCCAGCGTGGTGGATTCCGGGCCGCCGGACAGGATGATGCCCTTCGCGCCGAACGCGGCGATCTCGGCCGGGTCGTGGTCCCACGCCCAGATCTCGCAGTACACGCCCAGTTCGCGCACGCGCCGCGCGATCAGCTGCGTGTACTGCGCGCCGAAGTCGAGGATCAGGATCTTGTCGTCGTGGAGCCGGGATTGGGGATTCGGGATTCGGGATTCGGACATGCCGGCGGCAACGTGGCTGTGTGATGGGCGATGTGGATGGCGGTGAACACGAGACGCGGAGGGGATTCGGCACCCTGCTTTGCCCAATCCCGAATCCCGTGTCCCGAATCCCGGCATTCAGGAATTCAACCGGTAGTTCGGCGCTTCCTTGGTGATCTGGATGTCATGCGGGTGCGCCTCGGTGACGCCGGCTGAAGTCACCTTGACGAACTGTGCCTTGTGGCGCACGTCCTCGACGGTGGCCGCCCCCAGGTAACCCATCGAGGCGCGCAGGCCGCCGATCAGCTGGTGGATGATGTTGCGCAGCGGGCCGCGATACGGCACGCGGCCCTCGATGCCTTCGGGCACCAGCTTGTCGGCGTCGGCTTCGTCCTGGAAGTAGCGGTCCTTGGAGCCGAGCTGCATCGCGCCGATCGAGCCCATGCCGCGGTAGCTCTTGTACGAGCGGCCCTGGAACAGTTCCACCTCACCCGGCGATTCCTCGGTGCCGGCGAACATCGAGCCGAGCATCACGGTGGACGCACCGGCGGCCAGCGCCTTGGGAATGTCGCCGGAATAGCGGATGCCGCCGTCGGCGATCAGCGGGATCTCGTCCTTCAGCGCGGTGGCGACCAGGTCGATCGCGGTGATCTGCGGCACGCCGACGCCGGCCACCACGCGGGTGGTGCAAATCGAGCCGGGGCCAACGCCCACCTTGACCGCGTCCACGCCCACGTCGAGCAGCGCGCGCGCCGCTTCGCCGGTGACGATGTTGCCGGCGATCACCTGCACCTGCGGGTAGTGCTTCTTGACCCAGCCGGCGCGTTCGATCACGCCCTGCGAATGGCCGTGCGCGGTGTCCACCACCAGCACGTCGACGCCGGCGTCGACCAGCGCGGCCACGCGCTGCTCGGTGTCGCCGCCCACGCCGACCGCGGCGCCGACCAGCAGCGCCTCGTGGCTGTCCTTGGCGGCATACGGGTTGTCGCGCGCCTTCTGGATGTCCTTCACGGTGATCAGCCCGCGCAGCTGGAAGTCGTCGTTGACCACCAGCACCTTCTCGATGCGGTGCCGGTGCAGCAGCTGCAGCACCTCGTCCTGGCTGGCGCCTTCCTTTACCGTGACCAGCTTGTCCTGGCGGGTCATGATGTTGCGCACCGGATCCTCGGGCTTGCGCTCGAAACGCATGTCGCGGCTGGTGACGATGCCGACCAGCTTGCTGCCCTCGACCACCGGCACGCCGGAGATGTTGTGCGCGTGGGTCAGCCGCAGCACCTCGCGGATCGAAGTGTCCGGGCCCACCGTGATCGGGCTGCGGATCACGCCGGCCTCGAACTTCTTCACCAGGCGCACTTCCGCGGCCTGCTGCTCGGCGGTCATGTTCTTGTGGATGATGCCGATGCCGCCGTTCTGCGCCATGGTGATGGCGAGCCGCGCCTCGGTGACCGTATCCATCGCGGCGGACACGATCGGGATGTTCAGGCGCAGGTTGCGGGTGAAGCGGGTGGAGGTATCGACGTCGCGGGGAAGCACGACGGAATGGCCTGGAACGAGGTAGACGTCGTCGTAGGTCAGGGCCTCGGCGAGGATGCGCATGCGAAAAGTCCCGCTGCAAAGAGGAGATTATACGCGCCCCGCCGGCATGCTCGCCAGACGTGCGGCTGAATGCGGTGGCAACCGATGGCCAGATCAGGCGACCCTGCGCGGCGCCGTGCGAGCCTCGGCGGCCTCCAGCGTGTTCTCCATCAACGTGGCCACCGTCATCGGGCCGACGCCGCCGGGCACCGGGGTGATCCAGCTGGCGCGTTCGGCGGCCGGCGCGAATTCCACGTCGCCGACCAGGCGACCGTCGTCGAGCCGGTTGATGCCCACGTCGATCACCACGGCGCCGGGCTTGATCCACTCGCCCTTCACCAGCCCGGCCTTGCCTACGGCGACGATCACGATATCGGCCTGGCGCACGAAGGTTTCCAGGTCGCGGGTGAAGCGGTGGCAACTGGTGGTGGTGCAGCCGGCGATCATCAGCTCCAGCACCAGCGGGCGGCCCACGTGGTTGGACACGCCGACCACCACCGCATGCTGTCCGCGCACCGGGCGGTCGGTGTGCCCGAGCAGGGTCATCACGCCCTTCGGCGTGCACGGGCGCAGGCCGAAACGGCGCAAGGCCAGCCGGCCCACGTTGATCGCCTGGAAGCCGTCGACGTCCTTGGCGGGGTCGATCCGGTCGACCAGCGCATCCTCGTCGATGTGTTCCGGCAGCGGCGACTGCACCAGGATGCCGTGCACCTCCGGGTCGGCGTTGAGCCGATCGATCAGGGCAAACAATTCGCCCTGGCTGGTTGTCGACGGCAGGTCGTAATCGAACGAGCGGAAGCCGACCTGGTGGCAGGCCTTGCGCTTGTTGCGCACGTAGACCGACGACGCCGCGTCGCTGCCCACCAGCACCACCGCCAGTCCCGGCACGGGCAGGCCCTGCTCAACGCGTTGGGCCACGCGCAGGCCAATGCGCTCGAGCAGTTCCTGTGCGATGCGTTTGCCGTCGAGGATGCGTGCGCTCATGTCGGTGCCTGCGTGTAAAGTTCGTCATTATCCGGGCTTGGCCCGAAGCGCACAAACGGCATGCATGAGCACCGACCTCACCTTGCCCACCACGTTGGAACTGACCGATGGCCGATTGAGCCTGTCTCCCTGGCGGGAGCGCGACACCGATGCCCTCGTCGAGGCTGCACGCGAGTCGGTGGCGACGGTCGGCCGCTGGCTGCCCTGGTGCCATGCAGGCTACGGCGCGGATGACGCCGCTGCGTGGATAGCGCACTGCCGGGCCGGCTGGCACTCCGGCGAGATCCAGGCGTTCGCGATGTTCGAGGCGAACTCCGGCCGGTTGCTGGGCGGCATCGGCCTCAACCAGCACAATCCGCTTCACCGCAGCGCCAATCTCGGCTACTGGGTGCGCCAGTCGCGCCAGGGAAAGGGACTGGCGGCGGCGGCCGCGGCCCTGGTGGCGCGGTTCGGTTTCGAACAACTGGGGCTGGTGCGGATCGAGATCGTCACGCTGCCCGACAACCGCGCCAGCCAGCACACCGCCGAAAGGGTCGGCGCGCGGTTCGAGGCGCTGGCGCGGCAACGGTTGTGGATGGGCGGACAGGCGCGGGACGCGCGCGTCTACGGCTTGATCCCGACGGACCTGGGCTAGCCGCAGAGCCTGGCGACCTCCGCGTAGCCGCCGAATACCGCACCCGCGCCGCAACCCGGGCAATCCGGATCGCGCGGCAGGCGGGTTTCGCGAAAGCACATGCCGAGCGCATCGAAGCCCAGCAGGCGGCCGACCAGCGGCTCGCCCAGGTCGAGGATCAACTTCAGCGCCTCGGTGGCCTGCAGCAGTCCCACGATGCCGGGCAGCACGCCGAGCACGCCGGCCTCGCTGCAATTCGGCGCATCGGCGGCGGCCGGCGGTTCGGGGAACAGGCAGCGATAGCACGGCGAGTCGGCGCGGCGCGGATCGAACACGCTGAGCTGGCCGCTGAAGCGTTCCACCGCGCCGTAGATCATCGGCAGCTTCAGGCGCTGCGAGGCGGCAGCCAGCAGGTAGCGCGCGGGAAAATTGTCGGCGCCGTCGATCAGCAGGTCGTGGCCGGCCAGCAACCGTTCCACGTTGTCCGCCTGCAGGCGCTCATTGCGCACCTCGACGCGGATGCGCGGGTTGAGCGCCTGCAGCGCGATCCGCGCCGACTCGGTCTTGGCCATGCCGACGCGGGCATCGGCGTGGATCACCTGGCGATGCAGGTTGGAACGCTCGACCCTGTCGTCGTCGATCAGGGTGAGCTGGCCGACCCCGGCGGCGGCCAGGTACAACGCGGCCGGCGCGCCGAGGCCGCCCGCGCCGAGCAGGACGACTTTCGCGGCGGCCAGGCGCGCCTGCCCTGCCTCGCCCACCTGCGGCAGGCGCAGTTGCCGGGCGTAGCGTTCGGCGGCATCCGCATCGAGCGTGCCGGCGGAAACCGGCAGGCCCTCGGCCTTCCAACGCTCGAAACCACCGGCCACCGAGCTGACGTCGCGATAGCCGAGGCGCTGCAGGGCCTCGGCCGCCAGCAGCGAGCGCTGACCACTGCCGCACAGGAGCAGCAACGGACGGTCGCGGCTCGCCTCCACTTGTTCGATGCGCAGTTCGAGGAAACCGCGCGACAGGCCCAGCGCATTGGCCGGCATGCCGGCGGCGCGTTCGGCGTCCTCGCGTACGTCGATCAGCAGGCCGCCCTGCGCCTGGCGGGCCAGCGCCTGGGCCGGCGCGATCTCGGCGATACGCCCGCGCAACGCGCCCAGCCAGGTTTCGCGGTTCAGTGATTCGCTCATCGCACCAGTTTACCCGCCGGCTTGCGGCACGGCGCACGGCTCAGCGCGTGCGCTTGATCAGCTCGCTGAGCCGGCGCCGCGCCTTGTGCTGCTGTTCTTTGGTCAGCACTTTCTTGCGCCCGGCATACGGGTTCTCTCCCTCGCGGAACACGATGCGGACCGGCGTGCCTTCCAGCTTGTAGCGCTTGCGGAAGAAGTTTTCCAGGTAGCGCTGGTAGGCCGGCGCGATGTGCTTGGTGCGGGTGCCATGGATCACGATGGTCGGCGGATTGGTGCCGCCCGGATGGGCGAAGCGCAGCTTCGGCGAGTGGCCGTTCACCAGCGGCGGCTGGTAGCTCTCGTAGGCCTTTTCCAGCGTCTTGGTGAGATCGGAAGACACCAGCACCTTGGTCGCCGACGCGTGCGCACGCACCACCGCGCGCATCAGCTCGCGCAGGCCCGAGCCGTGCAGCGCGGAAATCTGCACCTGCTTGGCCCAGTCGACGAACACCAGCCGGCGATCCAGCGCGCGGCGGCACTCGTCGCGCTGGTACGAATCCATGTCGTCCCATTTGTTGATCGCGATGACCAGCGCCCTGCCCTCGTCCATCGCGTAGCCGATCAGGGTGAGATCCTGGTCGGCGAGGTTCTCGCGGGCGTCGATCATCACCACCACGACCTGGGCGGCGGCGATCGACTGCAGCGTCTTGATGACGCTGAACTTCTCCACCGCTTCCTCGACCCGCGACTTGCGCCGAATGCCGGCGGTGTCGATCAGGGTATAGCGCTTGCCGTCGCGCTCCAGCGGCACCCGGATCGGGTCGCGCGTGGTGCCGGCCACGTCGGAGACGATCAGCCGCTCCTCGCCCAGCAGGCGGTTGATCAGGGTCGACTTGCCGGCGTTCGGGCGGCCGACGATGGCGACGCGGATGCTGCCGTCCTCGCCCTCTTCGGCGGCCGCACCTTCCTCATCGGCCGGCAGCAGCGGCAGCAGGACGTGGATCAGCTCGTCGGTGCCGCGGTTGTGCGCCGCCGACAGCGGCAGGGTGTTGCCGATGCCGAATGCGGAGAACTCGGCCATCACGACCTGCACGTCGAGGCCGTCGGTCTTGTTGACCACCGCCACGATCGGCTTGCCGCTGCGGCGCAGCTCGCCGAGGATCACGTAGTCCTGCGGCAGCAGGCCATCGCGGGCGTCGACCACGAACACCAGCACGTTCGCTTCCTCGATCGCCAGCCGCACCTGTTTCGCGGTCAGCACGTCCATGGCGTCTTCGGCACCGGACAGGCCGCCGGTGTCGACCACCACGAACGGCCGCCCGCCGGTGCGGCATATGCCGTAATGGCGATCGCGGGTCACGCCCGGCATGTCGGCCACCAGGGCGTCACGGCTGCGCGTCAGCACATTGAAAAGGGTCGATTTACCGACGTTCGGACGACCGACCAGTGCAACGACAGGCAGCATGACGTGGACTACGTTAAGGCAAAATCAGGGCGAGGACAGACGGTAGGCGCCGATGCGGCCCTCGACGTCCTCGACATAGACGACATCGCCCACCACCAGCGGCTGGGCGCGGATCGCCTTCTTCGACAGTCGCTCGCGCGCGGCCAGCGCGCCGTCGCCGGTCTGCAACCAGTGCACGTAGCCTTCCATGTCGCCGACCACGACATAGTTGCCCTGCACGGCCGGGCCGGTGACCCAGCGATGCTTCAGCGCGTCGTTCTTCCAGAGATCGGAACCGCCGCTCTTGTCGAACGCCCACAGCACCGACTCGTCGTTGGCGCCGAACACGGCATTCCCGCTGACCGCGAGCGAACCGAAGCTGGAGAACGGGTGCGACCACAGCGGGCGGCCGCTGGGGCCGTCCACCGCCATCAGGTTGCCGTGGTAGGCGGCCCCGTAGAGCGTGCTGCCATCCAGCAGGATCGCGCCGTCGGCGTCGCTGAGGCGGTCGATCTCGGTGCGGCCTTCGCCGCTGGCAAGCCTCTGTTCCCACAGCTTGGTGCCGTTGTCCTGGCGCAGCGCGATCAGCTTGCCGTCGTCGCTGCCGAAGAACAGCACGCCGTTGGCGGCTCGCAGCGCGCCATTGCCGCGCAGGCTGAGCAGCGGCACGGTGCCCTGGTCGTACACCCAGCGACGCTCGCCGCTGGCGGCATCCAGTGCGTAGACGCGGCCGTCGCTGGTGCGCACCACCACGAGATTGTCCACGATCACCGGCGACGCCAGCACCTCGGAATTCACCTCGGCTTCCCAGCGCGGGCTGCCGTCCTTCGCATTGATGCCGTAGACGTGGCCGTCCAGCGTGCCGACGGCGAGCAGGTCGCCGTTGACCGCGGGACCGCCGGCGTACATCGCGTCCTTGCGCTTCTTGTCGCCCCAGCCGAACCAGCCATGGGTGCTCGAACTCTTCGACCACAGGGTCTTGCCGCTGCTGGCGTCGAACGCCGCCAGCTTGCCGTCCGTGCTGTCGGCGTAGAGCACGCCATCCACCACGGTCGGACGCAGGCGCGCGCCGCTGGTGCCGGCGCCATGGCCGACGCTGTTGCGCCACAGGCGGGTGACCTGCACGGTAGGCTTGAAATCCTTCGCCAACGGGGTCGGCGGCTGGACGTTTTCCTTCTTGAACGAATGACACCCGGCAAGGCTTACCAACGAGGCCAGCGTGATCAGCAAAAATCGTTTCATGCGCCCTGCTTCCCGTCCACGGCCAAATCATCGAGTTTCATCTGCAAGGCGCCGCGTTGCGGCGCTTCCTCGCCCAACACCGACAAGGCTGCCTGATAGGCCTTGCGCGCTTCGTCGGAGCGTCCAAGCTTGACCAGCACATCACCGCGGAGTTCCTGCACCAGGCCCTGATAGCTGCCGGCCGGGATGCGGTCGAGCGTGGCCAGCGCCTGCTTGCCGTTGTCGCGCGCCAGCTCCACCTGGGCGATGCGCAGCAGCGTCAGCGATTTCAGTTCCGGAGCCGCGGCGTGGCTCTCGGCCCACTCCAGCGACGCCTCGGCCTTGTCGAGCTGACCGGCCTGCACCTGCTGCCTGGCGCGATCGCTGGCGGCAAATACGGCAAACGGCGACTTGGCGTAATCCTTCATCAGCCGGTCGGTCAGCTGCGCGGCGGTGTCCGGCTTGCCGGAGGCGAACGCAATCTGCGCCTGCTGATAGAGCTGAGCGGCCTCGCCCTCCTGCCGTGCCTGGTGGTTGCGCCACTGCTGCCAACCGAAGATGCCGACCAGGCCAATCGCGATGCCCACGACGATCGACATGCCATTTTCGCGCAGCCACTTCTGAACCAGTTCGCTCTGTTCGTACTTGTCGTATTCTTCAAATGCCATGCGATCACCATTCAAGAGGCCGCGCACCCGAGGACGCGTGCACGTGCCGGCGCGGTGGACAGAAAAAGGAAATGCCCGTCGTGCCCGCCCGTTGCCGGGCGAACCAAGTGGGCAAGCATAACCGAAATGGGCCGCCCGCAGCGGCCGCTGGTGGCGATCAGAGACTGGCCGCGGAGGCCTTGCCGTCCTGCATCTGCATGCGGAAACGGGCCACGTTGGCGCGCCGGAATTCGTCCAGGCCCACCGATGCACCGTCGATGCTTACTTGCGCGCCACTGGCATTGCCGATGCGCACGTCCAACGGCTGGTCGCTGCGGTAGGTCTTGCTGCTGCCGGCCGGCAGCAGCCCGTATTCCAGGCGCGAACCATCGGCCTGGACCACTTCGACCCAGCTGGCGTCGGACAGGCTCAGGCTCAGACTGTGGCTGCCGGTGCCGGCCTCGACGGCCGGCGCGGACGGCGTGCTGGGCCTGGCCGACGACAGATTGGTGTTTTCCAGGCTCGGGAACGGTGCCATCGAAGCCAGCAGCGGCTGATCCTGCTCCGCCGGCGGCGTCACCTTCGGCGGCGACGCCGGTAGCGGTTTGCTGGCACGGTCGACGGCAGCAGCAGGCGGTGCCGGCGCATCCATCTGTGCCACCGGGGCGGCATCCAGCGGCGCAAAATGGCTGAGGTCGCGATCCAGCGTGCCGCGCACGCCCAGCCAGATCATCGGCACCACGATCACCGCCGTCAGCACGACATAGGTAGCCGCTGTGGCATAGCGATCCAGCAGGAAGCGCGAATGCGAGATGCCGCCGGTGGCCACCAACAGCGGCTCGACCTGCTTGATGCGATCGAGTTCAGCCTGGACCGACGCCTCGTCGAGGCCGAGATGCCGTGCGTACTTGCCGATGTAGCTGGCGAGGTAGATCTTCGAATCGATGCCGTCGTACTGGTCGCGCTCGAGTCGGCGCAGTACGCGGGCGGGCAGTTTCAACTGATGCGCGCAGGCCTCCAGGTCCAGGCCGCGGGCTTCACGCGCCGCATGCAGGCGGTTGCCGAAACTTACCGTGTGAGGGTTTGTCGACGACACATCCATGTTGGACAAATTGATGCCAAACAGCTCGGGCTCACTCGAACCCTGCGCGGTCGGATGGGGCTGCATGGAGGTCATTGGCTGGCGGTGGTGTCAAGGGCGTGCGCCTGTTCCGAGTCCGGGAACTGGCTGAGCAATCGCTTGCGGTAGTTGTGGGCACCATCCTTGTTGCCCAGGCTGGATTCGATGTCGTGGCCGAGCTTGAGCGACGCGGCAGTAGGCTGCTCCAGCGCGTCGAATCGCTGGATGAAGGCCCTGGCGCGAAACGCATCCCCGTTCCGATAAAGCGTGTTGGCAAGCTGGAAGAGTGCCTCTGCGTTTTTCGGATTTCGCACGATGGCGTCACGAAAATTCGCTTCGGCCCCGGTGACGTCGTTCGCGCGCAGCTGGCATACGCCGGCATTGGTCAGCGCCACGTCCGGGGTCTGGTAGAAGGGATCGGCGACGGCTTTCTGGAAATAGCCGTTCGCCTCGGCGATCTTTCCGATATGGCAGAGGAACACGCCCAGATTGTTGTTCGGCGCACCCTTGGCCGGTTCCAGCGCTACCGCCTTGCGGTAATGCTGCTCGGCTTCGGGCAGGTTGTTGATGCGTTCGTACAGCACCGCGATCACGGTGTGCGCCGGCGCGTAATTGGGGTCGAACTGCAGGGCCTTGGTCAGTTTTTCCAGGGCGGTCTGCAGATCACCGGAGGCTAGGTAGCGCTGGCCCAGTTCGGTGTGGATCCTGGCAGCATCCTGCGCCTGGTCGGCCTTGCTGGCCTGCGGCATGTTCTTGCCCAGCGAGCTGCTGTCGGTGCGCGTGGTGATGCAGCCGGCCAGCAGCAGCGACAGGCAGATCAGCAATGCCCGGTCAAATCGCATGCAATGTCCCCTCGTCCTGCCGTTTGCGCAGACCGGCGCTGCGCCGGGTGCGATCCGTCACCTGCCCGGCCAACTGGCCGCAGGCCGCATCGATATCGTCGCCGCGGGTGCGCCGCAGCATGGTCAGCACGCCGGCGTTGAGCAGCTGCGTCTGGAACTCGCGGATTGTGCCCGCGTCCGAGCGCTCGAAACGGGTGCCCGGGAAGGGGTTGAACGGAATCAGGTTGACCTTGCAGGTCGGCAGCTTGCGCATCAGCTTGATCAGCTGGCGGGCGTGCTCGGGCTGGTCGTTGACGCCCTTCATCAGGGTGTATTCGAAGGTGATCGAGGTGCGCGGCTTGCGCGCGATCCAGCGCTGGCAGGCGGCGAGCAGTTCGGCGATCGGGTAGCGCTTGTTGAGCGGCACCAGCTCGGTGCGCAGCTCGTCGTTGGCCGCGTGCAGCGACACCGCCAGCGACACGTCGATGGCATCGGACAATTCGTCGATCAACGGCACCATGCCGGCGGTGGACAACGTGACTCGCTTCGATGCCAGCCCGAAACCGAGGTCGTCGCGCATCAGCTTCATCGCCCGCACCACGTTCTCGAAATTGGCCAGCGGCTCGCCCATGCCCATCATCACCACGTTGGTGATGCGGCGGTTCTGGTGGGTGACATTGCCCAGGTACTTCGCCGCCACCCACACCTGGCCGATGATCTCGGCGGTGGACAGGTTGCGGTTGAAGCCCTGTGCGCCGGTCGAGCAGAACTGGCAATTCAGCGCGCAGCCGATCTGCGAGGAGACGCACAAGGTGCCGCGGGTCGGCTCGGGGATGTACACGGTCTCGACCGCGTTGCCCTTGTCCATGCCAAGCAGCCACTTGTGCGTGCCGTCGGTGGCAGCCTTGTCCAGCAGGGTGTTCGGCGCGCCGATGTAGCACGCCTCGGTGAGCTTGGCGCGCAACGCCTTGCCCACGTCGGTCATGTTTTCGAAGCGGTCTTCCAGATCATGGTAGATCCACTTCATCACCTGCTCGGCGCGATACGGCTTCTCGCCGAGCTGCGCAAAGAAATCACGCAGGCCCTGACGATCGAAATCGAGCAGGTTGACCTTGGCGGTCTTCGGGTCGGATGGAGTGGCAACTACCTGATTCATGTTTTTGAAGAGTGCGACCACGGATGGATGGCCGCTCATTTGACCTTCGCGTTCAAGGATGAACGCACAAATTAACGCGACAACACGTCCGTCGCAGCGAAGAAATAAGCAATCTCCACCTTGGCGGTTTCGACCGCATCGGAGCCGTGCACGGCATTCGCGTCGATGGAGTCGGCGAAGTCGGCGCGAATCGTGCCCGGTGCGGCTTCCTTCGGGTTGGTGGCACCCATCAGGTCGCGGTGGGCCAGCACGGCGTTCTCGCCTTCCAGCACCTGGATCATCACCGGACCGGAGATCATGAACTCGACCAGCGCCTTGAAGAACGGCCGTTCGCGATGCACGGCATAGAAGCCCTCGGCTTCCTTGCGCGACAGTTGCTTCATCCGGCCGGCGACGATCTTGAGACCGGCCTTTTCGAAACGAGCGTAGATTTCGCCGATGACGTTCTTGGCAACGGCATCGGGCTTGATGATGGAAAGGGTGCGCTCCAGCGCCATGCGGGTCTGCTCCGGGAAAACGGATGAATGGAAGTGGGGTCGTCGCCGGCCCCCGGCCGGCGGGAATTCAGTCAAATCCGACAGAGATTGCGGATTTAACTCACGAAAGTTTGACAGATTCTAACTCATACGCAAGTCGCCGGGAATTTGCAACAAACGACCGTTTGACGACCGCGGAACTGTCCGCGTATGCTCAAACGATCGTTTGAACCGGCCCGTGGCCGATGGATGGTTTCCCCGTGAACAGCTCCGGCTCGACCAAGGAACGGATACTCGGCGCCGCCGAACTCCTGTTCGCCCAGCGCGGCTTCGACGGTGCCTCGCTGCGCCAGCTCACCGCCGCAGCCGGGGTGAACCTGGCGGCGGTCAACTACCACTTCGGCTCCAAGGAAAAGCTGGTCGAGGAGGTGTTCCGCCGCCGCCTGGACGCGCTGAACGAGAGCCGGCTGGTTGCCCTGGCCAAGGTCGCCGGCGCCCCGGACACCACGCTCGAGGACGTGCTGGAAGCCTACATCCGCCCGGCCCTCGAACTGTCCCATGACAACAGCGGCGCGCTGTTCATGCGCGTGCTGGCGCGCGCGTTCGCCGAGCACGACGACAGCCTGCGCCAGTTCCTGTCCACCAACTACGGCCACGTGATGCGCCAGTTCACCGCCGAATTCGCCCGCCTGCTGCCGCAGCTGAGCAAACCGGAGCTGTACTGGCGCATCGACCTCGTCACCGGCGCGCTGACCCACGCGATGTCCGGCTTCGGCATGATCCAGCGCAAGGGCGACGTCAGCGAGCACGCGCATCGCGAGCAGACCGTCCAGCACCTGGTTCGCTTTGCCGTCGCCGGACTCAGCCACCCCTGACCTCATCACCTGATCCAACCTGCTTGCACCATCGGAGAAGCCAATGACCGCTGCATCCTCACCTACATCAGCGCTGCGCATCCGCAAGGCCGCCGTGCTGGGCGCCGGTGTCATGGGCGCGCAGATCGCCGCGCACCTGACCAACGCCGGCGTCGAGACCGTGCTGTTCGACCTGCCCGCCAAGGACGGTCCGAAGAGCGGCATCGCGCTGAAGGCCATCGCCAACCTGGCCAAGCTGTCGCCGGCGCCGCTGGCCGACAAGAACCTCGCTGCCGCGATCATCCCGGCCAACTATGACGAGGACATGGCACACCTCAAGGACGTCGACCTGGTGATCGAGGCGATCGCCGAGCGGATGGACTGGAAGCTGGACCTGTACCGGAAGATCGCCCCGCACCTGTCGAGGACCGCGATCATCGCCTCCAACACCTCGGGCCTGTCGATCAACACCCTGGCCGAGGCGCTGCCGGAGGAAATGCGCCACCGCTTCTCCGGCGTGCACTTCTTCAACCCGCCGCGCTACATGCACCTGGTCGAGCTGATCCCGACCCGGCTCACCGACAGGAACGTGCTGGACGGCCTCGAAGCCTTCCTCGTCACCACCGTCGGCAAGGGCGTGGTGATCGCCAAGGACACCCCGAACTTCATCGGCAACCGCATCGGCGTGTTCTCGATGCTGGCCACCATGCACCACACCGAGCAGTTCAAGCTCGGCTTCGACACCGTCGACGCGCTGACCGGCCCGGCCGTGGGCCGCCCCAAGAGCGCCACCTACCGCACCGCCGACGTGGTGGGCCTGGACACCATGGCCCATGTCATCAAGACCATGGCCGACACGCTGACCGACGATCCGTGGCACGCCTACTTCAAGGCGCCGGCGTGGCTGAGCGGCCTGATCGAGAAGGGCGCGCTGGGCCAGAAGAACGGCGCAGGCTTTTACCGGAAGGCCGGCAAGGACATCGTGGTGCTCGACGTGGCCAAGCAGGATTATCGTCCGAGCGAGCAGAAGGCTTCCGACGAAGTCGCCGCCATCCTCGCCATCAAGGATCCGGCTGAAAAGTTCGCCAAGCTGCGCGCGTCCAGCGACCCGCAGGCGCAGTTCCTGTGGGCCACCTTCCGCGACCTGTTCCATTACACCGCTTACCATCTGGCCGACATCGCCGACACCGCGCGCGACGTGGATTTCGCCATCCGCTGGGGCTACGGCTGGAAGCTTGGGCCCTTCGAGACCTGGCAGGCCGCCGGCTGGCAGCAGGTGGCCGGCTGGATCGCCGAGGACATCGCCGCCGGCAAGGCGATGAGCAAGGCACCCTTGCCCGCCTGGGTCACCGACGGCCGCAACGGCGTGCACGGCAAGGCCGGTTCCTGGTCGGCCAGCGCCAAGGTCGACAAGCCGCGCTCGCAGCACCCCGTGTACAAGCGCCAGCTGTTCCCCGATCCGATCCTGGGCGAGAAGTTCGACCAGGGCAACACCGTGTGGGAGAACGACGGCGTGCGCCTGTGGACGCTGGGCGACGACGGTATCGGCATCCTCTCGTTCAAGACCAAGATGCACACCGTCAACGACCACGTGCTCGACGGCATCCAGCACGCCATCGGCATCGCCGAGGAAAAACTCAAGGCCGTGGTGATCTGGCAGACCGGCGAGCCGTTCTCCGCCGGCGCCGACCTCAAGGGCGCGCTAGGCCTGCTGAAGGAAGGCAAGTTCGGCGACTTCGAGAAGATGGTCGCCAACTTCCAGCGCACCAGCATGCGCATCAAGCATTCGCTGGTGCCGGTGGTGGCTGCCGTACGCGGCCTCGCGCTGGGCGGCGGCTGCGAATTCCAGATGCATTCGGCGCGCACCGTGGCGGCGCTGGAAAGCTACATCGGCCTGGTCGAGGCCGGCGTGGGCCTGCTGCCGGCCGGTGGCGGCCTGCATGAACTGGCCGTGCGCGCCGCCAAGGCGAACCCGGCCGACCCGTTCGAGGAACTGAAGAAGGTGTTCGAGACCGTGGCGATGGCCAAGGTCTCGCCCAGTGCGACCGAAGCCAAGGCCATGGGCCTGCTGCGCGACAGCGACGTGGTGGTGTTCAACGCCTACGAGCTGCTCTACGTCGCCAAGCAGGTGGCCGTATCGCTGGCCGAGAGCGGCTGGCGCCCGCCGCTGTACCAGCGGTCCATCCCGGTCGCCGGCGACGTGGGCACCGCCACCTTCCGCGCCTCGCTCGCCAACCTGCAGGCCGGCTACTTCGCCTCCGAGCACGACGTGGAAATCGCCAGGCGCATCGCCGATACCTTGTGCGGCGGCGTGATCGAACGCGGTTCGACGGTGGACGAGGAATGGCTGCTTGCGCTCGAGCGCAAGCACTTCGTGGAACTGGCGAAGACCGAGAAGACCCAGGCCCGCATCGCCCACACCATGACCACCGGCAAACCGCTCAGGAACTGAGCGCGCCCTGCTCCCTCCCCTTCAAGGGGAGGGCTGGGGTGGGGATGGTTGTCCCCGCAAGCCACGACAAAACTTCGCCCGAATCCGCGCCACGCGCGAGGGCAACGGAGAACGAAATGACCAAGCAAGTGCAAGACGCCTACATCGTCGCCGCCACCCGCACCCCGGTCGGCAAGGCGCCGCGCGGCGTGTTCCGCAACACCCGCCCGGACGACATGCTCGCCCACGTGATCCGCGCCGTGATGGCGCAGGCGCCCGGCATCGACCCACACCAGATCGGCGACGCCATCATCGGCTGCGCCATGCCCGAGGCCGAGCAGGGCATGAACGTGGCGCGCATCGGCGTACTGCTGGCCGGCCTGCCCGATACCGTGCCCGGCGTCACCATCAACCGCTTCTGCTCGTCGGGCCTGCAGGCCGTGGCGATGGCGGCCGACCGCATCCGCCTCGGCGAGGACGACCTGATGCTCGCCGGCGGTACCGAGAGCATGAGCATGGTGCCGATGATGGGCCACAAGGTGGCGATGAACCCGGGCATCTTCGACAACGAGCACATCGGCATCGCCTACGGCATGGGCATCACCGCCGAGAATGTGGCCAAGCAGTGGAAAGTCAGCCGCGAGCAGCAGGACGCGTTCTCGGTGGAAAGCCACCGCCGCGCGCTCGCCGCCCAGGCCGCCGGCGAGTTCAAGGACGAGATCACTCCGTTCCAGCTCGCCGACCACTATCCCGATCTCGCCACCCGCGGCATCGTCACTGACAGCCGCCTGATCGAGAACGACGAAGGCCCACGCGCCGGCACCACCGCCGACGTGCTGGCCAAGCTCAAGACCGTGTTCCGCAACGGCCAGTTCGGCGGCACCGTCACCGCCGGCAATTCCAGCCAGATGTCCGACGGCGCCGGCGCCGTGCTGCTGGCCAGCGAAAAGGCGATCAAGCAGTACAACTTGCAGCCGCTGGCCCGCTTCGTCGGCTTCTCCGTCGCCGGCGTGCGCCCGGAGATCATGGGCATCGGCCCCAAGGAAGCGATCCCGAAGGCGCTCAGGCAGACCGGCATCAGCCAGGATCAGCTCGACTGGATCGAACTCAATGAAGCCTTCGCCGCCCAGGCTCTTGCCGTCATCGGTGATCTCAAGCTCGACCCGGCCAAGGTCAATCCGCTCGGCGGCGCCATCGCGTTGGGCCACCCGCTCGGCGCCACCGGCGCGGTGCGCATCGCCACGCTGGTGCACGGCATGCGCCGGCGCAAGCAGAAGTACGGCATGGTGACCATGTGCATCGGCACCGGCATGGGCGCGGCGGGGATTTTCGAGGCGCTCTGAGTCCGTTCGCCGCGCCGGCATGCGCAGGCGCCGGGCGACTTCCGCTGAAACAGAAACGGCGTCGTGGCAACACGGCGCCGTTTCCATTTGCATCGAAGCATGGATGCGCGGTCGGGGTGGCGAGGCAACCCTTGGCCAACCTGCCGATCCGATGCCCTATCGGCTCCCGCTCGCCGGCACGGTGCCCAGCCAGGCCATGGCCGCCACCACCATCGCCTCGACGCCGGTTTCCAGCGTGGGATGCAGCACGGGCAGGAAGCGCGGATTGTGGTTCGTGGGAAGTTCCTGGATCTTGCCGGCCTCCTTGGCCTTGGCATAGACCGCCGGGTCGGTGCCGCCCACGAACCAGAACACCGACGGCACGCCCCACTGCGTGCCGAACGAACCGAAGTCCTCGCTGGCCGGCGCCGGGCCGGTCTGGCGCACGCTTTCCGGCGGGAAGTGCTGGCGGAACGCCTCCACCACGCGCGCGCTGGCCGCCTGGTCGTTGGACACCAGGTCGTAGCGGTCCAGCGGCGTGATCTCCGGCGGCCGCGGCGCGCCCGAGGCCGCGGCCTCGGCGTTCACGATGCGCGTGATCGCGGCCAGCACGCGCTGGCGCACGCCTTCGTCGAAGGTGCGCACGTTGAGCTTGATGATCGCTTCGTCCGGGATCACGTTCTCCTTGGTGCCCGCCTGCAGCGCACCGACGGTGACCACTGCCGACTCCGCCGCGGCGATCTCGCGCGACACGATGGTCTGCAGCCGCAGCACCACGGACGCCGCCATCACCACCGGGTCGATGCTCGCCTGCGGCATCGAGCCGTGCGCGCCCCGCCCGAACAGGCGGATCTGGAAGCTGTCTGCCGCCGAGGTGATCACGCCGGTGCGCCCGGCGACGGCACCGGCCGGGCCGACCATCACGTGCTGGCCGAGCACCACGTCCGGTTTCGGGTAGCGCTTGAGCAAGCCGTCGTCGATCATTGCCTGCGCGCCCTGGGCGGTTTCCTCACCGGGCTGGAACACCGCCAGGATCGTGCCGTGCCAGGCCTCGCGCGCCTGCGCCAGCAGCGTGGCCACACCGGCCAGCCAGGTCACGTGCATGTCGTGGCCGCAGGCGTGCATCACCGGCACCGTGCGGCCCTCGGGATCGGTGGCGGTCACCTTGCTGGCATACGGCACGCCGGTGACTTCCGCGACGGGCAGCGCATCCATGTCGGCGCGCAGCATCACGACCGGCCCTTCGCCATGGCGAAGCACGCCGACCACGCCCGTCTTGCCGATGCCCGTGCTCACCTCGTAGCCCGCCTTGCGCAGCCACTCGGCCGCCAGCCCCGCAGTGCGAACCTCCTGCATCGACAGTTCGGGATGCGCATGCACGTCGGTATACAGCCCCTCCAGCTCCGGCAGCAGCCGCCGAAGATTGGCCAGCACGGCATTGGATGGCCCCGTCGTGTTCATGGTTTCCTCGCTTTTCGCGTCGTCAGGGCCGCCGGTTCGTGAGGCAACCCACTACGGCCGGGATGCGCGGCGCAGCATAAACGCGCTGCGGGTTAAGTCCGGATGAATGCGCCAACAGGGGGTGCCCCTGCAGCAACGATGCGGCGCTGCTGCCGCAAGCGGCTTTGGCCTGGTTCGGCCTGAGCGGTTCTGGCCCGGTGGATGCGGGCGCACGGTTCAATGGCGGAGATGCGGCCACGCATCCGCCCGTTGCATCGGCAACCGGATGGATCAGCGATGGATCGGCTGGCGGCTCAGCCGAACGTGGCGTAGGTCGGCACGGCCGGCGCCATGAGGGCGCCTGGGCGTCGGCCGCCCACGAACGTGTGCAGGCGGCCGCCGACCATGGCGACGACCGGACGCTCCGACAGGCGCATCGTGGTGGCTGCCATCGGCGACTTGGCCAGGCCGAGCTGATGTTCGGCGCGCATCCGCGCCGATTTGGCGGCGAACCAGGCCTTGGGACCGGCCAGCAGGACGCACGAGGCGGATTCGGCCTGCCGCGAGTTCTCGATGGTCCGGCGCAGGTGCGCCAAGTGGTACTCGTTGAAGGTTTCGGCCAACGCGGCAGACTGGAACGGCGAGGCGACGTACTCGTCCAGCAGGTTGCCCAGCACGGCGACCGCGCGCAGCGCGATACGGCGGTTCACGCGATCCATGTGCGAGTTGCCGCCCGAGACGTCCCAGATGACATCCAGGGCGCGCACCAGCATCCGGAACTCCGTCTGGTTGAGCGGGCGCCGCTCCAGCGGCGTGTGGCGGCGGTCGACCAGCCATGCCTGGTCGGCTGCCGGCAGCGCATGCGAGCGCTGTGCGACGCGGGCCCGCGCCTCCTTCATCGGCAGTTCGTCGGTAGCCGCCAGCCGCAGCGCGAGCGCTTCGCGGGTCAGCGGCTGGGTGCGTGCACTGCCGTCCGTGCGGTACCAGCGGCGGTATTCCAGCGTGGCCGGATGGAACATGCTGCGCGGCGGCCGCACCGTGGCGCGCGCCTCGGCGGCGTAGTCGAGCGTGGGAGCCATCGGCCGCAGGCCGGCGGCACGGGCAGCCAGCACGCGGTCCAGCAGGACTTCGGCAAGGGTCAGGTGCGGGTGGGAGAGCGCCCGGCAATCATCCCCGTCGACCGACGGGAAGTAGACGAAACGGATGCGCACCACCGCATGCAGGCCGCGGCCCGTTTTCGCGCCATGGCAGCCCTGCCCGGCCACGCGGTGGCCGATCGGCAAGGCACGATGCGCCGTGGGCAAGTCGCCCAGCAAGGCATCAACGATGGGAGGGAACACAGCGACAGACCGGGCCGCGGCGGCCTCTTGTACATGCGCACTTGCTGCTGTCGACACGCGGAAACCTTCATCGCTGTGGGCGGCCATCGCGCTCGATCCTGCCAGCGCCATACTCCACCCGGGTACTGCTACGCCGCCCGGCCTGGGCGGTTACGGTGTCAGTTCAGCATTAGTCATGCCATCGAACTGTGCGCAATATCCCAATTTCAAAAATCCGATTCTGCTTGGTGGCCGGCGACGCCGGGCGCTGCCTGTCACAGCGATTCCCGAAAACCGGCCCGAAGCAGGCAAAATAGGCGGTTGGCGACGCTTCGCCCCATCACGACGGAAGACCTCCTTGACCATCAAGCCCGGCCCCCTGCCCTTGCCCGACGACGCGGACGCCAACCTGCTGGAGCGCCTGCGCGCCGCGGCGACACTGCTGGAATCGGTGGCGGCCGACCGGCAACTGCTGGACCGGCTCCCGGCCGAGGACCGCCAGCGGCTGCACCAGGCGGTGGCGCAGGTCTACCACCCCGACCCGGCGGTGCGCCGGATCAAGCTGAAGGCGGCCGAGAAGGCACGCCATGCCTCGAAGGTACAGGCCGAGGAAACCGTGCTGGACCGGACCGGCATCCGCACGCTGCGCCGCAAGCCGGTGTTCACCACGCCCAACGTGTTCGCGCCGGAAGGCTTCCTGCCGCACGACGTCCCGCCCGAGGCCGATGCTGTGCAACCGCGCGAGTCGGTCGAGCCGAAGCACTGCTACGTGTGCAAGCGCAAGTACACGTCCATCCATTTCTTCTACGACCAGTTGTGCCCTGAGTGCGCCGCGTTCAACTACGCCAAGCGCGGCGAACTGGCCGACCTGCGCGGGCGCGTGGCCCTGCTCACCGGCGGCCGCGTGAAGATCGGCTACCAGGCCGGCCTGAAGCTGCTGCGCGCGGGCGCCGAGCTGATCGTCACCACGCGCTTCCCGCGCGACTCGGCGGCGCGCTACGCGGCCGAGCCGGACTTCGCCGCATGGGGCCACCGCCTGCAGGTCTACGGCCTGGACCTGCGCCACACGCCCAGCGTCGAGGCG
Organism: Rhodanobacter sp. FW101-FHT13A11; assembly: GCF_058790335.1. Lineage (NCBI taxonomy): Bacteria > Pseudomonadati > Pseudomonadota > Gammaproteobacteria > Lysobacterales > Rhodanobacteraceae > Rhodanobacter > Rhodanobacter sp. FW101-FHT13A11. Next base: position 124,251 of record NZ_JBYTCN010000007.1, on the reverse strand, counting down.
TTCTGCCAGGAACTGGTGGCGACGCGGCCGCGGCTGGACTTCATCATCAACAACGCCTGCCAGACCGTGCGCCGCCCGCCGGATTTCTACGCGCACATGATGGAAGGCGAGACCGCCGCGCTGCACGAGCTGCCCGGGCACGTGCGCGGGCTGGTCGGCCATTACGAGGGCCTGCGCGGCGCGGAGATCCTGCCCGGCGGCACCGCGCTGGCCGGGCGCGGGCCGGAACTGGCCGGACTGACCCGCGCCGCCGAGCTGTCGCAGCTGCCGCTGCTGCCGGAGGAACTGCTGGCGCAGAGCCACCTGTTCCCCGAAGGCCGGCTGGACCAGGACCTGCAGCAGGTCGACCTGCGCCAGCGCAATTCGTGGCGGCTGCTGATGGCCGAGGTGCCGTCGGTGGAGTTGCTGGAGGTGCAGCTGGTCAACGCGATCGCGCCGTTCATCATCAGCGCGCGGCTGAAGCCGCTGATGCTGCGCACGGGCGAACGCGACAAGCACATCGTCAACGTGTCGGCGATGGAGGGCCAGTTCTACCGCAGCTTCAAGACCACCCGCCACCCGCACACCAACATGGCCAAGGCCGCGCTGAACATGATGACGCGCACCGCGGCCACCGACTACCACAACGACGGCATCCACATGAACAGCGTCGACACCGGCTGGGTGACCGACGAGGACCCCGCCGAGCTGGCCGCAAAGAAGGTGCGCGAGGAACGCTTCCACCCGCCGCTGGACATCGTCGACGGTGCCGCCCGCATCGTCGACCCGATCATCCACGGCATCAACACCGGCGAGCACGTGTGGGGCCAATTCCTGAAGGATTACCGGCCCACCGACTGGTAAGCCGGCCACTGGCGCCGGAACGGCGACAATCCGTTTCCTTCGCGCCCGTTTCAGGCGGCGCTGTGTAGCCTTATGTTGCACCCGGGCGCCATCCTGGCGCGATGAACATGAGGAGCATCGCCGTGATTGAACGCAGACCCTTCGACAGCCTGGGCGGAGCCGACCACGGCTGGCTCAAGGCCAAGCATCATTTCTCCTTCGCCGGCTACCACGACGCGAAGCGCATGGGCTGGGGCGCGCTGCGCGTGTGGAACGACGACACCATCGCGCCGCAGACCGGCTTCCCGCCGCATCCCCACGCGGACATGGAGATCATCACCTACGTGCGCGAAGGCGCGATCAGCCACAAGGACAGCCTGGGCAACGCGGGCCGCACCGAGGCCGGCGACGTGCAGGTGATGAGCGCGGGCAGCGGCATCACCCACGCCGAGTACAACCTGGAGAACGTGACCACGCGCATCTTCCAGATCTGGATCATCCCCGACCGGAACGGCGGGGCGCCGTCGTGGGGCGCGCGGCCGTTTCCCAAGGGGGATCGTTCGGGCCGCTTCGTGGCGCTGGCCAGCGGCTTCAAGGACGATACCGAGGCGCTGCCGCTGCGCACCGACGCGCGCGTGCTGGGCGCCACGCTCAAGGCCGGCGAAAGCACCGAGTACGCGCTGGCCCCCGGCCGTTACGCCTATCTGGTGCCGGCCACCGGCAAGGTGGAACTCAACGGCGTGAAGCTGCACGCCCGCGACGGCGCCGCGATCCGCGACGAGTCGGTGCTGAAAGTGACCGCGCTGGAAGACGCCGAACTGGTGCTGGTGGACGCGGCAGCGTGATCCGGCCGGCGGCGATCGGTCGGCCGCCGCTTCCATCGAGCCACGCCACGAGAGTTCGCCATGTCCATTCCGTCACCCTCCCCGCTCGGCCCGCTGCAGGACGATCCTGCCTCGGGCCTCTCCTTCCGCCTGCGCGAACCGCGGCCGGCCGCCCCGAAGGCGTTGTTGCTGCTGTTGCACGGGGTCGGCGGCAACGAGGGCAACCTCGCCCCGCTGGCCGACGCGGCCGATCCCGATATGCTGGTGGTGCTGCCCCGCGGCCCGCTGGCTTTCGCGCCGGGACAGTACGGCTGGTTCCGCGTGGCGTTCACCGCCGACGGCCCCAGCATCGATGCCGCCGAAGCGGAGCAGAGCCGGCTCGCGCTGATCCGCCTGATCGGGCAACTGCAGGCAGCCTGGCGCATCGAACCGCGCCATACGGTGATCGCCGGCTTCAGCCAGGGCGGCATCCTCAGCGCCAGCGTGGGGCTGACCGCACCGCACAGCGTGGCCGGGTTCGCCGTGCTGTCCGGCCGCATCCTGCCCGAGCTGGAACCGCAGCTGGCCGACCGGACGCAACTGGCCGGCCTGCGCGCCTTCATCGCCCATGGCGCCCACGACAGCAAGCTGCCGGTGAGCTGGGCACAGCGCGCCGATCAATGGCTGGATGCGCTGCAGGTGCCGCACGAGACCCGGATCTACCCGATCGACCACGGCCTGAGCGCCGAGATGCAGGCCGACTTCCTCGCCTGGCTGAAGGCCGGCGACTGCTGAGCCGATACGCTTGATTTCGCGCGTATCGCCGCTAGTGTTGACGGCATCGACACGCCGCCGCGGAGCGCGCCCATGCCCACCATGCAAGCCGTCGAGATCGTCCGGCCGGGCGGCCCGCAGGTGTTGCGGCTGACCGAACGGCCGGTCCCGCAGCCGGGCCCGGGCGAGGTGCTGATCAAGGTAGCCGCGGCCGGAGTCAACCGGCCGGACGTATTCCAGCGCCAGGGCAACTACGCGCCACCGCCGGGCGCCTCCGACCTGCCCGGGCTGGAGGTGGCCGGCATCCTGGTGGAAGGCGACTTCACCGGCGGCAACCCGTTCGGCTTCGAGCCGGGCGATGCGGTGTGCGCCCTGCTCGCCGGCGGCGGCTATGCCGAATACGCGGTGGCGCCGCTGCCGCAGTGCCTGCCGGTGCCGGCGGGATTCTCGATGGTCGAGGCGGCGGCACTGCCGGAGAACCATTTCACTGTATGGAGCAACGTGTTCGAGCGCGGCCAGCTTGGCCGCGGCGAAGGCGGCGCCGGGGAAACCTTGCTGGTACAGGGCGGTTCCAGCGGCATCGGGGTCACCGCGATCCAGCTCGCTCACGCGTTCGGCCATCGCGTGTTCGCCACCGCCGGCAATGCGGAGAAATGCGCCGCGTGTGAGCGGCTGGGCGCAGAGCGCGCGATCGACTACCACAGAGAGGATTTCGTCGCCGTGGTGAAACAGGCGACGGGGGCGCGCGGCATGGACGTGATCCTGGACATGGTCGCAGGCGACTACATCCCGCGCGAGATCGAAGCGCTGGCCGAAGGCGGCCGGCTGGTCTTCATCGCCACGCTGGGCGGCAGCAAGGCGGCCATCGACGCCGGCACGATCATGCGTCGCCGGCTCACCCTCACCGGTTCCACCTTGCGTGCGCGCGACGTGGCGTTCAAGGGGGCGCTGGCCCGCCAGCTGCATGAAAAGGTCTGGCCACTGCTCGAAGCAGGCACGGTGCGGCCGGTGATCCATCAGGTCTTTCCCGCGGCCGAAGCGGCACGGGCGCACGCGCTGATGGAGGGCAGTGCGCATATCGGCAAGCTCGTGCTGGCGTGGTGAGCCGGCTCGAATTCGACCGCAAGACCCGGGGTGTGGCGGGGCCGACCGATCCGTAGATTGGCTGCACGAGATAATCTTCGGGAAGGAACAGTCATGAAAACCTCCGACAAACAGACCGTGCTTGCTGCCACCACCGTTGCCGACCCGCGCTGGGCCGCGGTGCAGGCGCGCGACATGCGTGCTGACGGCAGCTTCTTCTATTCGGTGAAAACCACCGGCGTGTACTGCCGCCCATCCTGCGTGGCGCGCCCGGCCCGGCCCGAGAACGTGGCGTTCCACGCCACCGCCGCCGAGGCGGAACGCGCCGGCTTTCGCCCGTGCAAGCGCTGCAAGCCTGACCAGCCGTCGCTGGCGGAGCAGCATGCGGCGCTGGTCACCACCGCCTGCCGCGCGATCGCGCAGGCCGAGACGACGCCCACGCTGGAGCAGCTGGCACGACCGACTGGGCTCAGCCCGTTCCACTTCCACCGCGTGTTCAAGGCCGTCACCGGCGTGACCCCGAAGCAGTACGCTACGGCGCATCGCAGCCGTCGCGTGCGCAACGAGCTGGAGCGCGGCGCTTCGGTGACCGCAGCGATCTTCGACGCCGGCTACAACGCCAGCAGCCGCTTCTACGAAACCGCCAACCAGGTGCTGGGCATGACGCCCTCCAGCTATCGCGCCGGCGGCGCCGACAGCGAGATCCGCTTCGCCATCGGCGAATGCTCGCTGGGCGCGATTCTGGTCGCGCAGAGCGAACGCGGCGTGTGCGCTATCCTGCTCGGCGACGACCCGGATGCGCTGGCTCGCGAGCTGCAGGATCGCTTCCCGAAGGCCAGGCTGATCGGTGGCGACCGCGACTACGAGCAGTTGGTGGCGCAGGTGGTCGGTTTCATCGAGGCTCCCGCAATCGGCCTGGACCTGCCGCTGGACGTACGCGGCACCGCCTTCCAGCAGCGCGTGTGGCAGGCGCTGCGCGAGATTCCGGCCGGCAGCACCGCCAGCTACAGCGAGATCGCGCGGCGCATCGGCTCGCCCACGGCGACGCGGGCGGTGGCGCAGGCTTGTGCCAGCAACCTGCTGGCGGTGGCGATCCCTTGTCACCGCGTGGTGCGCAACGATGGCGGTTTGTCCGGCTACCGCTGGGGCGTGCAGCGCAAGCGCGCGCTGCTGGACCGCGAGGCGCAAGCATGAATGCGCAGCTGCGCCCTGCCCCCGAAGCCGATGCACGGCTGCCGGTGTACGACTGGGCCGGCATCGCCGATGAACTCGACGCACACGGTTGCGCGGTGCTGGAGGCCCTGCTGTCGCCGCAGGAGTGCGCGGCGCTGGCCGCCATGTACGCCGACGACAAGGGCTTCCGCAGCCGCGTGGTGATGAGCCGCCATGGCTTCGGCCGCGGCGAATACCGCTATTTCAGCTATCCGCTGCCGGAGCTGGTGGCCGCGCTGCGCAGTGCGGTCTACCCGCGGCTGGCGCCCGTCGCCAACCGCTGGAACGCGTCGATGGGGCTGCCCGCGCGCTACCCCACCACCCACGCCGAATTCATCGACCGCTGTCACGCCGCCGGCCAGCGGCGCCCTACCCCGTTGCTGCTGCAGTACGGCGCAGGCGACTACAACTGCCTGCACCAGGACCTGTACGGCGAGCACGTGTTTCCGTTGCAGTTGGCGATCCTGCTGTCCGAGCCGGGACGCGATTTCGGCGGCGGCGAATTCGTGCTGACCGAGCAGCGCCCGCGCATGCAGTCGCGCGCCGAAGTGGTGCCGCTGCACCAGGGCGACGCAGCGGTGTTCGCGGTGCACCAGCGGCCGGTGCAGGGCGCGCGCGGCAGCTACCGGGTGACCATGCGCCACGGCGTCAGCCGCGTGCGCAGCGGCCATCGCCACACGCTTGGCATCATCTTCCACGACGCCACATGATCACCACCGACCTGTTCGCTGCCGCTCCTGTCCGCCGGGATGAACCCCTGGGCGAGGGCGCGATGGTGCTGCGCGGGTTTGCGCTGACGGATGAGGCGGCGTTGCTGCAGGCGCTCGACGCGATCGTGGCGCAGGCGCCGTTCCGCCACCTGGCCACGCCCGGCGGTTTCCGCATGTCGGTGGCGATGACCAATGCGGGATCGCTGGGCTGGGTCAGCGACCGCCGCGGTTACCGCTACGACCCGATCGATCCGGACAGCGGCAGACCATGGCCACCGATGCCACGGGTCTTCCTGCACCTGGCGGCTACTGCCGCGGCGCACGCCGGTTTCGCCGGCTTCGTGCCGGATGCCTGCCTGGTCAACCGCTACGAAGCGGGCACCCGGCTGAGCCTGCACCAGGATCGCGACGAACGCGACCTGGGCCAGCCGATCGTGTCGGTCTCGCTGGGCATTCCGGCGGTGTTCCTGTTTGGCGGCTTGCAGCGTTCCGATCGCCCGCAGCGCGTGCCGCTGGCGCATGGCGACGTGGCGGTATGGGGCGGCCCGGCGCGGCTGCGCTACCACGGCGTGCTGCCGCTGAAGCCGAACCATCACGCCATGCTGGGCGACTGCCGCATCAACCTCACCTTCCGCCGGGCCGGCTAGATGAAGCGCAGCGTCGATGCATCCACCTTCCTGGCCGCGATCGACGCCGACTGGGCGCGCCTGGTCGCGCAGGTCGGCCCCTGCGGGCACGAACCGAAACCGGCACGCGAGCCGTACGAGGCACTGGTACGCGCGGTGGCCTACCAGCAGCTGCACGTGAAGGCCGGCGACGCGATCCTGGCGCGGCTGCTGACGCTGTACCCGCGGCAGGCGTTTCCTTCACCGGAGCAATTGCTCGATACCGCGATCGACGCGATGCGCGGATGCGGGTTTTCGGCGCGCAAGACCGAGACGATCCGCGGCATCGCCACAGCCACGCTGGGTGGCGTGGTACCGGACCTGGCCACGGCCCTGACCTTGCCCGATGAGGAAATGATCGCCCGGCTCGTTGCATTGAAAGGCATCGGCCGCTGGACCGTGGAAATGTTCCTGATCTACAGCCTCGACCGGCCCGACATCCTGCCCGTGGACGACTTCGGCGTGCGCGAGGGCTACCGCTTGCTGAAGTCGCTGGAAACGGCGCCCACGCCGAAGGCGCTGGCGGCGATCGGCGTCGCCTGGAGCCCGCATCGCACCGCCGCCGCCTGGTACCTGTGGCGCGTGCCGCGGCCGCCGAAGGCCGCCAGGATGAAAGGCTGACGCCCGACCAAGGTGCAAGTGCCTCGGTCGGACCGGCTTGCTAACCTCGACGGATCAACCGATCGAGAAGCTGACCATGGCAACCCACGGCATCCACACCATCGACACTGGCTTCGTGCGGCCGCAGTTCGACGCGGCCTACCTGGTGGTCGAGAGCGGCCGCGGCGCCTTCATCGACTGCGGCACGAACTTCGCCGTGCCGCGCATGCTGGCGGCACTGGACGAAGCCGGAATTTCCGCCGCCGCGGTGGACTGGCTGATCCTCACCCACGTGCACCTGGACCACGCCGGCGGTGCCGGCGAACTGATCGCGCGGTTGCCGAACGCGAAGCTGGTGGTGCATCCGCGCGGTGCGCGCCACATGATCGATCCGTCCGTGCTGTGGGCCGGCGCCAGCGCGGTGTACGGCGAGGCGGTGATGGAGCAGACCTACGGCCGGCTGCGCCCGATCCCCGCCGACCGCGTCGTCGAGGCACCGGACGGGCACGCGGTGGAGCTGGCCGGCCGGCCGCTGCACTGTATCGATACGCCTGGCCACGCGAAGCACCACCTCACCGTGTACGACGAACGCGCCAACGCGTGTTTCACCGGCGACGTGTTCGGCCTGTCGTATCGGGATTTCGACACCGCGAACGGCCCGTTCATCCTGCCGACCACGTCACCGGTGCAGTTCGATCCGGATGCGTTGCATGCGTCCATCGAGCGGCTGGTCGCCCTGAAGCCCGCCGCGATGTACCTCACCCACTATGGCCGGGTCGAGCAGGTGGAACGGCTGGCCGCCGACCTGCACGCGCAGATCGACGCGATGGTCGTGCTGGCCCACGCCGCCCACGGCAAGCCGGACCGGCACGTCACGCTGATGGAGTCGCTCACCGATCTCTATGCCGCGCGCGCCGAAGCCCATGGCTGGCGCCAGGGTCGCGACGCGCTGCGCCAGCTGCTGGGCATGGACATCGAGCTGAATGCGCAGGGGCTGGAGGTGTGGCTGGACCGCTGATCCACCAGGCGGGCCGGTTCTGCCTCACTTGCCGGCGTGCCGCGCGCCCTGCAGTTCCTTCGCCAGGCGTTCCTCGAAGCGCGGCTCCGCCGCCGCGGCATAGGCACGACAGGCACCGGCGTCGATCAGGGCATCGGGCGCACGCTCGCGATCGCGCGTGGCGATCTTCTGCATGAAGCCGCTGGCTTCCGGATGCGGCGTGATCAGGATGTCGCAGGGCAAGCCGGCAACCGTTGCAAAGGACTGGCGGAAGCCGGCGACCCGGGCCGGCTCGTCGCGGTAACGGAAGCCGTCGCGGCCGAGCGCGGTGAGGCTGTCGACGTAGGCGAGCGTCAGGCAACGCCCTCCTTCGCAGGAGCGCCAGGTCCACGAGGTGCTGCCCGGGGTATGGCCGGGCGTGTAGTGCGCCACTACCGCGATCGACCCCACCTGCACGGCAGCGTCGTCGGCGACCACCTCGACCGGCGTGACCGCCGGATAGCGCGGCGCCATGCCGAATTGCGGATCGTCCGGGTCGTTGCCGCCCAGGCGCAGCGCCTTCGCCCCCGCCGCGCTCGCCGCCACGGTGGCGCCGCTGTCGCGCGCCAGCCTGGCGATCGCTCCAGCATGGTCGGCATGGGCATGCGAGTTGAGAATCCACTTGATGTCGCGCAGGCGAAAACCGAGCGCGCGGATGTTCGCCTCGATCTGCGCCGCATTGCCTTCCAGCGTGCCGTCGATCAGCACGTGGCCTTGCGGCGAAGTGATCAGGATCGCGCTCAATCCCTGCGTGCCCACGTACCAGCTGTTGCCGTAGATGCGGAAGGGCTGCCGCGGCCGGCTCCAGCTCGCCTCGTGCGCGTGCGCCCAACCGGCCAGCAACAGGCCGGTGCCGATCCACAGCGTACGGACGGTCAGGTTCATGCGGGGCTCCACGGCGGGGACGAAGCCCGCATGGTGGCCGGCGAAAGCGGATCCGCGCTGGCGCGTTGCAGGCGAACCGCGGGCAACATGCGACCGGCTCAGGCCAGCCGGGTACCGTTCGGCACCGGGCGCTCGATCGCGGTGACCACCACGCCCTCGTCGGTGGGAAAGCCGGTGAGCAGGAACTGCGAGCGGAACGGGCCGATCTGCTTTTCCGGGAAATTGATCACGCCCACGATCTGCCGCCCGACGAGATCCTCCGCGCGGTACAGCGCGGCGATCTGCGCGCTGGTCTTCTTCTCGCCGTAGGGGCCGAAGTCCACCCATACCTTCCAGGCCGGCTTGCGCGCCTCGGGGAATGCCTCGACCTTCGTCACCGTGCCGGCGACGATCCATACCTTTTCGAAATCGGCCCAGCTGATCTCGGGGTGGTTCGCCTCGCTCATCCTTCCAGCCTCGTCTTCAGACAATCGCGACCCTGCTGCCACCAGTACGTGGCCTGCGCGGCAAGATAACCGAAAGGCCGGTGGGTATTGTCCAGACCGTAACCGGCAAACTGTTTCCAGCCGTCATCGCCCTGCGCGATGGCGGCCGCCAGCAGCTCGCCGGCGGCGCAGGTCGGCGCCAGGCCGTGCCCGCCGAAGGCCTGGGCCCACCACAGGCCGTTGCCGTCGCCGCCGATCTGCGGCATCTGGTGGCGCGCATAGCTCATCAGCCCTGACCAGGCATGGTCGACCTGCACGCCGGCCAGCTGCGGAAACACCCGCCGCAGGTCCTTCATCAGCAGCTGCCGCACCGCGCGCGGCGATCGGTTGAGCACCGAGATGCGCCCACCCCACAGCAGTCGCGTATCTGGCAGCGCGCGATAGTAGTCGAACGCGAAGCGGCTGTCGTAGATCGCCGCGCGCGTATGCAGGCACTCGTCCAGGCGCCGGCCGAGCGGCTCGGTGACCATCACGTAGGTGGCGATCGGCAGGATCGCCCGGTCGACCGGCTTGCGCAGGCCGGCCAGGTAGCCGCCGCAGGCCAGCACCACCTGGTCGGCCAGCAGTTCGCCCTGCGCGGTGCGCACGCGCCACTGCAGGCCCTCGCGGGAGAGGCTGCGCACGCCGCTTTGCTCATGGATGCGCACGCCCTGCCCCGCCGCCGCCGCGGCCAGGCCGATCGCGTAGTTGAGCGGATGCAGGTGCAGCGCGTCGCGTTCGTACAGGCCATCGTGGTAACGCTCGCTGCGGACGAGTGCGCGCAGCTCGGTCTCCGGCAGCCACTGCCAGGAAGCGCCGTAATGCTCGGCCAGCAACTGCTGGCGCTGGCGCAGCACGGCGGGGTCGCGGAACCAGTTGGCCCAGATCACGCCTTCGTCGACCATGTCGCAGGCGATCGCGTAATCGGCAATGCGCCGGCGGATCCGCCCGACCGCCTCGGTGGTGAGCTTGAACAATGCCCGTGCGCGTGCCTCGCCCAACTGGTCGAGCAACGACTGCTCGCCCAGCGAATAGCCGGCAAAGACGAAGCCGCCGTTGCGGCCGGACGCACCGAAGCCGACCTGTTCGCGCTCCAGCAGCACCACCTCGCGCACGCCGCGCTCGGCCAGCCCCAGGGCCGTGTTCAACCCGGCAAAGCCGCCGCCGATCACCGCGACGCGTGCGTGCGCGTCGCCCTGCAGCGGGGCGTAGGCGGCATATGGCGTGGCCGTGGCGCGGTAGTAGGAGATGGACGGTTTCATGTGACGACGGTGGCCAGTTCGATGCCCCGGGTCGGGCAGGCACGGGCCTCGAACGGGAACGCCGGCGGCACGCGGCTCATGCGGCGGGCCGGCATGAGCCGCGGCGGATTCAAAGCTGCCCGAGGAATGCGCGCACGGTGGGCGCGAGCTTCGGGTCCTGCAGCGCCATGTGCATGGTGGCGCGCACCAGGCCGGCCTTGTTGCCACAGTCGAAACGGATGCCTTCGAAGCGGTAGGCCAGCACCTTGCCCCGTTCCTTCAGCAACGCGTCGATCGCATCGGTGAGCTGGATCTCGCCGCCGGCGCCCGGCGTGGTCCGCTCCAGCAGCTGGAAGATGCGCCCCGGCAGCACGTAGCGGCCCACCACGGCCAGGTTCGACGGTGCGTCGGCCGGCCTGGGCTTTTCCACCATGCTGCGGATCAGCGCGCTGCGGTCGTCGACCGGCGTGGCGTCGACGATGCCGTACTTGTCGGTCTCGTTGTGCGGCACTTCCTCGACGGCGATCACGCCGGCCTGCTGCGCATCGGCCAGTTCGGCCATCTGCCGCAGCGCGCCCTTGCCGGCACCTGCTCCCATCTGGCCGTTCCAGATCAGGTCATCGGGTAGCACCACGCCAAACGGCTCGTCGCCGACCACCGGCTTGGCGCACAGCACGGCATGGCCCAGGCCGAGCGCCTCCGGCTGGGTCACGAAGATCGCCCGCACGTGACGCGGCAGGGTGCCTTGCACCAGCGCCAGCAGTTCATCCTTGCCCTTCTCGTGCAGCTTCGATTCCAGCTCGTAGGCCTTGTCGAAATAGTCGGCGATCGCGTGCTTGTAGCGGTTGGTGACGAAGACCAGGGTATCGGCACCGGCATCGACCGCCTCGTCGACGGCATACTGGATCAGCGGCTTGTCGAGGACCGGCAGCATTTCCTTGGCGACCACCTTGGTCGCCGGCAGGAAGCGCGTGCCGAGCCCGGCCACGGGAAACACCACTTTGCGCAGGGGCTTGCTCACTCATTGATCTCCGGATTGGCGCGGCGGATCGACACCACGTTGTCCGGTTGCGCCGACTCGCTCCAGCGGAACGACGGCAGCAGACTGGACACGCAGCGGCGAAGCTCTTCTTCGTTGAAATCGTCGACCGCCTCGGCGGCCTTGGACAGCAGTGCCCGCAGCAGCTCCCACGACACCTCGCGGTGCTGCGCCAGGAAGATCTTGGCGTGGACGGTGGCGCTGTAGTTTTCCAGCGGATGGAACAGCTCCTCGAACAGCTTCTCGCCGGAGCGCAGGCCGGTGTAGACGATCGGGATCTCGCTGCCCGGCTTCTTGCCGGCGAGGCGGATCATCTGCTCGGCAAGGTCGCGGATCTTCACCGGTTCGCCCATGTCCAGCGCGTAGATCTCGCCACCCTTGCCGATGCTGGCGGTCTGCAGGATCAGCTGGCACGCCTCGGGGATCGTCATGAAGTAACGCGAGATCTCCGGGTGGGTCACGGTGACCGGGCCGCCCTCGCGGATCTGCCGGCGGAACAGCGGCACCACCGAGCCGGCCGAATCCAGCACGTTGCCGAAACGTACCGTCATGAAGCGCGTATCGGTGTGTGCATCGAGATTCTGGCAATAGATCTCGGCAACGCGCTTGCAAGCGCCCATCACGCTGGTCGGGTTGACCGCCTTGTCGGTGGAGATCAGCACGAAGCATTCGACCCCGCTCGCGCATGCCGCATCGGCCACCGTGCGAGTGCCCAGCACGTTGTTGCGGAACGCCGCGCGCAGTTGCCCCTGCAGCATCGGCACGTGCTTGTAGGCGGCGGCATGGAACACCACCTGCGGCCGCACGTCCGCGAACGCCTTTTCCATCGCGGTCTGGTCGCCGCAGTTGGCCAGGATGCCGTCGAAGACCATCTCGGGAAAATCCGCGCGCAGTTCCTGGCCGATCCGGTACAGGTTGTATTCGCTCTGCTCCACCACAGCGAGCGATTGCGCGCCCAGGCGGGCAACCTGGCGGCACAGCTCCGAGCCGATCGAGCCGCCGCCGCCGGTGACCAGCACGCGGCGCCCGCTCAGGGTATCGCGGATCGCCGTCCAGTCCAGTTCCACCGTGTCGCGGCCGAGCAGGTCCTCGATCGCCACCTCCTTGATCTGGTTGAACTGGGCGCGGCCGGCAACCACGTCCTCCAGCCGGGGCACGGTACGGTACGGCAAATCGGTGGTATCGCACAGCGCAACCACGCGGCGCATCTCGGCCGTCGTGGCCCCGGGCAAGGCGATCAGCAACATGTCGACGGCGGCCTCGCGGGCCACTTCGGGCAACTGGTCGAAACGTCCCAGTACCGGGTGCCCATTGATGATGGCGCCACGCAACCCGGGCTCGTCGTCGACGAAACCGACCACGGCGTAGCGGCTGTCGCGGCGCAGGTCGCGCGAAAGCACTTCGCCGGCCCGATCCGCCCCCACGATCAACACCCGCTTCGCGGACTGGTTGTGCAGCAGGTCGTTGCGGCTGTCCTTCCAATAGCGATAAGCCAGCCGGGGGACACCGAGCAGGGTCGCGAGCAGCACCGGATAAAGCACCAGCACCGAACGCGGCACGCCTTCGAGGCGGTTGTACAGGAACAACGCCACCCCGATGAGCAGCGTACCGATCGCCACGGCACGCACGATGTTCCAGAGGTCCGGCAGGCTGGCGAAGCGCCAGACGCTGCGGTACAGCCCGGTCCAGCGGAAGACCATGCCCTGCACCAGCAACACGATGGGGAATCCGAGCGCGCTGAAGTGGACGACCTCGTCCGGCTTCAGCGCATAGCGCAGCATCTTGGCGATCCACCAGGCAAGCGCCGTCATCACCAGGTCGTGCAACACGACGGCGATGCGCGGATGGATGAAACCGACGAATCTACGCAGCGACATGACGCCCCTTGGGCTGGTGGCGTCGCAGGCAGCGACGTTTCAGCGACAGCCATGCGGCCGTCGCGCCGAGATAGACCGCTATGGTAATCGGCAGCGCCATGTGCAGATGACTCCGTGCCAACCACGCCAGTGGTGCGGCGATCAGCAGGTTCCAGCCCAGATAGGCCGTCCCTGCGCCGGCATGCGTTCCCCCGCGACGCACCAGCCACTGGTACAGGTGTTCGCGGTGTGCAGTGTACCAGCGCCGCCCGTGGCGGATGCGTGTCAGCAAGGTCAGGCTGGCGTCCGCCACGAAGGCCGAGGACAGGATCAGCGCCGGCCACAGCAAGGCATGCTCCACCCGCCACAACATCGCGCTGAAGGCGAAGACCAGCAAGCCGAGGCTGCCGCTGCCGACGTCGCCCATGAAGATCCGCGCCGGCGGCCGGTTGAAGCACCAGAAGCCCAGCGCGGCAGCCGCCAGCAGCGCCGCCGCCAGCGCCAGCGCCGGCTGGGCCGCGGACCATGCCAGCAGGCCAAGGCCGGCGCCGACGAAGATCGCCTGCTGCGCCAGCAGGCCGTCGATGCCGTCCATGAAGTTGTGCAGGTTGACGCTCCAGGCGCCACCGAGCAGCAGCAGCGGCAACCACCACCACGTCAGGCCGGTTGCCAGCAGGGTCGACGAAAACAGGCCGACGCCCAGCAACTGGGCAGCCAGCCGCGGCAACGCCGGCAGCGAGCGGTGGTCGTCCCACCAACCGGCCAGCGCCACCAGCAGAAGTGCGCCGCACAGGCCCGCGATCACGTTTCCCGGCCACGCCGCCGGCAGACTCCACAGCACGCCCGGCAGGCAGATCAGCATCGCCACGACGATGCCGATGCCGCCGCCGCGGGGAGTCGGCAGGCGGTGCGAGCGCCGCTGTCCGGGCTGGTCGAGCATGCCGCGCCGGCGCGCGTAGACGACCGCGCCGCGCACCAGCAGCACGGTGATCGAGAAGCCGGCCAGCAACCATCCGATGGTCGTGTACATGCTCATGTCACTCGCTGGCGACGCCGTGGATCGGGCGGATCGTGCTCCAGTTCTTGCAGCTCGGGCATTGCCAGTGATGCGCCTTGGCGCCGAAGCCGCAACGGCTGCAGCGGTACATCGCCTGGCCCTCCAGCAGCTTGCGGGTCAGGTCGCGCAGGATCAGGAAATTCTCGCGCGCCTCGCCCTCGATCTTGTCCATGGTGGCGTCGATCAACGCCATCAGGCCGCGCACCGACGGCCGCAGCCGCAACTGCGCGGTGAGGAAATCGACGGCCGCGCGCTCGCCGTCGCGCTGCCGGTAGAGATGGGTCAACGCCAGCACCGGCGAGACGCCGTGGTAGCGGCCGAGCATGTCGCGCAGGAAACCCTCGGCGCGCTCCATCTGCTGCGACCGGGCGTAGCTGTTGAGCAGCGGCGGCAGGATGTCCGGGGTGAACGCGATATCGGCATTGATCGCGGCTTCGTACGCGGTCACCGCCTCGGCATGCTGGCCGTCTTCGGACAGAAGGCGGCCGGTCAGCATGAACGCACGTACGCAATCCGGCTGGCATTCGAACGCCTGGCGCAGGTAGTCGCGGGCCTCGGCACGCGCACCATGCTGGCGCGAGCGGTCGGCCAGCTCGCAGTAGAACTGGGCGATCATCGGCGCCTCGTCCTCGCCGGTCATCACCTCGAGCCGGCGCGCGTGCTCGATCGCCTTGTGCCAGTCACGCTCGTGCTGGTAGATCGCGATCAGGTGGCGCAGCGCCGACGGTGCATGCGCGTCCATCGCCACCAGGTCGGAGAACAGCGCCTCGGCGCGATCCAGCAAGCCGGCGCGCATGTAATCCTCACCCAGCTCCAGCAGGGCCACCGTCTTCATCGCGTCGGTCAGGCCCGGCCGCGAGACCAGGTGCTGGTGCAGCCGGATCGCCCTGTCCACCTCGCCGCGGCGGCGGAACAGGTTGCCCAGCGCCAGGTGCGTCTCGACGGTGTCGCGGTTGTACTCGGCCAGCTTGAGGAAAACCTCGATCGCCTTGTCCTGCTCCTCGTTGAGCAGGTAGTTCAGGCCGCGGAAATAGTCCGAGGACAGCTCGCTGACTTCGGCGCCGGAGCGGCGCACGCCGATCTGGCGGGAGGCCCACCAACCCAGGACGAACGCGACCGGAATCAGTGCGGCCAGGACATACAGGTGATTCATGGCGCGAGCGGCGACTTCTGGTCTGCGCGCAGCTGCCGGCGCTGGCGGCGTTGACGCATGCTGACGCCCACCCAGGCGGTAAGCCCGCCCAGCAGCCAGCCGATCACCATGGCACCCAGCAGGGCAGCCCCCTTGGGCAATTGCATCCGGGCGAACGCGAGGTCGTAGTCGACGAGATCGGCATTGAGCGCCCCGAGCACGAGGCCGGCGGCGACGAAGATCACGAGGATGACGATGGCGAGCGGGCGCATGGCGCGACTTTACCCGATTGATGGTGACAGGCACAGGCGGCGCAATCCGTCCATGCGGCAATGATTCATGCCGCCGCAGGCGACCGCGGATTCCGGGCAAAAAGAAGGCAGGACCGACTCGCATCGCCTGCCTTCGGTCTGGCCTGAGCGGTCGGTCAGCCGACCTCCTGCTCCAGATCCAGGTTGACCCGTTCGCGCAGTTCCTTGCCCGGCTTGAAGTGCGGCACATGCTTGCCGGGCAGCGCCACGGCCTCGCCCGTCTTGGGGTTGCGCCCCATGCGCGGCGGCCGGTAATGCAGCGCGAAGCTGCCGAACCCGCGCACCTCGATGCGTTCGCCGTGAGCCAGGGCATGGCTCATCTGCTCGATGACACTCTTGACCGCCATCTCGACATCGGCGAACGCGAGATGGGTCTGGCGCCTGGCGAGCGCTTCGATCAATTCGGATTTAGTCATGGGCCCCAATGTCCGTGACATGGAACGACGGGGCGGCGGTGGGCCGCCGCCCCGCGTCAGGCTGGTATCGACGATCAGTCGGCCTTGTTGAACTGCTCCTTGAGCAGCGCGCCAAGCTTGGTCGTGCCGCTGGCCGCGGACGAGTAATCCGCCGACGTGTCGGGAGCGTCTTCCTCGTCCTTGGCGCGGATCGAGAGCGCCAGCTGGCGCCCCTTGCGATCCATGCCGGTGAACTTGGCCTCGACCTTGTCGCCCACCTTCAGGTGCTGGGTGGCGTCGTCGATGCGCTCCTTGGCGATGTCGTTGGCGCGCAGGTAACCCTCCACGCCCTCACCCAGGTCGATCACGGCGCCCTTCGCATCGACTTCCTTGACGGTGCCGTTGACGATGCTGCCGCGCGGATTTGCCGCCATGAACTGGCCGAACGGATCCTGCTCCATCTGCTTGATGCCGAGGCTGATGCGCTCGCGCTCCGGATCCACCGCCAGCACCACGGCCTCGATCTCGTCGCCCTTCTTGAAGTTGCGCACGAGGTCTTCGCCGGACATCTGCCAGGAGATGTCGGACAGGTGCACCAGGCCGTCGATGCCGCCGTCCAGGCCGATGAACACGCCGAAGTCGGTGATCGACTTGATCTGGCCGGAGACCTTGTCGCCCTTCTTGTGCATGGCGGCGAACGCTTCCCACGGGTTGGAACGCGTCTGCTTGATGCCCAGCGAGATGCGGCGACGCTCTTCATCCACGTCAAGCACCATCACTTCGGTCTCGTCGCCGACCTGCACCACCTTGGCCGGGTTGACGTTCTTGTTGGTCCAGTCCATCTCGGACACGTGCACTAGGCCTTCCACGCCCGGCTCGATCTCGACGAAGCAGCCGTAATCGGTGACGTTGGAGACCTTGCCGAACAGGCGGCTGCCGACCGGGTAGCGGCGGGCGATGGCGACCCACGGGTCGTCGCCCAGCTGCTTCAGGCCCAGCGAAACGCGGTTGCGCTCCTTGTCGTACTTCAGCACGCGCACGTCCAGCTCGTCGCCGACGTTGACCACTTCGGACGGATGGCGCACGCGCTTCCACGCCATGTCGGTAATGTGCAGCAGGCCGTCGATGCCGCCCAGGTCCACGAATGCGCCGTAGTCGGTGAGGTTCTTGACCGTGCCCTTGACCACCGCGCCCTCGGTCAGGCGCTCCAGCAGCTTCTCGCGCTCCTCGGAGAACTCGGTCTCGACGACGGCGCGGCGGCTGACCACCACGTTGTTGCGCTTGCGGTCCAGCTTGATGATCTTGAACTCGAGTTCCTTGCCCTCGAGGTAGGTCGGCTCGCGCACCGGGCGCACGTCGACCAGCGAGCCCGGCAGGAACGCGCGGACGTCCTTGATATCGACGGTGAAGCCGCCCTTGACCTTGCCGGAGATCATGCCCTTGATCGTTTCTTCCTTGTCGAACGCCTGCTCCAGGTCGTCCCACACCATCGAGCGCTTGGCCTTCTCGCGCGACAGCTTGGTCTCGCCGAAACCGTCTTCCAGGGCTTCGAGGGCAACCTTCACCTCGTCGCCCACCTGCACCTCCAGCACGCCGTCCTCGCTCTTGAACTGCTCGATCGGGACGATGCCTTCGCTCTTCAGGCCGGCATTGATCACGACGACGTCGTTGCGGATTTCCACGACGATGCCGGTGACGATGGCGCCGGGCTTCAGCTTGGAGATGGCCTGCTGGCTCTGTTCAAACAGTTCGGCAAAACTTTCAGTCATGTTGATTCCATAGTGGGAAAAGACCTTGGGTCCGTTGCGCTGGGTTGGTGGTTGCGCACGAACTTCCCGGTCCACCGGTTGAGGGTGCCTTCAGGCGGTTCCGCAGAACCGGCCGTCGTCACCATTGGTCAAAACCCCTGCCGCGGCAGGGGCACAGAAACCGCCGCGCCATCCGCTCAGGACTGCACGACGGCAAGTACTTCCGCGACGACCTCGTCGATGCCCATCCCGGTGGTGTCCACCAACACGGCATCTTCGGCAGGCTTGAGCGGCGCAACCGCACGTGATGCATCGCGGCTGTCACGCGCCTCAATTTCTCGCTGAAGGCCGGCAAGTGTAACGCTGAGCCCCTTTTCCTTCAACTGCTTATAGCGCCTTTTCGCCCGCTCGGCGGCGCTCGCGGTGAGGAAAACCTTGTGTGCGGCATCCGGGAAGATCACCGTGCCCATGTCGCGCCCGTCGGCGACCAGGCCAGGTGCCTTGCGGAAACCCAGTTGCAGCGCCACCAGGGCCTCGCGCACCGGCGGCATCGAGGCGATCGCCGAGGCCGCCGCACCGGCGGTCTCGGTGCGCAACTCGTCGGTGGCGTCATGCCCGTTGACGATCACCCGGGGCGTGCCACCGTCGCTGGCCGCGCGGAAATGAATCTTCGTGCCCTGCGCGCAGCGGGTCACCGCCTCCACGTCCGACAGATCCAGCCCGGCCGCGCCGGCGGCGTAGCCCACGGCACGGTACAGTGCACCGGAATCCAGCAACCGCCAGCCCAGCCGCTCGGCCACCAAGGCACTGACGGTGCCCTTGCCCGATCCCGACGGCCCGTCGATGGTGAGTACGGGAACGGCGGGAGCATGGCTCATGGCGGAGTCCTGGACTGGCTGGGAGAAACGGCAGTTTAACGCGTTGACCCCACCCGGAACGCGTGCTATCTAGCCGATCTTCCCGTTATCCGGCCGTGCCCGATCTGCCTTATGACCGATCTCCGCCGCGAGTTCGAACAAGCCGCCGGGAACATCCAGCGCCTGTCCAAGCGCCCCGACAACGACACCCTGCTGAAGCTCTACGCCCTCTACAAGCAGGGTTCGGAGGGTGATCTCAAGCGTGCCGCCCAGCCCGGCTTCTTCGACTTCATCGGCACGGCCAAGCACGAGGCCTGGGTGCAGTTGTGCGGCGTACCCGAGGAAGAAGCCATGCGCCGCTACATCGCGTTGGTCCACCAGTTGCTGGCCTGATCCCGGCCGCGTGCGCACGCGGCGCTTGCTTTCAAACACTGAACACCGGCACATTCATACGATCGTTTGAGTCTCGCGTGGATCGCATGAATTACCCGAACCTGTTCGCCCCGCTGGACCTCGGTCACGTCACCCTGCCCAACCGCATCCTGATGGGCTCGATGCATACCGGGCTGGAGGACAAGGCCAGCGATTACGACAAGCTGGCCGCCTATTTCGCCGAACGCGCCCGCGGCGGCGTGGGCCTGATGGTCACCGGCGGCATTTCGCCCAGTATCGAGGGCTGGCTGAAGCCATTCGGCGGCCGGCTCACGATGCCCTGGCACAAGCCGCGCCACCGCAAGCTCACCGGCGCCGTGCACGCCGAGGGCGGGCGCATCTGCCTGCAGATCCTGCACGCCGGCCGCTACGGCTATCACCCGCTGTCGGTGGCGCCATCGAGGATCAAGTCGCCGATCACCCCGTTCACGCCGCGGGCGCTGTCCGCGCGCGGCGTGGAGCGCACCATCGGCGACTTCGTGCGTTGCGCGCGGCTGGCGCAGGACGCCGGTTACGACGGCATCGAGGTGATGGGTTCGGAAGGCTACCTGATCAACGAATTCATCGCCGCGCGCACCAACCGGCGCAGCGATGCCTGGGGCGGCGACGCGGCCCGGCGCATGCGTTTCCCGGTCGAGATCGTGCGTCGCACGCGCGAAGCGGTGGGCCGCGACTTCATCATCATCTACCGGCTGTCGATGCTCGACCTGGTCGAGGACGGCCAGGACTGGAACGAGATCGCAACCCTGGCCAGGGCGATCGAGGCGGCCGGCGCCAGCATCATCAACACCGGCATCGGCTGGCATGAGGCGCGCATACCGACCATCGTCACCAGCGTGCCGCGCGCCGGCTTCGCCTGGGTGACGCAGAAGCTCAAGGGCGAGGTAACGATCCCGCTGGTGGCGACCAACCGGATCAACATGCCGGACGTGGCCGAACGCATCCTCGCCGGCGGCGAAGCCGACATGGTCTCGATGGCGCGTCCGCTGCTGGCCGATCCCGCCTGGGCCAACAAGGCGAAGGCCGGGCGCAGCGAGCGCATCAACACCTGCATCGCCTGCAACCAGGCCTGCCTCGACCACGTGTTCCAGAACAAGCGCGCCAGCTGCCTGGTCAACCCGCGCGCCTGCCACGAAACCGAGCTGGAGGTCGAACCGGCCGGCGTGCGCAAGCGGATCGCCGTGGTCGGCGCGGGGCCGGCCGGCATGGCCTGTGCCAGCACGCTGGGCGAGCGCGGCCATGCGGTGACCCTGATCGACCAGGCCGGCGAGATCGGCGGCCAGTTCAACTACGCCAAGCGGATCCCGGGCAAGGAAGAGTTCCACGAGACGCTGCGCTACTTCCGCCATCGGCTGGCGGATACGGGCGTCGACGTCCGGCTCGGCCACGCGGCGGACGCGGCCTCGCTGCGCGCCGGCGGCTACGACGAGGTAGTGATCGCCACCGGCATCACGCCGCGCCAGGTGAGCTTCCCCGGCAGCGACGATCCACGCGTGCTGGGCTATCTCGACGTGCTGGCCCGGCAACGGCCGGTGGGCGCCAGGGTGGCGATCATCGGCGCCGGCGGTATCGGTTTCGACGTGGCCGAGTTCCTGGTCGAACATGCTCCCTCGCCCACCACCGACGTTGCCCGCTGGACCCGCGAATGGGGCGTGGACATGCAGCTGCGGCAACGCAGCGGCCTGCAGCCGGCACAGCCGGAAGCGCCGGCGCGGCAGGTCTGGCTGCTCCAGCGCAGCGAGGGTCGCCCCGGCGCACGTCTCAACAAGACCACCGGCTGGGTGCACCGGGCCACGCTCAAGGCCAAGCGGGTGGCCATGCTGGGCAAGGTCGGCTACGAACGTTTCGATGACCAGGGCCTGCACGTCACCATCGACGGCAAGCCGCAGCTCCTGCCGGTCGACAACGTGGTGGTCTGTGCCGGCCAGGAGCCGAACCGCCGGCTGGCCGACGAGCTGATCGCCGCCGGCATGAAGGTGCACGTGATCGGCGGTGCCGATGTCGCCGCCGAGCTGGACGCCAAGCGTGCGATCGACCAGGGCACGCGATTGGCCAGCGTGATCTAGGGATGCCCTGATCTATCCAGCGCAGGCGGCATGATATCCAGAAGGCTCGCAGGTGGGAGTGCGTGGCGCAGGCAAGGCTGGCCGCCTTGGCAAGCCGCGCGCTGCCGCCTGCGGGCCTTCTGGATATCACCCCATCATTGTGTTTCAAGCTATGGGGCCGGCTCTGTCTGTCCGCATCTCCGCGGCGCGCCTCCTCGACAGGCGGACGCCTGCCTTCGTCAGCGCACCACGAATCTGCGAACAGACAGGGCCGGTGACGCCTGCGCTGGATAGATCAGGGCATCCCTAGCTTGCGGCAGCAAATACGCCGATGCCGCTGCCATCGGGCAGCGGCATCGGTCGCGAAGAAGAAAGCGCCCCGCAGGGAAGACGCATCGACATGGGTTCAGGGGGGAGGTGAACCAGATGTCGTATCTAGCGTCGCTGCGGGGCGAGGGCCGCCGCCACTAGGGGGAGGGAGGGGAAGTGGCGGGACGTGGGTGATTTTATGATCGACGCAATAAAGTATCTAATATATATTTAGATCGTTATTAATATAAAATCACTATATGTTTGATCTCCGCCAGTTGCGCTACTTCGTCGCCGTCGCCGAGGAGCTGAGTTTTACCCGGGCGGCCTTGCGGCTGCACCTGTCGCAGCCGCCGCTGTCGCAGCAGATCCAGTCGCTGGAACAGGACCTGGGCGTACGCCTGCTGGAACGTACCAAACGCAGCGTGGCCCTGACCGAGCCGGGTCGGGTCTTCCTGGAACAGGCCCGGCAGATCCTGGCCAAGGTCGACGAGGCGCGCAGCCAGGTGGTGGCCGCGGCGGCCGGCTACAGCGGCCAGTTGCGGCTGGCCTATACGGTCTCGGTCTCGTTCCATCCGGCCATGCCGCAGGCCCTGCTGCGCTTCGGCCAGATCGCGCCCAACGTGCGCCTGCAACTCAGCGAGATGTACACCGAGCCGCAGTTCGCCGCCCTGCTCGCCGGCCAGATCGACGTCGGCTTCGTCCGCGACGAACCGCTCCACGCCCAGGACGTTCGCGGCCTGCGGCTCAGCGTGATCGATCGTGAGCCGCTGCTGCTCGCCCTGCCCGTGGGCCATCCCCTGGCCGGCCGCAGCAGCCTGCGCCTGGTCGAGGCGGCCGGGAATGCCTTTGTGTCGCAACCGCGCGAACTCGCCGCCACCCTCTACGACCGGCTGGTGGAACTGGCGACCCGGGCCGGCTTCCGGCCGGAGATCACCCAGCATGCGCAACAGATCAACGGCCTGCTGGCCCTGGTTGCCGCCGGTCTGGGACTGGCCCTGGTCCCGGCCAGCATGCGCGCGGTGCGCCTGGCCGGCGTCTGCTACGCGCCACTGGAAGACCCCGATGCCTTCCTGCTGCTGGCCGTGGCCTGCCGTGCCGACGACCATTCCCCCGCCTTGCAGCAGTTCCTGGCCACCGTGGCGGAAACGGCCGTCGCGCCGGGCTTGTGACAAGTCATTGGAACGGTTAGAATTGCGTGCTTACATTTTTCTTTTTTAGTGTCAGGAGCTAGCCGTGAAGGTGCTTAACTCTTTGAAGTCCGCCAAGGCGCGGCATCGCGACTGCAAGGTTGTGCGCCGTCGCGGCAAGGTATTCGTGATCTGCAAGAGCAATCCGCGTTTCAAGGCCCGTCAGCGCTGAGCCAGCGCCCGACGGTGCCACGAAAAAAGGCCGCGCAAGCGGCCTTTTTCATGGATGCCGATCCGCTCCGGCGGGCAACGCCGCCGGAAGCCACGGCACTGTTCACTCATAACGGACGTCGACGACCTCGTAGTGCTTGACGCCGTTCGGTGCGGTGAATTCGAAGCTGTCGCCCGCGCTCTTGCCGATCAGCGCACGGGCAATCGGCGAGGACACGGCAATCAGCCGCTGCTTGATGTCCGCCTCCAGGTCGCCGACGATCTGATAGGTCACTGCCGCGCCGGTATCCTCGTCCTCCAGGTCCACTGTGGCGCCGAACACCACGCGGCCGCCCGGCCTGAGCTGGGCCACGTCGATCACCTCGGCCGTCGACAGCAGGGCCTCCAACTGGGCGATGCGTCCCTCGGTGAAGCTCTGCAGCTCGCGCGCGGCGTGGTATTCCGCATTCTCCTTCAGGTCGCCGTGCGCACGGGCTTCGGCGATCGCCGCGATGATGCGCGGGCGGTCCGCCGACTTCAGGCGCTCGAGTTCGCTGCGCAGGCGCTCGGCGCCGGTCTTGGTGATGGGGGCGCGACTCATGCGCTGAGCTCCTTGTGCAATTCCTGCAGGCTGTGCACGTCCTCGCTGCCGTGGAAATCCAGCGAGTGGACCAGTGCGCGCGCACCCGCGACGGTGGTGGAATAGGTGACGCGCTGCTGCAGCGCCTCGCGCCGGATCGAGAACGAATCCGCGATCGCCTGCTTGCCCTCGGTCGTGTTGACGATATAGACGATCTCGCCGTTCTTGATCAGGTCGACGATGTGCGGACGGCCCTCGATCACCTTGTTGATGCGCTCGCAGGCCACGCCATGCGCGGCAAGGTACGCCGCCGTGCCGGACGTGGCGACGAGGCTGAAACCGCGCTTCAGCACTTCCTGCGCCACCGGCAGCAGGCGATCCTTGTCGGCGTCGCGCACCGACACGAACACCTTGCCCTGCGGCGGCGTCTTGATGCCGGCGGCGTCGTGGCCGCGCGCGAAGGCGGCGCCGAAGCTGCGGCCCACGCCCATCACCTCGCCGGTGGAGCGCATCTCCGGGCCGAGGATGGGGTCGACGTTCTGGAATTTCAGGAACGGGAAGATCGCCTCCTTCACCGAGAAGTACGACGGAATCACCTCGCGGGTGGCACCCTGCTCGGCCAGCGACTTGCCGGCCATCGCCCGCGCGGCGATCTTCGCCAGCGGCACGCCGGTGGCCTTGGACACGAACGGCACGGTGCGCGAGGCGCGCGGATTCACCTCGAGGATGAACACGGTGTCGCCCTGGATCGCGAACTGGGTGTTCATCAGGCCGATGACCTTCAGCTCCCTCGCCATCGCGGCGACCTGGCTGCGCATCTCGTCCTGCACCTCGGCGCTCAGCGAATACGGCGGCAGCGAGCAGGACGAGTCGCCCGAATGCACGCCGGCCTCCTCGATGTGCTCCATGATGCCGCCGATCAGCACGTTGCCGCCGGCGTCGGCGATGATGTCCACGTCCACCTCCACCGCGTGGTCGAGGAAGCGGTCGAGCAGCACCGGCGAATCGTTGGATACCTGCACCGCCTCGCGGATGTAGCGCGAGAGGTCGGCATCGTCGTAGACCACCTCCATCGCGCGGCCGCCCAGCACGTAGCTGGGACGCACCACCAGCGGATAGCCGATCTCGCGCGCCAGCGCCAGCGCCTCGTCGGCGTTGCGCGCGGTGCGGTTCGGCGGCTGGCGCAGCCCCAGCTTCACGATCATCTGCTGGAAGCGCTCGCGGTCCTCGGCCAGGTCGATGGAATCGGGCGAGGTGCCGATGATCGGCGCGCCGGCCGCTTCCAGCGCGCGCGCCAGCTTCAGCGGGGTCTGCCCGCCGTACTGCACGATCACGCCCTTGGGCTTCTCCAGGTCGACGATCTCCAGCACGTCCTCCAGCGTCAGCGGCTCGAAGTACAGCCGGTCGGAGGTGTCGTAGTCGGTGGAGACGGTTTCCGGGTTGCAGTTGACCATGATGGTCTCGAACCCGTCCTCGCGCAGCGCCAGCGCGGCGTGCACGCAGCAGTAGTCGAACTCGATGCCCTGGCCGATGCGGTTGGGGCCGCCGCCGAGCACGATGATCTTGTCGCGATCGGTCGGGTTCGCCTCGCACTCTTCCTCGTAGGTCGAGTACATGTAGGCGGTGGTGGTGGCGAACTCGGCCGCACAGGAATCCACGCGCTTGTATACCGGGCGCACGCCCAGCGTGCGGCGCAGGTGGCGCATGGCGGCTTCGCCGGAACCGGTCAGTTCGGCGATGCGCGCGTCGGCGAAGCCCATGCGCTTGAGCTCGCGCATGCGCGAGGCGTCGAGTGCGGTGACGCCCTGCGCCTGCACCTCCTTCTCGGTCAGCACGATGTCCTCGAATGCGGCGAGGAACCAGGGGTCGACGCGGCTGAGGCTGTACACCTCCTCCAGCGTGAGCCCCGCGCGGAACGCGTCGGCGAGGTGGAACACGCGATCCGGCCGCGGCTCGCGCAGCTCGCGCTTGAGCGTGGCCAGGCCCGCCTCGGTGCTGATGTCCAGCCCGGTCGGGTTGAGGCCGGTCTTGCCGATCTCCAGCCCGCGCAGCGCCTTCTGCAGCGACTCGTGGAAGCTGCGGCCGATCGCCATCACCTCGCCCACCGACTTCATCTGGGTGGTGAGGCGCGCGTCGGCGGCCGGAAACTTCTCGAAGGCGAAGCGCGGGATCTTGGTGACCACGTAATCGATGGTCGGCTCGAACGAGGCCGGGGTGAGGCCGCCGGTGATGTCGTTCTTCAGTTCGTCCAGCGTGTAGCCGACGGCCAGCTTCGCGGCGATCTTGGCGATCGGGAAGCCGGTGGCCTTCGAGGCCAGCGCCGACGAACGCGACACGCGCGGGTTCATCTCGATCACCACCACGCGGCCGTTTTCGGCGTTGATGCCGAATTGCACGTTGGAGCCGCCGGTGTCCACGCCGATCTTGCGCAGCACGGCGATCGAGGCATCGCGCAGGCGCTGGTATTCCTTGTCGGTGAGCGTCTGTGCCGGCGCCACGGTGATCGAGTCGCCGGTGTGCACGCCCATCGGATCGAGATTCTCGATCGAGCAGACGATGATGCAGTTGTCCGCGGTGTCGCGGACCACCTCCATCTCGAATTCCTTCCAGCCCAGCACCGACTCCTCGACCAGCACCTCGTGCACCGGCGAAAGGTCGAGGCCGCGTTTGACGATCTCCTCGAACTCCTCGACGTTGTAGGCGATGCCGCCGCCCGAGCCGCCGAGCGTGAAGCTGGGGCGGATGATGGTCGGGAAACCCACCTTGGCCTGGATCTCCACCGCCTGCTCGAACGACTTGGCGACCGCGGCCTTGGGGCACTCCAGCCCGATCTCGGCCATCGCCACGCGGAACAGTTCGCGGTCCTCGGCCATGCGGATGGCGTCGCGCTTGGCGCCGATCAGCTCGACGCCGTACTTCTCCAGCACGCCGTGGTCGGCCAGGTCGAGCGCGCAGTTGAGGCCGGTCTGGCCGCCCATGGTGGGCAGCACCGCGTCGGGACGCTCCTTGGCGATGATGCGCTCCACCGTCTGCCAGTTGATCGGCTCGATGTAGACCGCATCGGCGGTCTCCGGATCGGTCATGATCGTGGCGGGGTTGGAGTTCACCAGGATCACCCGGTAGCCCTCTTCCTTCAGCGCCTTGCAGGCCTGCGCGCCGGAGTAGTCGAACTCGCAGGCCTGGCCGATCACGATCGGGCCGGCGCCGATGATGAGGATGCTCTTGATATCGGTACGCTTGGCCATCTCAGCGGGCCTCCTGCATCAGCTTGGCAAACCGGTCGAACAAGTAACCGATGTCGTGGGGGCCGGGGGATGCTTCAGGGTGGCCCTGGAAGCAGAACGCCGGGCGGTCGGTGAGCGCGAAGCCCTGCAGCGAGCCGTCGAACAGCGAGGTATGGGTGACGCGCACGTTCGCCGGCAGCGTGGCCGGGTCCACCGCGAAACCGTGGTTCTGGCTGGTGATCAGCACGCGGCCGTCGTCCAGGTCCTTCACCGGATGGTTCGCGCCGTGGTGGCCGAACTTCATCTTCAGTGTCCTGCCGCCCAGCGCCAGGCCCATCAGCTGGTGGCCGAGGCAGATGCCGAACAGCGGGATCTTCGCGTCGATGAGCTGCTTCGTGGCCTCGATGGCGTAGTCGCACGCCGCCGGATCGCCCGGACCGTTGGACAGGAACACGCCGTCGGGTTTCATGGCGAGCACTTCGGCAGCGGGCGTCTGTGCCGGCACCACGGTGATGTCGCAGCCCTGTTCGGCCAGCAGGCGCAGGATGTTGAGCTTGGTGCCGAAATCGTAGGCCACCACCTTGAAGCGTTTGGACGGCTGGTTGAAGGCGGTGCGATCCAGGTCGTAGCTGCCTTCCGTCCAGCGGTAGGGCCTGGTGGTGCTGACCACCTTGGCCAGATCCATGCCGTTGAGGCCGGGGAACGCGCGTGCCCTGGCCAGCGCAACCTCGGCGTCCACCTGCTCGCCTGCCGCGATGCAGCCGGCCAGTGCGCCCTTGTCGCGCAGGATGCGGGTGAGCCGACGGGTGTCGATGCCGGCGATGGCGACGATGCCGTGGCGCTTCAGGTAGTCGGGCAGGCTTTCGCTGCTGCGCCAGTTACTGGCCCGGCGCGGCACGTCGCGCACGATCAGGCCGGCGGCGTGCACGGCCGTGGACTCGGCATCCTCGGCGTTGATGCCGGTGTTGCCGATGTGCGGGTAAGTCAGGGTGACGATCTGCCGGCTGTACGAAGGATCGGTGAGGATCTCCTGGTAGCCGGTCATCGCGGTGTTGAAGACCACCTCGCCGACGGTTTCGCCGGTGGCGCCGACGGCGTGACCATGGAACACGCTGCCGTCTTCGAGGGCCAGCAGGGCAGGTTGAGGCATACGGTAACCGCCTTTTGGATGCAGCAAAGTCCGCAAGCCGCACGATTGCCGGCTTGTGGAGCTTGGGAAGGAAAGGATCTGGGCGGGTGGAAATTGTATGCGGCAATGCCGTTTCTGTCCACCTCACGGAACATGAATCCCGCGACGTTCCGCTCTTCCGGGTCGATCGGCCAGCGCTACACTAAGCCACTTTTCGCTGGAGTCCGATGTCCCATGAGTGCTGCCGTTCTGCTCGATCCCGCACGCCTCGATCGCCCGGACACCATGGTTCAGCGCCAGCCCTTCCCGTTCATGATGGCCCACGGCCAGCTTCCGGACGAGGTGCGCGACGAACTGGAACGCGATTTCCCCCGCTATACCAGCGCCGGCTTCTTCCCGTACGACCCGGACGACTGCGGACCGAGCATCAATGCACTGATCGAGAACATGACCTCGCCGGCGTTTGCACACGCCATCGGGCAACGGCTGGGCATCGACGACCTCGGCCAATACCCGACGCTGGTGACGCTGTGCCGCCTGCTGAACAAGCGGCATGGCACCATCCATACCGACAGCCGGTCCAAGGTGGCCACCGCGCTGATCTACCTGAACACGCGATGGCCGGACACCAGCGACGGTTGCCTGCGGTTCCTGCACCGGATCGACGACATCGACAGCATCGCGGCGCCGGAGCTGATCCCGCTGTACGGCGAGTTCGCCGTGTTCAAGCGCTGCGAGAACTCCTTCCACGGCCACCTGCCCTACGAGGGCGAGCGGCGGGTGATCCAGGTGGCGTGGCTCACCAGCGAGGAGGAAAAGCTGCGCAAGACGAAGCGCGGCAAATTCTCGCGCGCGTTCAAGAAACTGTTCGGCAAGCTGGACACCCGGTTCGGCGCCGGCCGCGACCGCAACGCCTCGCACCCCGACTGAAGCCTTGTGCGCGCCAGCAGCATGGCCGGCGCGCACAAGGCTTCAGTGAGCGAAGTGCCACGCCACGAATGCGGCAAACACGCCGTACAGCAGCCCGACCGGCAGCAGCCAGCGCGCATCGACGCGGCCGCGATGGAACAGCCACCACAGATAGCCGATGGCGATCGCGGTCAGCATACCGGCCGCGATCAGCGGCGCATCGAACAGCCATGGCGTAGCGAAGATCGCCAACGCGCTGGGGATCGTGGCCTGGATCATCATCGCGCCCGAGATGTTGGCCAAGGCCAGGCGCTCCTTGCCCTGGCGCACCCAGATCAGCGCGTTGAGCGTTTCCGGCAATTCCGTCGCCACCGGACTCAGCAACAACGCGACCAGGTGCGGCGGCAGCGAGAACGCCACGCCGATCGCCTCCAACTGGCTGACGAACACCCGCGAGGCGGCCGCGATCACCACCAGCGCCCCCACCGTCTGCGCCACTACCCAGCGCAGGGCCGGGTCGGCATCGCCCAGGCGGAACTTCAGCGGATCCAGCGTTTCATCGTCCGGCGCACTGTCGTCGCTGCGCACCTCGCGCCACACGTACAGCGTGTAGGCCAGCAGGAACAGTACGCCCAGCAGCGGCTTGATCGCGAACGCCACCAGGCCCAGGCCGACCTTGACCGCAAAGATCGCCAGGAACCAGGCCTGGTCGTGGGCCAGCCGCTGGTGGTCGACCCGCACCAGCCGGTCGGTACGTTTCAGGCGGCCACGGTTGCACCACAGTGCCACGCCCACCACTGCGTAGGCGATCGTGGCCAGCACCAGCGGCCCGCCCATCGCGGCGCCCACGCCGATGTCGCGCGCCTCCGGTGTCTTGCCGAAGATCACCGCGACGAAGGTCACTGCGCTTTCGGGCAAGGCGGTGCCGAAGGCCGCCAGCACGGTGCCGGTGGCGGTCGCGCCGAGCCTCAGCTTGTGGCCGAACCATTCGACGCCGTTGACGAAGTATTCGCAGGCGAGATAGATCGCGCCGGCCGAACCAAGGAACAGGCAGAAAGTGAGCAGCATGGATTGCACGGGGCCGGGCGAACGGATGAACCGATGGCGCAACGACACCGCTCGCCCGGCCGGGTGAACATGTCGCTGGCCAAAGGTCTCGCCGGGCAAGGCGCCACCTGGTGGTGGCGGCTGCTGTCCGCACCATGGCGCCGGAAACATGGCGGCCAAGTCTGTTGATGCGGACGCCTCTGGGGACGAGGCTGGCTACTCCCCAATGACAGGTCGCCGATGGTAGTGGCCGCCGCCGGGCGTGACAAGGCCGGCGAGCCAGCGGCGCGTTTCAGCGCGGCCCGGCGATCACGTCCTCGAGCTGCCAGTGCCCGGCGCTGCGGCCGGCCAGCCAGTGCGCCGCCTGCAGGGCGCCGCGTGCAAAGATCGAGCGGTCGGTGGCGCGGTGGGCCAGTTCCAGCCGCTCGCCCTGCCCGATCAGCATGGCGGTGTGTTCGCCGACGATGTCGCCGCCGCGCACCACCGCGAAACCGATGTTGCCCCCGATCCGCTCGCCGGTCCGGCCCTCGCGGCAGTACACCGCGGCGGTCTCCAGCGTGGTCTGGCGCGCCTCGGCGGCAGCGCGACCGAGTGCCAGCGCGGTGCCTGAGGGTGCGTCCTGCTTGCGGCCGTGGTGCGCCTCGACGATCTCCAGGTCCCACGCCGGCAAGGCCGCCGACGCCTCGCGCAGCAAGCGCGTCAGCACCGCCACGCCGAGGCTGAAATTGGCGGCACGCAGGATCGCGATGTGCTTGCCGGCGTCGGCGAGCCTCGCCTCCAGCGACGCATCGATGCCGGTGGTGCCGCTGACCAGGGCGATGCCGTGCGCCAGGCAGCGGTCGAGCGCCAGCGCCAAGCCGGCCGGGCCGCTGAAGTCGATGATCACGTCAACTTGAGGCGCCTGGCTCCAGTCGTGCGCATAACGCAGCGAATCCGCGACGCCGGCAAACACGGGCCGGCCGTCGTGGACCGAACCCGGCGCCACCACCGCGTGCACCAGCCCGAAGCGTGCGTCGTCGTCGAGCAACGCCAACAGCGCATGGCCCATGCGGCCGGAAGCGCCGCTGATGGCAAGGCGTAGGGGGCGGATCATCGGCGCGCTCCAGTCAAAAACGTCGGTCGGCACATGCTAGCGCGTGTGCCCGCGGTCTCACGTGGTGACTTTCGACCAGAACTTCTTCACGCCGTCGACCCAGCCCTTGGCACGCGGCGTGTGCTTGCCGGCGTCGTTGCCGTCGAAGGTGGCCTCCAGCGACGCGAGCAGCTCGCGCTGTAGCCTGGTCAGGCGTACCGGTGTCTCCACCACCACGCGGCAGATCAGGTCGCCGTGGCGACTGCTGCGCACCGATTTCACGCCGCGGCCGCGCAGGCGGAACTGGGTGCCGGTCTGCGTTTCGGGCGGAATGCTGATCGGCACCTCGCCTTCCAGCGTCGGCACCGGCAATTCGGCGCCGAGCGCAGCCTGCGAGAAACGGATCGGCAGCTCGCAATACAGGTCGTTGCCGTCGCGCTGGAAGATCGCGTGCTCGCGTACGCGCACTTCCACGTACAGGTCGCCGGCCGGCGTGCCGGCTGGGCCGGCCTCGCCCTGCCCGGTCAGGCGGATGCGGTCGCCGTTGTCGACGCCCTCGGGGATCTGCACCGACAGCGTGCGGGTTTCCTCGAGACGGCCTTCGCCATGGCATTTCCTGCACGGCTTCTCGATCGCCTGGCCACTGCCGCCGCAGTGCGGGCAGGCCTGCTGGATCGAGAAGATGCCGTTCTGCATGCGCACCTGGCCGTGGCCGTTGCAGGTCTTGCACTTGCTGACCTTGCCGTCCTCCGAGCCGCTGCCGTTGCAATGATGGCAGTTGACCTGGGCCGGCACCTCGATCTGCCGGCTGACGCCGAACACGGCCTCCTCCAGGTCCAGCTCCATCACATAGCGCAGGTCGGCGCCGCGCCGCGGACGCCCGCGCCCGCCGCCGCCCCTGCCGAAAATATCGCCGAAGATGTCGCCGAAGATGTCGCCGACATCGCCGAAGCCGGCGCCGCCACGACCACCCATGCCGTGCTCGAAGGCGGCATGGCCGTGCTGGTCGTACATCGCGCGCCTCGAAGCGTCGGACAGCACCTCGTAGGCCTCCTTGGCCTCCTTGAATTTCTCCTGCGCGGTGGGATCGTCCGGGCAGCGGTCCGGATGGTATTTCATCGCCAGCCGACGGAAGGATTTCTTCAGTTCGACCTCGCTGACGCTGCGTTCGACACCCAGCACCTCGTAGTAGTCACGCTTGCTCATTCATGCATCCACACTGCTTGCCACACCTTGTCCCGATCAGCAAAACAGCCCGCGCCGGGAGGATGCCTGGCGCGGGCTGGTCAGTCGGCCATACCGAAGACGGTGCCGATTATTGCTTGTTGTCCTTCACTTCGGTGAACTCGGCGTCGACCACGTCGTCCGGCTGGGCCGAACCGCCCGGTGCGGACTGCGCGCCGGCATCGGCCGGGCCGCCCTGCGCGGCCGCGTACAGCGCCTGCGCCACCTGCTCCAGCTTGCCGACCTTGGCCTCGATCGCCGCCTTGTCCTCGCCGTCCTTGACCTTCTCCAGGTCGGACAGCGCGCCCTCGATGCTGCTGAGCTGATCGGCCGGCACCTTGCCGCCGTGCTCCTTCAGCGCGCTGCGGGTGGCGTGCACCAGCTGGTCGGCCTTGTTGCGGGTGGCGACCAGTTCGTGGAACTTCTTGTCCTCTTCCTTGTTCGCCTCGGCGTCGGCGACCATCCGCGCGATCTCTTCCTCGGACAGGCCCGAACCGGCCTTGATCTCGATCTTCTGTTCCTTGCCGGTCTTCTTGTCCTTGGCCGACACGTGCAGGATGCCGTTCGCGTCGATGTCGAAGGTGACCTCGATCTGCGGCATGCCGCGCGGCGCCGGCTCGATGCCCTGCAGGTCGAACTTGCCCAGCGACTTGTTCGCGCTGGCGCGCTCGCGCTCG
Organism: Rhodanobacter sp. FW101-FHT13A11; assembly: GCF_058790335.1. NCBI lineage: Bacteria > Pseudomonadati > Pseudomonadota > Gammaproteobacteria > Lysobacterales > Rhodanobacteraceae > Rhodanobacter > Rhodanobacter sp. FW101-FHT13A11. The sequence goes on along the minus strand of NZ_JBYTCN010000007.1, from coordinate 91,573 downwards.
CCCTGCAGCACGTGCACGGTCACCGCGGTCTGGTTGTCGTCGGCGGTGGAGAAGGTCTGCGAGGCCTTGGTCGGCACCGTGGTGTTCTTCTCGATCAGCTTGGTCATCACGCCGCCCATCGTCTCGATGCCCAGCGACAGCGGGGTGACGTCGAGCAGCAGCACGTCCTTGACCGAACCGCCCAGCACGCCGCCCTGGATCGCCGCGCCCACGGCGACGGCCTCGTCGGGGTTGACGTCCTTGCGCGGCTCCTTGCCGAAGAAGTCCTTTACCGCCTCCTGCACCTTCGGCATGCGGGTCTGGCCGCCGACCAGGATCACGTCGTTGATGTCGGCCACGCGCAGGCCGGCGTCGTTGAGCGCGGTGCGGCACGGCTCGATGGTGCGCTTGATCAGGTCCTCCACCAGCGCCTCGAGCTTGGCCCGGGTCAGCTTGATGTTGAGGTGCTTCGGGCCGGACGCGTCGGCCGTCACGTACGGCAGGTTCACGTCGGTCTGGTGGTTCGAGGACAGCTCGATCTTGGCGCGCTCGGCGGCGTCCTTCAGGCGCTGCAGCGCGAGCGGATCCTTGCGCAGGTCGATGCCCTGCTCCTTCTGGAACTCCTCGACCAGGTAGTCGATGACGCGCATGTCGAAGTCCTCGCCGCCGAGGAAGGTGTCGCCGTTGGTGGCCAGCACCTCGAACTGCTTCTCGCCGTCGACTTCCGCGATCTCGATGATCGACACGTCGAAGGTGCCGCCGCCGAGGTCGTACACCACGATCTTGCGGTCGCCGCCCTTCTTGTCCAGGCCGTAGGCCAGCGCGGCCGCGGTCGGCTCGTTGATGATGCGCTTCACCTCGAGGCCGGCGATGCGGCCGGCGTCCTTGGTGGCCTGGCGCTGGCTGTCGTTGAAATAGGCCGGCACCGTGATCACCGCTTCGGTGATCGTCTCGCCGAGATAATCCTCGGCGGTCTTCTTCATCTTCATCAGCACCTTGGCGGAGATCTCCTGCGGCGCCATCTTCTTGCCGTCGGAGGTCTGCACCCAGGCGTCGCCGTTGTCGTGGGCGATCACGCCGTAGGGCACGATGTGCAGGTCTTTCTGCACCTCGGAGTCGGTGAACTTGCGGCCGATCAGGCGCTTCACCGCGTAGAAGGTGTTCTTCGGGTTGGTCACGCTCTGGCGCTTGGCGGAGGCACCCACCAGCACCTCGCCGTCCTTGGTGAAGGCGACGATGGAGGGCGTGGTGCGGTCGCCTTCCGAGTTCTCGATGACCTTGGTGGTGCTGCCGTCCATGATCGCCACGCAGGAATTGGTGGTGCCCAGGTCGATGCCGATGATCTTGCCCATGTGTGCTCTCCGAATTTTTCTTGCGGCCCCCGCGGCCGCGATGGTTTCCAGATGGGGGTCTGCCCGGACGATTCAATGCCGGCAATGCCCCTTGTGCGATTTCCTGCGCGGCAACCGGCGCGCTGTTCGGTGTTCAGTCCTTGGCCACCGCGACCAGCGCGGGGCGCAGCAGGCGGTCGTTCAATACGTAGCCCTTCTGCAGCACGTTGACCACGGTGCCCGGCGCCTGGCCCGGCGCCTCGACCATGCTCACGGCATGATGGCGCTCCGGATCCAGCGGCTGGCCCAGCGGATCGACCTGGGACATGCCATGGCTCTCGGCTACCTTGAGCAACGCTTTCAGGGTGAGGCCGAGGCCCTCGCGGATCGAGGCCACGTCGCCGCCCTCGATGGCCAGTCCGCTTTCCAGCCCGTCGTACACCGGCAGCAGTTCGCCCAGCAGCTTCTCGTTGGCGAAGCGACGGGCCTGCTCCAGGTCCCGATGCAGGCGGCGGCGCTGGTTCTCCAGCTCGGCCTTTTCGCGCAGCACGGTCTCGCGCAACTCGGCATTGCTCGCCTCCAGCTCGGCCACGCGCGCCTGCAGGTTCTCCATCTCGATGGTCGACTCGGCGGGCTGGCCCCGGACCGGCGCCTCGCCCGGCGACTGCGGATCGTTGTTCTGCATGCATCACTCCAAAAGGAAAGTTCATGGCCGGCAGCGAGTCCGACCGTCCAGATTTGCCAAAAAACCGCCTCCCGCTGCGGTTATAGGGTCGTGGCGGCGCGATTCAAGGCGTCGCTGAGCAATCCGGCGGTGGCCTGCACCACCGGGATCACCCGCTCGTAGGCCATCCGTGTCGGGCCGATCACGCCGACCGCGCCGAGCACGCGTCCCTGCACGCCGTAGCTGGCGGTGACCACGCTGCAGCCGTCGAGCGCGGTGAAGCCGGATTCCTCGCCGATGAACAGCCGCACGCCCGGCGCCCGGGCGCAGACTTCCATCAGCTGCAGCAGCTCGTTCTTCTGCTGGAACGCCTCGAACAGTTCGCGCAGGCGCTGCAGGTCGGCCAGCTCGGAGTAGCCCATCAGGTTGGTCTGCCCGCTGACCAGCACGTCCGGGCCGCTCGGGCCACTGGCCGGCGGCGCGAACGAGGCCGTGGCCAGCTCCACCGTGCTGGCCAGCAGCCGGTTCAGCTCGCTGCCGGTCTTGCGCACCTCGGCCAGCAGGCCGGCGCGGATGTCGTCCACGCGCAGGCCGGCAAAGTGGCTGTTCAGATAGTTCGCCGCCTGCTCCAGCTCGCGGCCGTCCAGCGGCCGGGCCAGCTGCACGATGCGGTTCTGCACCTGGTTGTCGCTGAACACAAGGATCACCAGCACTCGCGCATCCGGCAGCGCCACGAAGTCGATGTGCCGCAGCGGGAAATCGGCCTGGCGCGGCACCGTGACCACGCCGGCGAAATGGGTCATCGCCGACAGCAGGGTCGACACGTTGCCGAGCAGATCGCGCGTGGTGGTCGGCCCCGGCGGCAGCTCGCGCTGCAGGCGGGCCATCTCCGCACGCGGCAGCGGCTGCAGCTCGATCAGGCTGTCGACGAACAGGCGCAGGCCGCGCGGCGTGGGCACCCGTCCCGCCGAAGTGTGCGGCGAGGCGACCAGGCCGGCGTCCTCGAGGTCGGCCATGATGTTGCGGATCGTGGCCGGGCTGACGTCCAGGCCGGACGAACGCGACAGCGTACGCGAGCCGACCGGCTCGCCATCGACCAGGTACTGGGCGATCAGCGTGCGCAACAGGCGGCGGGCGCGGGCGTCGAGGTCGTGGCCATGCGGATTGATCATGCGTCTGTAGCGATCCTTGAGACCCGACAGAAATAAGGTCTGCGCGCGCGGCTTGCAAGTGGAACGTGCCCTGCGTGCACGGCCACGGGCTCCCGCTACAATCCGGTCATCCCACCATCCGCCTGCCCATGCTCACTTCGCTCTACGTCCGCCATTTTGCCGTTGTCGAAGCCGCCGAGGTCGCGTTCGGCCCCGGCCTGACCGTGGTCAGCGGCGAAACCGGCGCCGGCAAGTCGCTGCTGGTCGACGCGCTGATGCTGCTGGCTGGCGCCCGCGCCGACAGCGGCATGGTGCGTGCCGGCAGCGACCGCGCCGAGCTGGCCGCCGAATTCGACCTGGCCGAACTGCCGGAAGCGCGCCAGTGGCTGCGGCGCGAGGAACTGGACGAGGACGGCGGCTGCCAGCTGCGCCGGGTGATCCGTGCCGAAGGCAGTTCCAAGGCCTGGATCAACGGTCGCCCCGCCAACGCCCGCCAGCTGGGCGAACTGGCCGCCCTGCTGGTCGAGATCCACGGCCAGCACGAGCACCAGGCGCTGCTGTCGCGCCCGCACCAGCTGGCCCTGCTGGATGCCTACGCCGGCCACGACGATTTGCTGGCGCGGGTGCGCGACAGCGCCGCGCAGTGGCGCGAGCTCGGCGCGCGCATGCGCAAGCTCAGCGGCGGCGACGATCGCGACCGGCGCATCGAGATGCTGCGCCACGAGCTCGGCGAGCTGGAGCAATGGGCGCTGCCGCCGGCCGAACTGGACGAACTGGAGGCCAGCCACAAGCGCCTCGCCAACGCCGGCCGGCTGGCCGAGGGCACGGCCGGCGTGGTCGAGCGGCTCGACGGCGACAGCGAATTCGCGCTGCGCCGTGCACTCGGCCGCGCCCACGCCGAACTGGGCAAGCTCGCGGCGATCGACGGCAAGCTGGCCCCGCTGCTGGAGTTGCTCGACAACGCCGGCATCGAACTCGGCGAAGCCGCCGACGGCCTGGTGCGCTATGCGCAGGATGTCGATCTCGACCCGGAGCGCTATGCGGAAGTGGACCAGCACCTGGCGCGCCTGCACGAACTCTCGCGCCGGCACCGGCTGCCTCTGGCTGAACTGCACGACCGGCTCGACGCCCTGCGCCTCGAACTGGGCGAACTCGAAGGTGCCGGCGATGCGCTGGAAAAGCTCGCTGCGCAGCGCCAGCGCCTGCAGCACGATTACACGGCCGCGGCGACGCAGCTGAGCGAGGCCCGCGCCGACGCCGCTGCCCGGCTCGGCGAAGAGGTGAGCGCGCTGATGGCCGAGCTGGGCATGGCCGGCGGCGTGCTGCGCATCGAACTGGAGGCGGCCGGCGGCGACGAGCCGGACCCGCAGGGCCGCGAACGCTGCGAGCTGCTGGTCAGCGCCAACCCGGGCCAACCGCCGCGGCCGCTGCGCAAGGTGGCCTCCGGCGGCGAACTGGCGCGCATCAGCCTGGCGATCGAGGTGGCCACCCTGGGCAAGGACACCGTCGGCTGCATGATCTTCGACGAGGTCGACACCGGCATCGGCGGCGCGGTCGCCGAAGTGGTCGGCCAGAAGCTGCGGGCGCTGGGCGCCAGGCGCCAGGTGCTGTGTGTCACCCACCTGCCGCAGGTGGCGGCGCAGGGCCACGCGCATCTCAAGGTCAGCAAGCACAGCGACGGCGATTCCACCCGCACGCGGATCGAACGGCTCGATGCCGGCGGTCGCCGCGACGAGCTGGCCCGCATGCTGGGCGGCGTGGAGATCACCCGCGAGACGCGGGCGCACGCGAAACAGATGCTGGATCGGGCGCAGACCGCCTGAGTGCGGCGAACCGCCCGGCCCGATCAGCCCGCCGACGCCAGCATCCCGCGCTCGCTCGCCATCCGGTACAGGTCCAGTTCCGAACCTGCGGCCAGCTTGCCCATCAGGCTGGCGCGGTGGATGTACACGGTTTTCTGGCCGATGCCCAGCTCCGCCGCCACCTGCTTCGGCGTGCGGCCGCCGGCCAGCAGCAGGAACACCTCGCGCTCGCGCGCCGTCAGCCGGTTGATCGGATCCAGCGCCGCATTCGGCCGCTCGGCGCGGCGCTGGCGCAGGTCGGAGCTGAGGAAACACTCGCCCTGCATCACCGCGCGCAGGCCGGCCACCAGTTCTTCCGGCGCCACGCCCTTGGTCACGTAGCCGCTGGCGCCGCGGCGCAGCGCCTCGGACACGTACGGCTCGCCGTCGTGCATGCTCAACACCACCACGTGCGTCTGCGCATGCACGCTGAGCAGGTGCTCGATCAGCGGCAACCCGCTGCCGTCGGGCAGGGACAGATCCAGCGCCACGAGATCGGGGCGCCAGTGGTTGACCGCTTCCACCGCGTCATCGGCGCTGCGGCACTCGGCCACCACGTCGAGGTCCGCCTCCATCTCGATCAGCCGCTTGAAGCCCTCGCGGACGATGGCATGGTCGTCGACCAGAACAATGCTGTACATCCCGCTACTTTACACAGGGATTCCGTTCCGCGCCCGACATCCCCGCCGACACGGAAAGCGGACACCCCGGCGGATCGCGCATGTACCATCCGCGCATGCGCCTGAACCCCCTCCGCCTGCCCGATTCCGGTCCCCTGCTCGCCGTCGGCTACCTGCTGCTGTGGCTGCTGCTGTGGCCGACCGTGCAGCCTTACTGGATGTTGCCCTACGGCCTGCGCTTCGGCGCCCTGCTGCTCACCCCGGTGCGCTGCTGGGGCTGGCTGCTTGGTGCGGAACTGACCGCAACCGCCGGCATCAGCCTGGCCCATGGGCTGCCCCAGGGCTGGGCCGGCTTCGCCCTCGGCGAGCTGCCCGAGCCGCTGGTGATGGCCGCCGCGCTATGGCCGTTGCGGCGGCTCGACCTGCACGCCAGCCTGCACACTCCGCAGGACGTGACCCGGCTGCTGCTTTCGGCGGTGCTGGTGGTGACGGCGACCACCGTCGTCGACGCCGCCCTGCTGGCCCTGGTCAGCACGCCGGGTTCGCCGGACCTGATGGTACGTGTACTCGGCGAGGAACTGCTCAGCCATTACCTGGGCATCCTGCTGGTCGTCCCGCTGATGATCATGTTGCTGCGCACCCGGGTGGAACAACGGGCCCTGGCCGGCCTGCTCGTGGACGGCGTGCTGGTGATGCTGCCGTCGATGGTGATCCTGCTGGTGCTGTCCGAACGGGCCGCGCCACAACCGCAATTTGCCCGGGTGCTGTCGCTCGCGCCGGTGCTGTTCTTCGCGTTCCGTCACGGCTGGCGCGGCGCCAGCCTGGCCATGCTCATCACCAGCCTCGGCATGACCCTGGCCGACCAGCACCTGGGCCACGCGCCATCGACGGCCGCGGCCTACCTGTTCCTGGCCGTGGCGGGAACCGGTGCGCTGATGCTCGGCTCCGCCACCGACGCCCTGCGCCGAAGCAGTGAACGGGTCGCCGAGCAGAACGTCTACCTTGGCGCGGTCAACCGCCGGCTCGACCAACTCGCCCATCAGCTGCGCGATGCCGCCCGCGGCAACCTGCAGGCGGATGAGAACCAGCGCCGGCACCTGGCGGCGGAGCTGCATGACGAACTGGGGCAGAACATCACCGCGATCCAGACCCACGTGAAACTGGCCCAGGCCCGCCTGTACCAGGCCGGCATGGAAGACATCAGCACCTCGATCAATGCCATCCTGGCCCACATGCGGCGCGCCCTGCACCGCCTGCTGGACGACCTGCGCCCCGCCGTACTGGACGAGTTCGGGCTGCTGCGCGCGCTCGACGAAGGCCCGATCCGCGATCTGCTGAGCGCCGCCGGCATGGTCTATCGCACCGAATTGCACGGCGACCCGCGCCTGCTCGACGACGACACCCGCACCGCGATCTACCGACTGGCCCAGGAAAGCGCGACCAATGCCGTCAAGCACGCCAAGGCCAGCGAGTTCCGGCTGCGCCTGCGGATCGGCGAGCGCCAGGGCATTGCGGTGGCCATGCTCGACCTGCGCGATGACGGTACCGGCCTGCCTAGCCGGCTACCCCGCGGGGGGCGCGGCCTGCAGGGGATGCGCGACCGGGTCACCTCGCTCGGCGGCCAGTTCCGCCTGCGCCCCTCGCCTGCCGGTGTGCACTTGCGGATTTTGCTGCGCAGCAACAGCCGACCGGAAGGTCATCGGCAACCCTAGGAATTTTTCCGATACCGGAAAAGTGAAGGGCTCGTTAGGATGGCCTATCGATGTGGGGGAGCCACCATCGCAAGATGGTGGATCAGGGTCTCCGTGGGGACGGGGCCCCTGAAAAACGGCAGGACGCCGTTTCGCCGCTACCTGGCGAGGAACACGGGCATACGCGAGCCATTCGCCTATGCCGACCGACAGGTAGGGGAGCAAGCCGCGGGCGGACAGGAGTCCTCCCCGCGGCTTTTTTATGCCCGTTCCCCGGACTTCCGCGAAGAACCTTATTTCATGCGCGCCACCCGGTGCGCACCGCCATGCCGGACGATGCGCGGCTCAGCTCTTGCGCTGACGGTGCTTCGGCCGGACGTACAGCACCAGGCTGTGATCCTCGATCACATAACCGTGCCGTGCGGCGATCTCGTGCTGCAGGCGCTCGATCTCCTCACTGACGAACTCGATCACTTTCCCGCTGTCCACATCGATCATGTGGTCGTGGTGCTTGCCGCGATCGAGTTCATAGACGGCCTGGCCGCCTTCGAAGTTGTGCTTGACGACGATGCCTGCCGCCTCGAACTGGATCAGCACGCGGTACACCGTCGCCAGGCCGATGTCTTCCTGGTGGGCAAGCAGCTTCTTGTAGACATCCTCGGCGGTGAGGTGATGTCCCTCCTCCTCGTCGAAGATCTGCAGGATGCGCATCCGCGGATGGGTCACCTTGAGACCGACCCGGCGCAGCTCTTTGGTTTCCTGTTCCATAGATCCACTCCCCGCACACGGCGTTTTCAGGCCGGTAGTGTATCATCCGACACCTTCACGATCCGGACGCAACACGCATGCAAAAGCTGATCACCCTGCTGGTTTTCGCCGTGCTGGCGCTCTCCATCACCGGCTGTCACCTCGTCTACACGCCCGATGTGCAGCAAGGCAACCTGCTCGACAAGAAAACGGTGGATCAGCTCAAGCCCGGCATGACCAAGCATCAGGTGCTGGTGCTGATGGGCACCCCCTCGGTCAGCACGCCGTTCGAGCAGAGCCGCTGGGATTACGTCTCCACCCAGTCCCACCGCGGCGGCCCCATCAAAGTGCGCACGTTCACGCTGACCTTCAACAACGACACGCTGGTGCACACCGAAGGCGATTTCTTCGCGCAGGATGCCCAGCAGCTGGTCAAGGACAGCAAGAAGTACAGCGCCGGCTACCCGGCCACCGAGACCAAGGGCGACAAGAGCACGTCCCCGGACGACAAGAAGAACGACGGCGGCTTCGGTCAGGGCAGCCAGGACGGCCACTGATCGGACACCGGATGCGGCGCCGCCGCGACGTTCAGCGGGCGCGGCGGCGGCGCGCTTCCATCGGATCGAGCATGAGCGGGCGGTAGACCTCGATCCGATCGCCCTGCCGCACGATCCGGTCCGGCGGCACCTTGCGCGCGAAGATGCCCAGGCGTGACGGGTCGATCGCCCCGCCCGGAACCACCGCGGCCAAACCCGCGGCGTCGATCGCCTGCATCACCGTGCTGCCTTCTGCCAGTTCGATCTGGCGTACGACCGGGCGCCCGGTCCCGGCGTAGACCACCTCGACGCGGATCGTGCGCTCAGCCATGGATGCGCTCGGCCTCGCGGCAGAAATCGTCCACCATGCGCCCGGCCAGCCCCTGGAAACCCAGCTTCAAGGCACCACCGCCGAGCCGGCCGGCGTAATCGAAATCCAGCGCGAACGCGACCTTGCAGCCGGCATCGCCCAGCGCGATGAAATCCCACACGCCCTCCAGGCTGCGGAACGGGCCGTCGACCAGATCCATCTGCAGGCGCCGCGGCGGGTCGACCGTGTTGCGCGTGGTGAAACTCTGGTGGAACCCGGCAAACTTGAGATCCAGCCGCGCCACCAGCACGTTGTCCCGGCGATCGAGGACCGCGGCACCGACGCACCAGGAGAAGCGCTTTGGGTATGCTTCCACATCATTGACCAGGTCGAACATCTGCGCCGGCGAATGCTTCACCAGTGCACTGCGACGAATTTCGATCACGGCGACCTCGGTGGTTCCAGCATCTGTCCATGAATGCAAGGATCAAAAAGCATCCATCCATGGATGCACTCGGTGGTTTCTGCATTCGTCCATGAATGCGAAGATCGAAAAGCATCCATCCGTGGATGCACGCAGTGGTTCCTGCATTCGTCCCTGAATGCGAAGATCAAGAAGCATCCATCCATGGATGCACTCATAAAATAAGCGCCGTCCCATTGGGGCTGGCAGGCAAAGTGGCCGCCCAGTGCCGCGAAGTTTAGCGGACATGGCCAAGGCAAAGGACAAGGACAACAAGGGCAGCGGCACCATCGCGCTCAACAAGCGCGCGCGTTTCGAGTACCACATCGACCAGCGCTTCGAGGCCGGCATCGCGCTGCAGGGTTGGGAGCTGAAGGCGCTGCGCGCGGGCCGGATCAACTTCGGCGACAGCTACGCAATCGTCCTGAAGAACGAGATCTTCCTGGTCGGCGCCTCGATCCCGCCGCTGATCAGCGCATCCACCCACGTCATCGCCGAGGACCGGCGCACCCGCAAACTGCTGCTGCATCGCAAGGAGATCGACCAGCTGGTCGGCGCGGTCGAGCGCAAGGGCTACACCCTGGTGCCCACCGCGATGTACTGGAAGGGCAACAAGGTGAAGGTCGAGATCGGGCTCGCCCGCGGCAAGCAGGAACACGACAAGCGCGACACCGAGAAGCAGCGCGACTGGCAGATCGAGAAACAGCGCACGATGCGCTCGCACAACCGCGCAACCTGATCCGCTGCGGCCACCAGTCCTGAAAAAAAACCCCCGATCGCTCGGGGGTTCTGTGTTGGTGGAGGTGGCGGGAGTCGAACCCGCGTCCGAAGGCGTTCAACGCCCGGATCTACATGCTTAGCTCATCGTTCGATCTCGTTCCGCGACAAGCACGATGGGCGAGGCGCACCGCGGAACCAGCCTGATTGATTTGACCTAGTACCGCCAGGCGGCAGTCTTCGGCGATCCCGTGATAATGACCCTACACCGACGAGCACGAGCACAAGTGGGTTCGGGGCTAGGCCTTAAGCGGCCAGAGCGTAGTTGTCGTCGTTGGCAACTATGAGTTTGCTGCTGGATTAACGAGGAAAGCTGCCCCCTCGGCATGCACCAGGTCATCTCACTACCCCCGTCGAAGCCAGGACACCCCCGGGGAAAACGATCTGACTGCGCCAGTATATGGGGGCGCGGATCGCAACGGCAATGCCGCATGCTGAAGGCGGCCCTATCGAATGCGCGCTGTGCAAACATTGACCAACATCAAGCCGATGTGTTGTTAGGGCGTAAACGCAACGTCTATACTTGGTGACTTGCGTGCTCCCGTATCCGTCGCACTCGTGGGAATGATCTCGATGACTCGATTGCCATTGCTCGGCCTGACCGTGGCCACAGCCCTCTTCGCCGCCACCAGCGCCCACGCCGAAGGCGACAAGGCCGCCGGACGTGCACTGATCTACACCTGCGCCGGTTGCCACGGCGTGCCCGGTTACACCAACGCCTACCCGCAGTACCCGGTGCCGAAGATCGCCGGCCAGAACGAGCTCTACATCGTCAATGCGCTGCACGGCTACCAGAGTGGCGACCGCAAGCACCCGACCATGGATGCGCAGGCGCAGAGCCTGTCCGACACGGACATCCAGAACATCGCCGCCTATCTCTCCAGCCTCGCCAAGTAAGTTGTCAAGGATTCCCCGCATGAAACGTGTGCTTACCCTGCTTTCATTCGGCGTCGCGCTGGCGCTCGCCTCCACCTCGCTGCTGGCCAACGGCAATATCGAGAACGGCAAGCAGAAGGCCGCCACCTGCTTCGCCTGCCACGGCACCGACGGCAACTCGGTCGATCCGCAGTATCCGCGCCTCGCCGGCCAGTACAACCTCTACCTGCAGCGCGTGCTGCACGAGTACAAGGACGGCCAGCGCGACAACCCGATCATGAAGGGCATGGTGGCCACCTTGTCCGACCAGGACATCGAGGACGTTTCCGCGTACTTCTCCAGCCTGCCGAGCAAGCTCGACACGCTGAAGGGCCACGTCAGCGGCAGCAAATAAGTCCGTCGCAAACCGTACGCTCGCCAAGGCCCGCTCCCGCGGGCCTTGGTTTTTCACGCCGCTAGGCGATCGCCGACTTGCCTTCGGTCTTGCTGTAGTACGGCTTCTTGCCACCGGAATGGTCGGTGGCGTCGCGCACCGCGGTGATCTCGGGCACCCGTTCGCGCAAGGTCTTCTCCACGCCCTGCTTCAGCGTCACGTCGACCATGCCGCAGCCGTGGCAGCCGCCGCCGAACTGCAGCAGCACCGCGCCGTCGGCATCGATCTCCAGCAGGCTGACCCGGCCGCCGTGCGAGGCCAGCTTCGGATTGATTTCCGCTTCCAGCACGTAGCGCACGCGCTCGATCAGCCCGGCTTCGACGCCGGGCACGTCGCCCTTGATTTTCGGCGCACGGATATTCAGCTGGCCGCCGGTGGCATTGGGTTCGAAGTCGATGCTGGCCTGGTCCAGCCAGCTGGCGCTGTCGCCATCGACATGGAAATCGAAGCCGGCGCATTCGATCGTCCATTCCCCGCCGGCAAGATCCTCCTGCTCGCAGAACTCCAGCTCGCAGTTGGCCGCCGGCGTCCCCGGCGAGGTCACCCGCAGGCGAATGCCCAGCCCGTCGATGCCCTGCTGGGAAAGAAGCCGCAGGAAATGCTGCTGCGCGCGCTCGGAAATCTCGATCATGCCTGCTCCACTCTCGCCATTGACGGGTGCCGGCGAACCTCGCCGTTGAATCAGCACCATTTTAGTCCTGTTTTGAAAACGATGCGCGCTTTGACTTTTTCACGCGCAACTTCGACGCTTCGCATCCGACTTTCAGCCCACAGGGAGCTCCCATGAACGCCAACGACCTGGCCAACCGGCATTGCCAGCCGCGCAAGGGCAAGGAACACGCGCTGGATGCCGCACAGGTGGCCGAACTGCTGCTGCAGCTGCCGCCAGGCTGGCAACTGCGCGGTAATGGCGCGGCGATCGCCAAGGATTTCCGCTTCGCCGACTTCCGCCACACGCTAGGCTTCATCAACGCGGTGGGCTTCATGGCCAACCAGGAGGATCACCATCCGGATCTCGAGGCCGGCTACGGCCACTGCCAGGTGCTCTGGTCGACCCACGACGTGGGCGGCCTGTCGCTGAACGACTTCATTTGCGCGGCACGGGTCGAAGCCCTGCTGGCGCGCTGATCAGAAGTCGGTGCGCGACTTCTCCTGCATCCATACTAGCCGTTTGCCTTTCACTGCCAGCACATCGAGGAAATCCTTGAGGTCGTCGGGCAGCGGCGCGGAAAAGCTGTAGGAACGCCCGTCCAGGTCGAAACTCATGTGCGAGGCGTGCAGGAACATCCGGCTCAGGCCCATCTCGCGGTAGCGTTTGTTCATCTCCCGATCGCCGTATTTCGGGTCGCCGGCCAGCGGATGGCCGATATGCGCCGCATGCACGCGGATCTGGTGGGTGCGGCCGGTACCCAGCGTGGCCTGCATCAGGCGGGCGCTGGGGTACTGCTCCATCTCGCGGAAAAACGTCAGCGACGGCTTGCCGTTGTCGGACACCCGTACCATCCGCTCGCCGCCCTGCATCACCGATTTCAGCAACGGCGCGTTGACGTCGAACTTCGCCTTGGAAGGGTGGCCGAGCATCAGGCACAGGTACTGCTTGGTGACTTCGCCGGCGCGGATCGCCGCCTGCAGCCCAGTCAGACCCGCCCGCGTACGGGCGAACACCAGCACGCCGCTGGTGTCGCGGTCCAGCCGGTGCACCAGTTCCAGGTGCTCCTGCGGACGGGCCGCACGCAACAGTTCGATCGCGCCATGGCTGACCCCGCTGCCGCCATGGCTGGCCACGCCGGCCGGCTTATCGATCACCAGGAAATGCTTGTCCTCGAAAATGACCGCGTCGGCCACCTCCGCCACCTGGCCGGTCGGCGGCCCTTCCCGCTCCGGCCGTTCCGCCATCCGCACGGGCGGAATACGCAGGGTATCACCCTCGACGAGACGGGTATCCGGCTTGGCCCGCTTGCCGTTCACGCGCACCTGGCCGGTACGCAAAAGCCGATAAATCATGCTCTTGGGCACGCCCTTGAGCAGGTTCACCAGCGCGTTGTCGATCCGCTGGCCGTCCCGCTCCGGGCCGATCTCGACTTGACGTACACCGTGAGGTGCGTCATGGGAAGTTGCCGTCTGCATTGAAAAAAACCTGATGAAATAGGATACTTGGCGGGCGCCACATTCTGCCCGCCGAAGTCTGGATCGGGTCGAGTGCCCGCCCGTAACGTCGGCGAGGATTGCTCCGGTTGCCTTCGGGCGGCCAGTCGCGACTCCCTTTCATCGTAACGGTTCGGGCTGCTGTTTGTCCGATGCGATCGAGGCATCGGGGCGGCAGGCGTAGCTGACCGAATCATCCCGACGCCGGAAACGGTGCCGTTTTATTGCCGCTTAACCGCAGCGGCGCGATCCCCGGCAGGCCGCCACTGCGGCGCCACCGCGGCACGCGACGCGCGGCCAAGCCGAGGATTACCACCATGAAACGCATGTTGATCAACGCGACTCAGCGTGAAGAGTTGCGCGTGGCCATTGTCGATGGCCAGAACCTGTACGACCTGGACATCGAAATCCCTTCGCGGGAACAGAAAAAGTCCAATATTTACAAGGGTCGAATCACTCGGGTTGAGGCTTCACTCGAAGCCTGCTTCGTCGAGTACGGCGCCGAGCGCCACGGCTTCCTGCCGCTGAAGGAAATCTCCCGCGAGTATTTCACCCCGGGCCTGGACCCGCACAAGGCGAACATCCGCGAACTGATCAAGGAAGGTCAGGAAGTCGTCGTCCAGGTGGAGAAGGAAGAGCGCGGCAACAAGGGCGCCGCCCTGACCACGTTCATCAGCCTGGCCGGCCGCTACATGGTGCTGATGCCGAACAACCCGAAAGCCGGCGGCGTCTCGCGCCGGATCGAGGGCGAGGACCGGCAGGCGCTGAAGGAAGCCCTTGACCACGTCACCGTGCCGGATGACGTCGGCCTGATCGTGCGCACCGCCGGCCTCGGCCGCGACGCCGAAGAACTGCAGTGGGACCTGGACTACCTGCTGCAGCTGTGGAAGTCGATTTCCGAGGCGGCCGGCAAGCAGAAGGCGCCGTTCCTGATCTACCAGGAATCCAAGCTGTTCATCCGCGCGCTGCGCGACTACCTGCGCAGCGACATCGGCGAAATCCTGATCGACGAGGAATCGCTGTACAACGACGCCCGCGACTTCATGCAGCAGGTGATGCCGAACGCCCTGCGCAAGCTCAAGCTGTACAAGGACGACACCCCGCTGTTCACCCGCTACCAGATCGAGACGCAGATCGAGAGCGCGTTCGACCGCCAGGTGAGGCTGCCGTCCGGCGGCTCGATCGTGATCGACCAGACCGAAGCGCTCACCGCGATCGACATCAACTCCTCCAAGGCCACCAAGGGCAGCGACATCGAGGAGACCGCGTTCAACACCAACTGCGAGGCGGCGGTGGAAATCGCCCGGCAGTGCCGCATTCGCGATGCCGGCGGCCTGATCGTGATCGACTTCATCGACATGGACAGCCCCAAGCACCAGCGCGAAGTGGAAGACCGCCTGAAGGAAGCGCTGAAGCAGGATCGCGCCCGCGTGCAGATCGGCCGCATCTCGCGCTTCGGCCTGCTGGAGATGTCGCGCCAGCGTCTGCGCCCCAGCCTGGGCGAAGCCACCCAGATCGTCTGCCCGCGCTGCGAGGGCCACGGCCATATCCGCGGCGTGGAATCGCTGTCGCTGTCGACCCTGCGCCTGGTCGAAGAACACGCGATGAAGGACAACACCGGCCAGGTGCTGGTGCAGGCGCCCACCAGCGTCGCCAACTTCCTGCTCAACGAGAAGCGCGCCAGCGTGGTCGAGATCGAACTGCGCCACAGGGCGCACGTGGTGATCGTCGCCGACGAGAAGCTGGAAACCCCGCACATCGAGATCCAGCGCATCCGCGAAGCGGACATGGGCGAGCACAGCAAACCCAGCTACGAGCGCCTCACTGCGGTGGAACCCGCCGAACTGCCGAAGATGGGCCAGGCCCTGGGCAGTGGCGAACAGCCCGCGGTGAGCGGCATCGTGCCGGCCAGCCCCGCCCCGGTGCGCGAGGAAATCGTCGCTGCCCCGGTTGCCCCTGCGCAGCCCGCCACGCGCCGCCAGCCCGCAGCCATCCCGGCGGCGGCCCACAGTGCGCCCACCGGGGGCATCATTTCGCGCCTGCTGGGCTGGTTCCGCAGCGCCGAAGCGGCGTCGCCGGCCCCGACTCCGGCGGCGAAACGCGCCGATGCCGGCAACGACACTGGCCAACGCAACCGTCGCGACGAGCGCGGCAACCGCAACGCCAGTGGCGCGAACGCCTCATCGTCGCGCCAGCCACGCCGCGATACGGCGCAGCAGCCGGCATCGCCGAAACCGGCAACTGCCCAGCAACAGCCGCGCGGCAACCGCCAGCGCAGCAACGAAGCATCACCACGCCCGTCACAGCAGGCTCCGGCACAAGCCGGCAAGGCGGAGCGCCAGCCCAGGCCCGTCGGCGAAAACAGCCCGGCGCGTACCGAGCGCAAGCCGAATCCGCCACCGCAGCCCAAGGCCGAACGACAGCCACGCGTAGCCGCCAATGACGAACACCCGGCCGCCGCGCCTCTGGATGACGCCGCCAAGGAAACCGAGTTGCTGCTCACGCCGCCGGTTACGTCGACGGCGCCGGAATCCGCCGAGCAGGCGATGGACGCCGACGGCGGCCAGTCGCGCCGTCGGCGCGGCCGTCGCGGCGGCCGCCGCCGTCGCCGTCACGACGAAGGCGCTGCGAGCGATGCGCAGCCCGACAGCGTGCAGGCCCAGGCGCTCGACGACGAGGATCGCGACGAGGAATCCGCCGAGGCGCCGGCAGCAGCCACTCCGGCCGCTCCCGAAAAATCGCCACGTGAACCGGCACCACTGACAGCCTCGGCAAACGGCAGCCACACGGCCGCTCCGATCAGCCAGCCCGCAGCCGACAAGCCCGCCGCCACGATCGACGGCCAGCCGCCGGCAATCGCCACGTCCGCGGCAGCCGTCGCAACGGCATTCAACCTGCCCGTCCTGCCGCCGATCCCCGACCAGGCGCAATCCCCGGCGGCGGACGCCGGGCAGGATACGATCACGATTCACCCTGCTGCCACGTCGGTACCGGCATCTTCCGATGCGTTGCCGACCGGACCGGCAACGGCGACCCGCGCGGGCGAGGCCGTGGCGACGACCACGATCGCATCCACCACGCCGGCAGTCGCCATCGTGACTGAGGCGCCCGCCATCACGCTCGACCGACCGGCTCCCGCGGCGGCGCAGCAACACGCGGTGACGGTCGCGGTGCAGCCAACGTCGACAGAACCCGCAACTGCGGCGACGGCGGAACCGACGGCGACCACTCCAGCGGTGCCGGCGGGCCACCAGGTTGGCCACCCCGCGGGTATCGCGACGACAGCTTACGCCGCAGGTGCGCCCGACCAGCCAGTCGATGCCGGCCCGGTCGTCCCGTTGCCCAGGCAGGGCGACCTGCTGGCCAGGGCGGCAACACCGGCAGCGACGAGTGACGAGGAAGACAAGCGTGCGTCCGTGCCGCCGCAGGACGAATCCGGCGTGCAGAAGAACGATTCGCTCGGCTGATTCGTCGCCGCACTGCCCAGGCGAAAAAAACCGGACTCGCGTCCGGTTTTTTTTTAGCTTCTGGCGGTGCCTCCCGCCTGCCACACCGTCCGGGCTCAGTTGCCGACGTGATGGTTCGGCGTATCGATCAATCCGTGCACGGTCATCAGGTGCGCGAGGCTGAGCACGTGATCCACCTGCAGCTTTTCCATCAGCCGCTGCTTGTAGGTGGACACGGTCTTCGGGCTGAGGCTGAGTTGCTCGCCGATGATCGTCAGCGGTTTGCCGCGCACCAGCATCATCGCCACCTCCAGCTCGCGGCTGGACAGCACATCGAACGGCGAGGCACTGCCGTCGAGCGTGGCCAGCGCCAGTTGCTGGGCCACCGCCGGAGCGAGATAACGCCGCCCACCGGCCACCTGGCGCACTGCCGAAACCAGCTCGCCGGCACTGCAGCCCTTGGTCAGGTAGCCGAGCGCGCCGGCGTCGAGCAGCCGCTTGGGGAACCGCGCATCGTCGACCACCGTCACGATGACGATGTGCGTGGACATCTTCGATCGGCACACGCGCTCGGTAAGCTCGATCCCGCTCATGCCGGGCATGTGCACATCCACCAGCGCGATGTCCGGCGCCAGCGTACGGATCAGGTGCAGGCCCTCTTCGGCACTGCCCGCCTCGCCGGCGACATTGATGTCGGTCTGTTGCTGCAGGATCATCCGGAAGCCGGTGCGAACCAGCTCGTGATCGTCCACCAGAACCACGTTGATCACTATGACGCCCTCCCTGGTTGGGCTGCATGAAATTAGGCCGCACGGAGCTCCATTGCAAGCCATTCGGCACTTCCGTGCGCCAGACGATGCGGCTGGCCGCATGCAACGTCGCCGACGGCTTGCAACCACCGCCAGCTTCCGCATCCCGACGCGATGCAACGGGCCAATCCGCGCGAGATTCAAGCCGCCAGCGTGCCGTCCGCCGGCCGGCCGGCGTAGCGCGCCAGCACGATCGCGGCAACCGGCCCGGGCATCTCGACGCAAACCTGGTGCCCCATGCGCCGATATTCATCGCGAGCCACTTCCCTGGCCAGCGTGATCGCCGGTCCCAGCTGCAGGTCACCGAACAGCTTGACGTGGCAACGGCAGATGCTCCAGTCGCCTGCGGCCGATTGCTTCAGCGAAATAGTCACCATGGCAGCTATTTCCTCTTCCCATCAATCAGCCAAAGGTGCCACATGCGGAAATGACCGATATGTCGTCCCATGCCTACAGCTTGTGTGGGGAAATCACCGCGTGGTGTGGGTACGACCCGCTGCCTCCATTCATCGAAACACGAAAACGAAAAAACCGCCCGAAGGCGGTTCTCCCGTTTCCTGCAACTTCGGTGGAATTCACCGAAGCCACGCATGTGGTGCCCAAGAGGGGACTCGAACCCCTACGCCTTGCGGCGCTACCACCTCAAGGTAGTGCGTCTACCAGTTCCGCCACCTGGGCAGGTGTGTTGCTCAGTGCTTGGCCGGCGGCGCAGGGGCTGCCGGCACCTCGCCCTGACCCTGGGTCGGAGCGGGGGTTGCCGCCGGCTGTGCGGCCGGGACGGCGTTGTTGGTTGCGGCCGGGACTTCCGAGCCGGTCGCCGGTGCGGCCGGAGCCGGCTTGCCGGCGGCGGGATGCTTGTCGGCCAGCGCGGCCATCACACCCAGATCTTCCGCATTGGTGTGCGGCGCGCCATTGCCGTGCAGATAGATGCCCATGCCGAGGCTGAGCAGGAAAAACAGGCCGGCCAGGACGCCGGTGGCGCGGGTCAGGAACGTGGCCGAGCCACGCGCGCCGAACACCGTGGCCGACGCGCCGCCGCCGAAGCCGGAACCGGCATCGGCACCCGCGCCGTTCTGCAGCAGGATCAGCACGATCATCGCCGCTGCAATCAGGATGTAGAACACGCTGAAAATGACGAACATAAGGTTTCTATCGAGCCTGTGGCGCCTGATGCGCCGCGGCGCAGATTCCAAGGAAGTCGGATGCGGCCAGGGAGGCCCCGCCGATCAGCCCTCCATCCACGTCCGCCTGCGCGAACAATTCCGCGGCATTGGCCGCCTTGACGCTGCCGCCGTAAAGCAGTCGGGTCAGACGGGCAATCATAACATCTTCTTTTTCCAGTTGGCTACGAATGAAGGCGTGCACCTGCTGCGCCTGTTCCGGGCTGGCGGTATGGCCGGTACCGATGGCCCAGACCGGTTCGTAGGCGATTACCGCCGTGTCGAAGCTGGCCGCGCCGTTGAGTGCCAGCACGGCCTGCAGCTGTCGCGCGACGACCGCTTCGGTCTCGCCGGACTGGCGCTGCGCCAGTGTCTCGCCCACGCACAGGATCGGGGTCAGGCCACCGGCACGGGCCGCGGCGAACTTGCGTGCCACCAGCTCGTCGCCCTCGCCGTGGTACTGGCGACGTTCGGAATGGCCGACCAGCACCCACTGCGCGCCGACATCGGCGAGCATGGCGGCGGAGACTTCGCCGGTATACGCGCCTTGCCCCTCGTGCTCGCTGACGTCCTGCGCGCCGATGCCCACACGGGAGCCGGCATGCTGCCAGGCCAGCTCGGCCACATAGGGAAACGGCGGAAACACGGCCACGTCGATGCCGTCCGGCATGCCGGCGGCGATGTCGTCCACCAGGGATTTGGCCATCGAACGGCTGCCGTGCATTTTCCAGTTGCCGGCGACGAGCTTCTTGCGCATGGGCTGCTTCCGCTGCGGTCAAACGGCAAGCTTACCGAGGGCCTCCCCGATGGGCAAACCGGCGGACCACTGGCGTCGGTTCGCCGGCGCGGTCAAGAATGGCGGCTCGTCCGCAGGAACTCCGCATGACTGCCTCCCGTCCGCTTAGCCTGGTCACCGGCGCCTCGTCCGGCATCGGCGCCGCGTTTGCCCGACAACTCGCCGCACTTGGCCACGACCTAGTGCTGACCGCACGTCGCGCCGATCGGCTGGAAGCCCTGGCCGCCGAACTCCGTGAACAACACGCCGCCCAGGCCATCGTGCTGCCGCGCGACTTGGCCGACCCGGCCACGCCGCGAGCACTGTGCGACGAGCTGGACCGGCGCAGCCTGCAGGTGGATTGGCTGGTCAACAACGCCGGCTACGGCGTGCCCGGCACCTTCGTCGCCAACGACTGGACGACCCACGCGGACTTCCTGCAGGTGCTGCTGACCGCGCCGACCGAACTGGCCTGGCGGCTGCTGCCCGGCATGCGCCAGCGTGGCCACGGCCGCATCATCAACGTCGCCTCGCTGGCCGGTCACGTTCCCGGGCCGGCCGGGCATACCCTGTACGCCGCCAGCAAGGCCTACCTGATCAAGTTCTCTCAGTCGCTGGCCTTGGAGAACCGCGCGGCCGGCGTGAATGTCTGCGCGCTGTGTCCGGGCTTCACCTGGTCGGAATTCCACGACATCACCGGCACGCGCGACAAGATGAACCGGCTGCCCGGCTTCATGTGGCTGAGTGCGGAAGAAGTGGTGCGCCAGGGACTCGCGGCGGTCGAGCGCGGCGATGCCGTATACATTCCGGGCCGGGTCAACCGCACCATCAAGACGCTGGTGCATCTGCTGCCAGACCGGCTGGCCCTGTGGCTTTCGGCGCGTGAATCGAAGCGCTACCGGAACACCTAGGCCTAGCCGACCCTGCCGCCTCCACAATCGTTGCCACGATCCGGCCACAGCCTCCACACATGTCCCTGTTCCCGACCCAGATGCATCCGCTGCCCTACCGCAAGCCCGTGGAGAGCCGTGACTACTGGGTGGTGGACGACGTGCTGCCGAACGCCGACGAAGTGCGCACCCGCTGCCTGGCGAAGACCGATTGGGAGATGGGCTATCCGCATACCGGCGAGGTCTGGCCGGGCATGCGCGCCACGTCCGCCCTGCTGGGCGACGAGCTGGCCGCGCTGAACGTGAGGGTGTGCCGGCTCACCGGCGCGAAGAAGCTGTGGGTCGAGCAGCCCGAAGCCGGCACCCGGCTCAACCACAACTGCGTGCAGGTGGTCGGCGCGGCCGAAGGCACGGTCAAACCGCATACCGACTCGTCGGACCTGTGCCGCTACGCCGCCGTGCTGTACCTCAACCCCGGCGTGCCCGAACGGTGCGGCACCAGCTTCTTCCGCCAGCGCATGCCCGGCGGCCGGCTCGGCGGCAACATCGCGCTGCCGCCGCATCGCAACCTGGCCGAAGCGCTGGGCAACCGCTTCGTGCAACCCGACGCCTTCGTCGAGGACGTGCGCGTGGCGCACCGCTACAACCGCCTGCTGGTCTACAAGGCCAACCTGATCCACAGCGCCAGCGCGTACTGGGGCCTGGAAACGGCAGCCAAACGCATGACCGCCGTGTTCTTCTGGATGGCGTGAAACCTCAGATCAGCTTGATCTCGCGCAGGCGTTGCAGCAGGTACTCGTGCGAGGTGATCGAGGTGTCGTAGCGGCGCGGATTGTCCGGCGTGATGCACGAATCCAGCGGGTCCAGCACCACGTCCGGGTTCGGGTGCAGGAAGAACGGCACGGAATAGCGCGGCTTGCGCGCGTTCTCGTTCTTCGGGTTGACCACGCGGTGCGTGGTGGACGGAAACACGTGGTTGGACAGCCTCTGCAGCATGTCGCCGATATTCACCACGATCGCGTCGCCCTCGGTGGTGATCGGCAGCCACTCGCCCTCGCGGGTGAGCACTTCCAGACCTTCCGCGCTGGCGCCGACCAGCAGGGTGATGAAATTGATGTCCTCGTGTGCGCCGGCACGCACGTTCGGGATGTTCTCTTCCGTGATCGGCGGATAGTGGATCGGCCGCAGGATCGAGTTGCCGACGTCGGTCTTGTCCTCGAAGAAGTTCTCCGGCTCGCCGATGTGCAGGGCCAGCGCGCGCAGCACGCGGGTGCCGAGCTGGTCCAGCGCCTCGTACAGGCCGTAGCCGTATTGCTTGAAGTCCGTCACCTCGACCGGCCAGATGTTCGGCGGCATCACGCCGGCGAATTTCGAATCGCGCGGAATCTCGCGACCGATGTGCCAGAACTCCTTGAGGTCGGCGTACTGGCTGTCCTTGGCGGTCTCCACCTTGAACGGGGTGTAGCCGCGTGCACCGCCGGCACCGGCGACGTGGTACTTCATCTTGGTGTCGGTGGGCAGCGCGAAGAAGCGCCGGAACACGTCGTACGAGCCGTCGATCAGCTCGCGTGCAATGCCGTGGCCGCTGATGCAGCAGAAGCCGAATTCGCGATAGGCCGCGCCGATCTCGGCGACGAAGGCGTCGCGGTCGGTGTCGTAGCGGCGGATGTCGAGGGTGGGAACATTCTTCATGGGCTGTAGTCACCAGGTTGGCGTGCGGTCGGTTCATCCGCCACCGCAGGAGGCGGGGCACGTCGGGCCATTCCATGGCGACCCGGTACAGCTACAGGTTCACGAGCGTTCGGCGGCGGATTTTACCGTCCCGGCGAGCCTTTCTGCCAACTGCTGCACTTCCGCCGCATCGGCTCCCTCGATGGTGACACGCACCAGCGGCTCGGTGCCGGAGGCCCGCAGCACTACCCGGCCGCGGCCGTGCAGGGCCTGTTCCACTTCGGCCAGTGCCTGCCGCACCTGGTCGCTGGCCAGCGCCTCGCGGGCACCGGCCGCACGCACGTTCAACATCACCTGGGGCAATTTCTTCAAACCCTGCCGCGCCGTCGCGAGATCCTCGCCGGATCGCACCAGCGCTTCCAGCACGGCCAGCGCGGCGATGATGCCGTCGCCGGTGGTGGCGCGGTCCAGGCACAGGATGTGGCCGGAGGTCTCGCCGCCGAGCACGCCACCGTGTTCCTTCAGCTGCTGCAGCACGTAGCGGTCACCCACGTTGGCGCGGATCAGCGGCACGTCGAGCCCAGCCAGCGCCAGCTGCAGGCCGTAGTTGCTCATCAGGGTGCCGACCACCGGCCCCCGTAGCCTTCCCTGCGCATGCCAGCTGCGCGCCAGCATGTAGAGAATGTCGTCGCCGTCGGCGAGCACGCCGTTCCGGTCGACCAGCTGCACGCGGTCGCCGTCGCCGTCGAACGCAATGCCGATGTCGGCGCCATGCGCCAGCACGGACTGCTGCAGGGCCTGCGGATGGGTCGAGCCGACCTCGCGGTTGATGTTGAAGCCGTCCGGCTTGTCGCCGATCGCCACCACCTCGGCGCCCAGCTCGGCAAACACCTTCGGCGCCACCTGGTAGGTCGCGCCATGGGCGCAGTCCAGCACCAGCCGGAGTCCGTGCAGGCTGAAATCCTTGGCCACCGTGGACTTGCAGTACTCCGCGTAACGGGCCACCGCATCGTCGATCCGGCGCGCCTTGCCGAGCCGATCGGACGGCACCGTGACGAACGCGGCGTCGACCTCCCGCTCGATCGCCAGCTCGACCTGGTCGGACAGCTTCTCGCCGTCGGCGGAGAAGAACTTGATGCCGTTGTCGTGATGCGGGTTGTGCGAGGCGCTGATCACGATGCCGGTCTGCGCGCGCATCGAGCGGGTCAGGTAGGCCACCGCCGGCGTCGGCATCGGGCCGAGCAGGCCCACGTCGGCGCCGGCCGCGACCAGGCCCGCCTCCAGCGCGGACTCGAACATGTAGCCCGAGATGCGGGTGTCCTTGCCGATCAGCACGTTCGGCCGCTTGGTGCCGTCACGCGCCAGCACGCTGCCGACGGCGCGCCCCAGCTTCAGCATGAAATCCGCGCTGATCGGCCATTGGCCGACGAGTCCGCGAATGCCGTCGGTGCCGAAATACTTGCGTTGAGTCATGGGCTGCCTGGTGGCGATGAAGGGGTGGGAGGAAAGAGGGAGCTGCCGCTCAGTCGTCGTCCGGCCAGCGCGGCATGGCCGGCCTGTCGGCACGCCGCGGCATGGCATCGACCGCATGCACCGCCTGCCACACCGCCAGCGCATCGACGGTGGCGGCCACGTCGTGCACGCGCACCATGCGCGCGCCGCGCTGCACGGCGATCAGCGCCGCCGCCACCGAACCGGCGGCGCGCTCGGCCGGCACCGTCCTGCCGGTCATCTCGCCGATCATCGTCTTGCGCGACAGCCCGATGTACGCGCCGCTGCCCAGGTCGGCGAAGCGCTCCAGCGCGCACAACAACGCCAGGTTGTGCTGCAGCGTCTTGCCGAAGCCGAAGCCCGGGTCGACCATCACCTTGCGCCGGTCGATCCCGGCCAGTTCGCAGGCGAACAACCGGTCGGTGAGGAACCGGTGCACCTCGCCCACCACGTCATCGTAGTACGGCTCGGCCTGCATGCCGCGCGGTTCGCCCTGCATGTGCATCAGGCACACCGGTACGCCCAGCTCGGCCGCGGCCTCCATCGCGCCGTCGCGGCGCAGCGCGTACACGTCGTTGATCATGCCGGCGCCGGCGGCCACCGCCGCGCGCATCACCTGCGGCTTGGAGGTGTCGATCGCGATCGGCAGCGCGGTGCGCGCGACCAGTTGCTCGATCACCGGCAGCACCCGGCGCAGTTCCTCCTCGGCCGGCACGTCGGCCGCGCCGGGGCGGGTCGACTCGCCGCCGACGTCGATCATGTCGGCACCCTCCTCCGCCAGGCGCAGGCCGTGCGCCACGGCCGCTTCCACGCTGTCGTGCGTGCCGCCGTCGGAGAACGAATCGGGAGTGACGTTGAGGATGCCGACCACCCGCGCGCGGTCGAGCAGCAACGGGCGCCCGGCGCAATCCAGCACCGGCGAAAACAGATCGTTCGACATGCTCATGGCCTCATCAATATCCGGAAGCGGCGCTCAGACCTCGACCTTGCCGCCCAGCTCGCCCATGTAGCGGCGATAATGGCGCAGTTCGGCGATCGAGTCGCGGATGTCCGACAGCGCGGTATGCGCCGATTCCTTGCCGACGCTCTTGGCGATCTCCGGCGCCCAGCGCCGGGCCAGTTCCTTGAGCGTGGAGACGTCCAGGTTGCGGTAGTGGAAGTAGCGCTCCAGCCGCGGCATCTGCCGGTGCAGGAAGCGGCGGTCCTGGCAGATCGAATTGCCGCACATCGGCGACTTGCCCGGCGGCACCCACTCGCGCAGGAAATCCACGGTGGCCTGCTCGGCCATCGCGTGGTCGGTCTCCGAGATCAGCACCTGTCGCCACAACCCCGACTTGTGATGCTGGTTGGAGTTCCAGCTGTCCATCGATTCCAGCCGGTCGATCTCGTGGCGTATCGCGGACACCGGCCCTTCGGCCAGCACGTTCAACTCCTTGTCGGTGACAATCGTGGCGATCTCCAGGATCGAGTCGTTGTCGGTGTCAAGGCCGGTCATCTCCAGATCGATCCAGATCAGGTTGTCTTCGTGGGCATGGCTCATGGGCTCTCCTTGTGCGACGGAGTTTATCAGCCTTGCCCGCATGCGATGATCCGGCCCATGCAGACCTTCTTCTGGCACGACTACGAGACTTCCGGCGCCGATCCGCGGCGCGACCGCCCGCTGCAGTTCGCCGGCATCCGCACCACCCTGGAACTGGAAATCGTCGGCGAGCCGGTGATGCTCTACGGCAAGCCGCCGCTGGAGATGCCGCCCCACCCCGATGCCTGCCTGATCACCGGGATCACCCCGCAGCAGGCCGAGCGCGAAGGGTTCGGCGAGGCCGAATTCGCCGCGCGCGTGCATGAACAACTGGCTGCGCCGGGCACTTGCGGCGTGGGCTACAACTCGCTGCGCTTCGACGACGAATTCACCCGCCAGATGCTGTACCGCAACTTCTACGAGCCCTACGGCCGCGAGTGGGAAAACGGCAACTCGCGCTGGGACCTGATCGACCTGGTGCGCATGTGCCAGGCGCTGCGGCCCGAAGGCATCGTCTGGCCCACCCGCGAGGACGGCTCGCCCAGCTTCAGGCTGGAGCACCTGGCCAGCGCCAACCAGCTCACCCAGGAGCGTGCCCACGACGCGTTGTCGGACGTCCATGCGCTGATCGAGCTGGCCCGGCTGATCCGCGTGCGCCAGCCGCGGCTGTGGGACTGGTACTACGGCCTGCGCCGCAAGCAGAAGGTGTTCGAGCTGCTCGACGTGGTGAACATGACGCCACTGGTGCACGTCTCCTCGCGCTACCCGGCCAGCCGGCACTGCCTGGCCGTGATCGCACCGCTGGCGCCGCACCCGAGCCGCCCCGGCGAGGTGATCGTGTACGACCTCGCCACCGACCCCGCCACGTGGCTGGAACTGGACGAAGACGAGATCGCCGACCGCATCTTCACCGCGCGCGCCGACCTGCCCGAGGACGTCGAACGCATCCCGCTGCGCACCGTGCGCGCGAACCACGCGCCGGCGTTGGCGCCGCTGTCGGTGCTGCAGGGCGTGGACCTGGAACGCCTGCAACTGGACCTGGCCCGCTGCCAAGCCCACCGCGACGTGCTGCATGCCGTCGACGGGCTCGCCGAAAAGCTGCGCCGCGTGTTCCAGCGTGCGGCCGAACTGCCGCCGCCGGAGGACCCCGAACTGGCCTTGTACGGCGGCGGTTTCCTGCCCGATGCCGACAAGCGCCTGCTGGCCCAGGTGCGCGCCACGCCGCCGAACGAACTGGGCACCCGCGCGCTCCCGTTCCGCGACCCGCGCTATCCGGAGCTGCTGTTCCGCTACCGCGCGCGCAACTGGCCCGAGACGCTGGATGCCGGTGAACACGCACGCTGGGAAAATTTCCGCCGGACCCGCCTCACCCGGCACACGCCGCTGACCGGGCTCACCCTCGACGACTACTTCGCCCGCCTCGACGAATTGCGTCGCGATCCGCTGGCGCGTGACAAACTGGTCCTGCTCGACCAGTTGCAGGCCTGGGGCGAACAGCTCGCCGCCAGCATTGACGACAATCCCGCCACGTAGGGCGGGCACCGCCCGCCTCCGCAGCATGCCGAAAATCCGGCGGGCACTGCCCGCTCTACCGAACTTTTTGACGAACCGCCATGCCCCAGAGCTATTTCACCCCCGCCACCTTCCGCTTCCTGCGCGCCGTCGGGCGCAACAACAACCGCGAATGGTTCCACGCGCACAAGGACGACTACGAGCGGCACGTGCGCGAACCGTTCCTGCGGCTGATCACCGACCTGCAGGCGCCGCTGGCGAAGATCAGCCCGCATTACCGCGCCGACCCGCGCAAGAACGGCGGCTCGCTGTACCGCATCTATCGCGACACCCGCTACTCCAACAACAAGCTGCCTTACAAGTCGTGGCAGGGCTCGCGCTTCTTCCACCAGCGCCGGCACGAGATCCAGGCACCGGGGTTCTACCTGCACATCGAACCCGGCGAGTGCTTCGCCGGCGGTGGCATGTGGCACCCGGAACCGGAGGCGCTGAAGCACATCCGCGAGTTCCTGGTCGACAACCCGGCCGCGTGGAAGCGGGCTACGCAGAGCAAGACGTTCCGCGAGCACCTGCAGCTGGGCGGCGAGTCGCTGACCCGTCCGCCGCGCGGCTACGACCCCGCGCATGAACTGATCGAGGACCTCAAGCGCAAGGACTTCATCGCCACCACCAAACTCAGCGAAACCCTGGCCTGTTCCGACGAACTGCTGCCGTGGACGGTGGCCGCGTTCAGGCAGGTCGCACCGCTGGTCGACTACCTGTGCGCGGCACAGGAACTGGAGTTCTAGACCAGAGCCATCGTGACGCTGCTGCGCCGCGCGGCCAGCAGCGTGGCCGCCACGGCGATTCCGATCATGGCGGTGAACGCCACGTAGTGGGCCGGCGCGAGCGGCCCAAACTGCTTCACCAGCAGGCCGATCAGCGGCGGCGTGAGCCCACCGAACAGCGCATAGGCGATGTTGTACGAGAACGACAGGCCGGAGAAACGCACCGCCGGGGGAAACGCCACCACCATCAGCGCCGGCACCACGCCGACCACGCCCACGGCGAAACCGGCCAGTGCGTACCACGCGACGAAATGGGCCGCACCGGCCTGCAGGTCCAGGTACAGCGCATAGCCGCACACCAGCAGGCCGATCGCACCGGCCAGCAGGGCGCGTGCATGGCCGACGCGGTCGGCCAGCCAGCCGTAGAAGAGGCAACCCAGCGCCAGCGCGAACGAAGCCACGCTGTTGCCGAGGAACGCGCGCGCCGGCGCCACATGGAACACCGACTGCGCCAGCGTCGGCGTCATCAGGATCAGCACCACGATCGCCGCGGTAAGCATCCAGGTCACCAGCATCGACAGCAGCACGCCGGGCAGGTGCCGCTCGAACACCTGCCGCAGCGGCAAGCCCGCGGCCAGCTCCTTGCGCGCATGCATCGCCTCGAACACCGGCGTCTCGCTGAGCCAGCGGCGCAGCCACACCGCGAAGAAACCGAACACGCCGCCGACCAGGAACGGCAGCCGCCAGCCATGGTCCAGCACCTCGGCCGGACTCATCCGGCCGTTAATCGCCGCGGCCACCAGCGAGCCGATCAGGATACCCACGGTGAGTCCCGAAGTGAGGCTGGCGCAGGCAAAGCCGATCCGCTTCGGCGGCACGTGCTCGGCCACGAACACCCACGCGCCCGGCACTTCGCCGCCCACCGCAATGCCCTGCACCACGCGCAGCAGCAGCAACAGCAGCGGCGCCAGCATGCCCACCTGCGCGTACACCGGCAGCAGGCCGATGGCCAGGGTGGGCACCGCCATCAGGAACACGCTGAGCGTGAACATCCGCTTGCGCCCCAGCGTGTCGCCGTAGTGCGCCATCACGATGCCGCCCAGCGGCCGCGCCAGGTAGCCGGCGGCGAAGATGCCGAACACCTGCAGCTGGGCCAGCCACGGCACCGTGCCGGGCGGGAAGAACAGGTGGCTCAACGGGATCGCGAAGAACACGAACACCACGAAATCGTAGAACTCCAGCGCGCCACCCAGCGCCGACAGCAGCAAGGTCTTCACGTCACGCCCTCGCAGGCGGTCCCGGTCGACTACGGACGACGCATTCATCAACGGACGGTCCCGGCGGTGGAAGGCGTGCCACCTTACCGCAGATCGCCCCGCGTTCGCGGCAACGGCGGCATCCGGCATGGGGGACGGCACCCCGGGTGTGCTTGACTTGGCGCGCCATGCGTTGCCTCGGCATGCGCATGGACACGCCAGGTATCTCCTTCCCTTCGCAGCAGGAGTTTCCACGATGAGCATGAGCAAGCGTCTCGGTGCCGAATTCTTCGGCACGTTCTGGCTGGTGTTTGGTGGTTGCGGCAGCGCGATCTTCGCGGCGGCGTTCCCGGAGCTGGGCATCGGCTTCGCCGGGGTGGCGCTGGCCTTCGGCCTCACCGTGCTGACCATGGTGTATGCGGTCGGCCACATCTCGGGCGGGCATTTCAACCCGGCGGTCACCGTGGGCCTGTGTGCCGGCGGCCGCTTTCCGGCGAAGGACGTGGTGCCGTACGTGGTGATCCAGGTGCTCGGCGCGATCGCCGCCGCTGCCGTGCTCTACATCATCGCCAGCGGCAAGCCCGGTTTCGACATGAACGCCGTCAGCTTCGCCTCCAACGGCTACGGCGAGCACTCGCCCGACCACTACTCGCTGCACGCGGCGATCGTGGCCGAGCTGGTGCTCACCGCGTTCTTCGTGATCGTGATCCAGGGCGCCACCGACAAGCACGCGCCGGCCGGTTTCGCCGGCATCGCGATCGGCCTGTCGCTGACCCTGATCCACCTGGTCTGCATCCCGATCACCAACACCTCGGTCAACCCGGCCCGCTCCACCGGCGTGGCGCTGTTCCACGGTGGCTGGGCGATCGACCAGTTGTGGGTGTTCTGGCTGGTACCGCTGGTCGGCGGCGCCCTCGGCGGGCTGATCTACCGCTACCTGCTGGAAAGCAGGGACTGACATCCGGCAGCGCACTGTCCCCGCCGCCCGGCGGGGACAGCTTCAGGCGCCGGAGCGCGCGCCGTGCTCGTACAGCTCGATCGGCAAGCCGTCCGGGTCGGCGAAGAACGTGAAGCGCCGGCCGGTGTATTCGTCGACGCGCACCGGCTCGCAGGTCACGCCGCGACGCTGCAGTTCCGCGATCGTCGCCTCCACTTCCGGCACCGCAAACGCCAGATGGCGCAGCCCCTGCGCCTCCGGCCGCGACGGGCGCGGCGGCGGCGCCGGGAACGAAAACAGTTCCAGCTGCACGCCGGGGCTGACTTCCAGATCCAGCTTCCAGGAATCACGCTCGCGCCGATAGGCCTCGTGCACGATGCGCAGGCCCAGCGTCTCGCTGTAGAACGCCTTCGAGCGCGCGTAGTCGGAGCAGATCAGCGCCACGTGGTGGATCGCCGGCAACAACGGGTTCGGCAAGGCCATCTCACGCCTCCGCAAAGGGAAAAGCCAGCACGTCGGCGATCGCGTCGGTATCGGCCAGGCACATCAGCAGGCGCTCCATGCCCAGCGCCACGCCGGCGCAGCCGGGCATGGCGTCGAGCACGCCGAGCAGGCGCTCGTCGAGTGGAACCTCGCGCCGGCCGCGCGCGCGGCGCACCGCATTGTCGCGCTCGAAGCGTGCGCGCTGCTCGGCGGCATCGTTCAACTCGTGGTAGCCGTTGGCCAGTTCGTAGCGGCCCAGGTACAGCTCGAAGCGCTCGGCCAGCGGCGGCTCGCCGGGGCGGATCCTCGCCAGCGCGCACTGGCTGGCCGGGTAGTCGTGGATCACCGTGATGCGGTCGCGCGGAAACGCCGGCTGCAGCCTGTGCGTGATCAGCAGGTCCAGCCAGTCGTCGTGGCCGAGGCCCTCCGGGGCGATGCCGGACCCGGCCAGCAGGACACGCAGATCGTCGACCGGGGCATGTGCCGGGTCGATGCCCAGTTCGTCCAGGAACAGTTGCCGGTAACTCGTCACCACCACCTCGGCGCGCCGCCCCACCATCGCCAGCGCGGCTTCGACCAGATCGATGGTTTCCTGCATCAGCCGGCGATGGTCCCAGCCGACCCGGTACCACTCCAGCATGGTGAACTCGGGGTTGTGCCGCCCGCCCGCCTCGCCGTTGCGGAACACCCGGCCCAGCTCGTAGCAGTCGCCCACGCCAGCGGCAAGCAGCCGCTTCAGCGGATACTCCGGCGAGGTGCGCAGCCAGCGCTCGCGCGCACCGGCGTCGATGTGGCCGCTGAAGCGCGTGCTGAAGCTCTCGATGTTCGGCTCGGTATTGCCGGCCGCCGACAGGATCGGCGTCTCCACCTCCAGCACCTGGTGCCTGGCGAAATACGCACGCACCAGCGCGTACAGCCGCGCACGCAGGCGCAGGGCGGCGAGTGGTTCGGCGCCCATCAGCCCGCCTCGTGCCTGCCGAGCAGGGCGAGCAACTGCGCCTCGTCCCACACCGGCACACCCAGTTCCTGCGCCTTGTCCAGCTTGGAGCCGGCCGCTTCGCCGGCGACCACCGCGCTGGTCTTCTTCGACACCGAGCCGGAGACCTTGGCACCCAGCGCTTCGAGCCGCTCCTTCGCCTCGTCGCGGCTGAGCGAGGCCAGCGTGCCGGTGAGCACGAAGGTCTGCCCTTCCAGCGGAGCAGCTGCGGCCCTGGCCGCGTGCGGGATCGCCTTGAGCAGGCGCTGCATCGCGGCCTCGGCCTCGCGCAGTCCGGCCAGGGCGGCCGGATCGGCAAGGTGGCTTTCCAGGCTGGTCGCCGCCGCCTGCGGCACGCCGGCGATGACCCAGTGCGCCGGTCCGCCGGCCAGCAGGCGGTCGAGCGTGGAGAAATGCTGCGCCAGCAGCGTGCAGCTCTTCGGGCCGAGCTTGCTGATATCGGCCATGCCCAGCAACACGCCGAGATCCAGGCGTTCACGCAGCTTCGGCGACGGCGCGCCCTCGTCGCTGAACGTGATGCCGGCTTCGAGCAGCGCGTCGACCACCCGCTCGTTGCCCGCCTGCGCGAAGAAGCCGGCGGTCGAGGTGGCCACTTCGCCGCCGATGTCCGGCAGCACGCGCAGCACGGCGGCCGGCATGCTGCGCACGAACTCCAGCCGGCCCAGCCAGGCCGCCAGCGTCTTCGCCGTGCTTTCGCCGATGTGCATGATACCCAGCGCATACAGGAAGCGCGCCAGCGTGGTGTGCTTGCTGGCCTCGATCCCGGCCACCAGGTTTTCCGCCCACTTGGTCGCCACCTTGCCGGCCTTCACCGTCTCCGGCGTGGTCCCGTCGCGCTCGTCGATGCGGCGCTTCATGTCGACGAAATCGTCCACGCCCAGGCCGTACAGGTCGGCCGGCGAGTGCACGATATCGAGTTCCACCAGTGCCTCGGCAAAGCGCTCGCCCAGCCCCTCGATGTCCATCGCGCGACGCGAGGCGAAGTGGATCAGCGCCTCCTTACGCTGCGCGGCACAGACCAGCCCGCCCGAGCAGCGCCACGCGGCGGCACCCTCCTCGCGCAGCAGCGCGGAGCCGCACACCGGGCAGTGGGTGGGCATGTGCCAGGGGCGTGTATGCGGCGGCCGCAGTTCGGGCATCACGCGCACCACCTCCGGGATCACGTCGCCGGCGCGGCGCACGATCACGCTGTCGCCCACGCGCACGTCCAGCCGCGCCACCTGGTCGGCGTTGTGCAGGGTCGCGTTGGTGACGGTGACGCCGGCCACCTGCACCGGCGCCAGCCGCGCCACCGGGGTGGCGGCGCCGGTGCGGCCGATCTGGATCTCGATCGCCTCGACCGTGGTGGTCTGCTCCTGCGCGGGGAACTTGTGCGCGATGGCCCAGCGCGGTGCGCGCGAGACGAAGCCCATCTCGCGCTGGCCGGCGTAGTCGTCGAGCTTGTAGACCACGCCGTCGATGTCGTACGGCAGGCTATCGCGCTTCGCGCCGATGCGCCGGTAGTAGGCGATGAGCCCGTCGAAGCCGCGCGCCGTATCCACCTCCGGCGACACCGGGAAGCCCCACTCGCGCAGCTGCCGCAGCGTGGCCGAATGGGTCGGCGGCAGCTCGCCGCCCTCGACCACGCCGATCGCGTAGGCGAAGAAACTCAGGCGCCGCCTGGCGGTGACCGCCGGGTCGAGCTGGCGCAGCGAACCGGCCGCGCCGTTGCGCGGGTTCGCCAGCGGCTTCTCGCCGTGCTTGCGGGCGTACTCGTTGAACGCCTCGAAATCCTTGTGCAGCATGATCACCTCGCCGCGCACTTCCAGCACGTCGGGCCAGCCCTTGCCGCGCAGCTTCAGCGATTCATCCTGATTTTTCCCATTGCGCAAGCGCAATGGGATCGCCCGCACCGTGCGCAGGTTGGCGGTCACGTCCTCGCCGGTCTCGCCGTCGCCGCGAGTCGCGCCCTGCACGAACACGCCGTGCTCGTAGCGCAGGCTGATCGCCAGGCCGTCCAGCTTGGGCTCCGCGGAAAACACCGGCTCGCGCCGCCCCAGCGTCTGCTCGATGCGCCGCTCGAACTCGGCCACCTCGCGGAAGCGCTCGCGGTCGGTGTCGCCGTCCTGCTCGAACGCATTGCCCAGCGACAGCATCGGGATCGCATGGCGCACCTCGGCAAAGCCGCCCTGCGCCCGCGCGCCGACCTTGCGGGTGGGCGAATCGGGCGTGGCCAGCACGGGGTATTCGGCCTCCAGCGCCTCCAGCTCGCGCATCAGCCGGTCGTACTCGGCGTCGGTGATCTCCGGGTCGTCGAGCACGTGGTAGCGGTAATTGGCCTGCTCGATCCGTCCGCGCAGGTCGGCGGCGCGGGCGACGGCCTCGGCGGGAGTTGGGTGTCCGGTCATGCAGATCTCCTGGCTGCGCCCAGTTTAGCGACAGCCGCGGATGCCGGTCGCGCAGTAAGGGAACCGAAAGCTGGCGGGTATAGCGTCCCTCGGCAGGGCTGAGGCGAGGATATGATCAGGCGCATGAACCGATATCTGGCATCCCTGGCATTCCTGGCCGCCATGGCCGCTTCCGGCACCGCTGCGGCTGGCGGCCCCCTCGGCATCGACCATCGGGTGCACTACGACAACAGCGGCATCTGGAAGCGCGGCAACCAGAACGCGCTGATGTACGGCACGATTGCCACCGTCGGCATCGGTGCCCTGGCGTTCGGCAGCGAGGACAAGCTCGGCAACACGTTCTGGCGCTCGGTCGACGCCATGGTGATCTCCAGCGCCGGCGCCGAGGTGCTGAAACACACCTTCCAGCGCGAACGCCCCTCGCAGACCGACAACCCCGACCGCTTCTTCCGCGGCTGGCACGCGCAAAGCTTTCCCAGCGGCGAGGTGACCGCCATCACGGCCGCGGTGACGCCGTTCATCGTGGCCTATGGCAACGACCATCCGGCCGTCTATGCGCTGGCCCTGCTGCCGGCCTACGATGCCGTGGCCCGGGTCAAGACCCGTGGCCACTGGCAGAGCGACGTGCTGGCCGGCGCGGCGATCGGCGCCGGGGTCGGCCTGTGGGCCGCGCACCGCCAGTCACCGCTGATCGTGAGCTGGCTGCCGGGCGGTTTCCAGGTGGGGTTCGTGCACCACTTCAAGCCCTGACGGCTCAGCGGTGGTAGTGCCCTGCCGCCTCCGGCTGGTAGGCGATTTCCAGCACCTTCAGGCGGCGCTTGCGGCCATCCGGCGTGGGCCAGTCGATCTGCTGGCCGCGCGCCAGCCCGAGCAAGGCGCTGCCCACCGGCGCCAGGATGGACACGGTGCCCGGCGCGCCCGCGGCCGCGGGGTAGACCAGGGTGAGGGTCAGCTGCTCGCCGTTGCTCTCGTCCTGGAAGGTGACGATGGAGTTCATCGTCACGATATGCGCCGGCATCGCCGCCGGCTCGGCCACGTCGGCACGATCCAGTTCCGCGCGCAGCGCATCGAGTTTGGCGGCATCGGCGGCCGGCAGACGCTCCAGCAGCGCTTCGATGCGCTCCATGTCGATGCGGGAAACAGTGATCGTTGGCTTGCTCATGGCTTTTCCTGGTACTCGCGGCTCCTGCCGCACAAAAGCACACGCCGGAACGAAGTCGCCCCGGCGTGTGGTTGTCGATGGCCGCGACACCCGAAATGGGTATGACCGGCGGATGAAACAAGGCCAACTCTGCGGATACTGCCGCCGAAAATCAAGCCTTTGCGCCGGTATCATAACCGACAATGCCTGTCCAAGCCTCAGTGCTTCCCGAAGCCGCCTCCGCCTCCGCCGCGCCCGTGGCGGGTTCCGACATGTCCTCGCGCGAGCGTTACCGCGGCCTGCTGTGGCTGGTCGCCGCCGCGTTCTTCATGCAGGCGCTGGATTCCACCGTGGTCAACACCGCGGTGCCGGCGATGGCCGAGGCACTGAAGGAGACCCCGCTGGGCATGCGCACCGCGCTGACCAGCTACGTGCTGACCCTGGCGATCCTGATCCCCGCCAGCCCGTGGCTGTGCGACCGTTTCGGCACGCGCCGGGTGTTCGGTGCGGCGATCGTGGTGTTCGGCCTGGGCTCGTTGCTGTGCGGCATCGCGCAGACGCTGCCGCAACTGGTCGCCGCCCGCGTGCTGCAGGGCATCGGCGGCGCCTCGCTGATGCCGGTGGGCCGCTACGTGCTGGTGCGCAGCATCGACAAGCGCGAGTTCGTGCGCGCGATGAGCACGGTGGCCACGTTCGGCCTGCTCGGCTCGGTGCTGGGGCCGCTGCTGGGCGGCGCGATCGTGGAGTTCACCTCGTGGCGGCTGATCTTCCTGATCAACGTGCCGGTGGCGATCGCCGGCGTGTGGATGAACCAGCGCGACATGCCCGACTACCGGCTCGACCATGCCAACCGCTTCGACCTGTCCGGCTTCCTGCTGTTCGCCGCCGCCTCCGCCCTGCTGCTGACCGCCTCGGAACTGGCCGGCGGCAGCCCGGTGCCGTGGTCGGGCATGGGCCTGTACACGCTGGCGGCCGTGCTGCTCGGCGCGCTCTATGTCTGGCACAGCCGGCGCACCGAACACCCGGTGGCGGACCTCGGCCTGCTCAAGGTGCGCAGCGTGTGGGTGTCGCTGGCCGGCGGCATCTTCACCCGGCTCGGCATCTCCGGCATGTTCCTGCTGCTGATGCTGTTCCTGCAGATCGGCTGCGGCTGGTCGCCGCTGATGGCCGGCCTGATGATGGTGCCGCAGGCGCTGGGCTCAATCACGGCCAAGTGGGTGGTGCACCGGGCGCTGGTCCACTACGGCTACCGCCGCCTGCTGCTCGGCAACACGCTGGCCGTGGCCGTGCTGCTGGCCCTGTTCGCCCTGCTCGGACCCGGTTCGCCAGTGTGGGTGATCACCGCGCTGACCTTCGCCTACGGCGCGTTCTCGGGCCTGCAGTACACCACCATGAACACGCTGATCTACGTCGACGTGGACATCCAGCATGCCTCGATGGTTTCCTCGATGGCCTCGACCGCGCAGTACCTGGCGATGAGCTTCGGCATCGCGCTGTCCACGCTGCTGATGCAGGCGCTGCTGCAGGGCCACGCGCACGAGGACTACGTGGCGGCGTTCCGCTGGACGGTACTGCTGTTGGCGCTGATCACCGCCGCGGCCAGCCGCGTGTTCGGCAGGCTGCGGCCCGACCATGCCGCCCCCGCCGGTGTCGCGCCGCCGCCCTGACTGCCCGCGCCCTCGGCGCGGGCGCGGACGCCTGCGTGTAGCATGCAGTCCTTGCCGCAAGCCCGGACCCGCGACGCATGCACCACGCCAGCGACATCCTGTTCACCCTGTTCGTCGTCTTCGTCGCTGCCCAGGTCGGCAGCGAGATCGCGCAGCGGCTGAAGCTGCCCGGCGTGGTCGGCGAGATCGCCGCCGGCTGCGCGATCGGCCCTTCCCTGCTGGGCTGGATCGCGCCCGGGCAGGTCGTCGCCGGCACCCCGCTCGACGTGCTGGCCGAGATCGGCGTGATCCTGCTGCTGTTCGCGGTGGGCCTGGAAACGCGGCTGGGGGACCTGAAGAAGGTCGGCAAGGTGGCGTTCGCGGTGGGCGTGGTCGGCGTGCTGGTGCCGTTCGGCATGGGCAGCATGTGGGCCCACGGCAGCGGCTTCGACTGGAGCCGCTCGCTGTTCGTGGCGGCCGCCTTCGTGGCCACCTCGGCCGGCATCACCGCCCGCGTGCTGCAGGAGCTGAACGCACTGCAGCGCATCGAGAGCAAGGTGATCCTGGGCGCCGCGGTGATCGACGACGTCCTCGCCATGCTGCTGCTCGGCATCGTGGTATCGCTGCAGGGCGGCGGCAGCGTCGACGCCTCGCACTTGCTGGTGGTGCTGGCCGGCGCGGTCGGCTTCATCGCGGTAATCGGCTGGGGCGGCGCGCGGGTGATGCGCTGGAACTCCGCCTGGCTGGACAAGCCGCTGGGCCCGCATTCGCCGCTGATGATCGTGCTGGCGCTGTGCCTGGGGCTGGCCTGGCTGTCCACCCGGTTCGGCCTGGCCGCTATCATCGGCGCGTTCCTCGCCGGCATGATCGCCTCGGAAACCCGCCAGCAGCACACCCTGGAAAAACAGACCCAGCCGCTGCTGGCCCTGCTCACCCCGTTCTTCTTCGTGGTCACCGGCAGCAAGGTCGACCTGCGCGAGCTGGCCAGCGGCGAGGCGCTGTGGATGCTCGCCGTGGTCACCGCGATCGCGGTCGTCTCCAAGTTCATCGGCGGCTGGTTGGGCTCGCTGTCGCTGGGCCGGCGCAGCGCCACCATCATCGGCTTCGGCATGGTGCCGCGCGGCGAGGTGGGCATCGTGGTCGCCACTCTCGGCCTGGCCGCCGGCGTGTTCGACAACCGCATCTACGCGATCATCGTGGCGATGTCGCTGCTCACCGCGATGGTGACGCCGCCGGTGCTGGCGTGGCTGCTGAAGCGCAGCGGCGGCCAGGTCGAGGTTCCCGACGTGCGGCGCTGACACTCGCTGGCATGGGCCTTGCCAACCCGAACGCAGCATGCGCACAGGCGTTCCATTGCGCAGACAATCCGCTCACTGCCATGCTGTCGGCGACTCGACCACGGGCTTCCGCAGATGACCCGACGCCTCCTGCTGATCGCTCCCGCGTTGCTTCTGGCCGCCTGCCACGCATCGCTGCCACCGGCTCCCGCCGCCGCGAACACGTCGCGCTATGCCTGCGACGACGGCCGCACGGTGCAGGCCAGCTATCCCGATACGGACACTGCGGTACTCACGCTCGACCGGCAGACCCATCATCTGCACGTGGCCGTCTCCGCCAGCGGTGCACGCTACGCGGGTGACGGCTTGCAGTGGTGGACCAGAGGCATGCACGAGGCCCTGCTCGCGCCGCTGCAGCCGGGGGAAAGCTACGCGTCGGCCGCCGGCGTGGCCTGCCATGCGCGGTGAGGAGCCGGATGCGTCTTCCCCCAAGGCCATGGGCCGCAGGCGTGCAAGCAGCCTTGATCCGGTCATCACGAACTTTCATGCGGAGCAGCCATGTTGATCAGAGGCGTAGGCCGGGCGTTGGGGGACATCTTTTATCAGCGCTGCTTCTATCTGTTCCTGATGCTGATGTCCTTCATTGCCGCGGTGTCGTTCATCGAACCGACGCCGCTGGGTCGCGCATCGCCATCGCCAGTGCGAATGCATTCCTGGTCGTGGCGAGGGTC
This sequence comes from Rhodanobacter sp. FW101-FHT13A11, assembly GCF_058790335.1. Classification (NCBI taxonomy): domain Bacteria; kingdom Pseudomonadati; phylum Pseudomonadota; class Gammaproteobacteria; order Lysobacterales; family Rhodanobacteraceae; genus Rhodanobacter; species Rhodanobacter sp. FW101-FHT13A11. The sequence goes on along the minus strand of NZ_JBYTCN010000007.1, from coordinate 53,114 downwards.
GCCTCGGTCGGCCGCACGACACTTTCGTTTGTCCTGGCGCTGGTGCTCGCCGGCCCGGCACTCGTCTATCAATGGATCGCGCTGCGATTCGGCGATCCGCACGCGCTGGTCACGTCGCGGTGGTTTGCCGTTGCGTTGTATGCCACCGCGATTGGCTACCTGATGGGCTACGTGTTCCAGCGTGAGGTGATGACCGCCGACAAGCTGTTCGGCGCCGCCTCCATGTATTTGCTGATAGGCGTCTTCTGGGTGTTCCTGTATGCGTTGATCGACACCTACCATCCGGGCTCGTTCACGCTGGGCGGCCAGCCGACGGCACCTGGTTTCTTCGATTTCGTCTATTTCAGCTTCACCGTGCTCACCAGCACCGGATTCGGCGATCTGGCGCCACTCGGCAGGCAGGCGCGCGGTATCTGCACGGTGGAGCAGATCGTCGGATCGCTGTTCGTCGCGATTCTGATCGCGCGGCTGGCTGGCATCTATCCGCCGGGTAACAAGGCCGATTGAGCGCACTGCCAAGTCCTGGAATGGAGGCAGGTGGTTCTACTTCGGCGACGGCTCGACGGGGAAGAAATCGCCCATGTTTCTGACCGACGGGCAAGCCGCGCCGGGTGGCTCGCGCAAGGTCCACCGGCCGCCATCTCCCCGGGCGCGCCCGGGGAGATGGCCTTGCAGGCCACGGCCGGTCAGAAGCTGGCCGTCACGCGCGCGTACCAGAAGGCGCCGTTGAAACCGAACGGCGAGGTGAGCGCGTACTTGACGCCAAGAAACCGCAGCGTGGGGTTCCGCTCCTTGCCCGGGTAGGTGTCGAAGACGTTGTTGCCGCCGACGGCCACCGAGAAGACGTCGTTGATTTTGTAGCGCGCCTCCAGGTCGAGCAGCGTCTTGCCGCTGTAATGATCCGCGTCGGTCGGCGGATTGTTGCTGCCGAACAGGCCGACCGTGGTGCTCCAGCCGCCGTAACGGTTGATCCGCGCGATGGCGTCGAACCGGTTCAGCCCATAGTCGAAACTGAGCACTGCCCGGCTCTTGGGCACCTGGTGTTCGAGGTCGTACACGAAATCGTTGTTGAGCGTGTCCGGCTTCACCTTGACCACGCTCTGCGTGTTGCGGTTGTAGCGGAAGTCGATGTTGAGCTTGCCGTCACCCAGCTGGTGCCGCGTGTCGAGCACGAAGTCGATGCCGTGGACATGGGAGCCATACGCGTTGCCGAAATAGCTGGCGTCGCTGCCGAGCAGCAGTGGCGCGTTCGGGTAGCCGCCGGCGGTGAGCTGGTCGACGGTGGCCTGGGTAATGGTCTTGCTGACCAGGCCGATGCGGTTGTCGATCCTGATCCGGTAGTAGTCCAGGGTGGTGGTGACGTTGTCGGTCGGCGTCCACACGGCACCGACGGACAGGCTCTTGGACGTCTCGGTCCTCAGCGGTGCCGAGCCGAGCGCACGCGCCACCGGGTTGTTCACCGGATAGGTGCCGCTGGGGATCAGGCCGCCCTGGGCATTCGCCGTGGTGGTGACGTTCAGCGTGTTGGCCTGGCCCGGGGTCGGCGTGCGGAAGCCGGTGTTGTAGGTGCCGCGCAAGGCGAACGTGTCGGTGATCGCGTAGCGGCTGGAAAGCTTGTAGACCACCTTGGAACCGTAGCCGTTCGCATGCTCGTAGCGCACTGCCGCGGCGCCCGACCACTTGTCGGTGAGGTTCGTCTCGGCGTCGAAGTAGGCGGATTCGCTGTTCTGCGTGAACCGCCCGGCCGCGCTGGTCGGAAAGCCCTGGAAGGCGTCCGAACCCACGCCGAACACCGACGCGGTCGGCCCTACCTGGATCGAACCGGCATCGCCCTGATGGATGATGTAGGTTTCCTGGCGCCACTGCGCACCGAAGGCCAGCGTGAGCGGCGAGTTGTCGAACGAGCGGACGAAATCCGCACCGGCGCCCTGCTCGCGCTGGGTCAGCTTGCCGGGGCGGAAGCTGGTGGGCGAAAGGCTGCCCAGGCTCGGGTTGATCGAACCCTGCAGCCGGTAGTCGACCTCGTTGCTGCCGGTGCGGTAGTGCGCATCCCACTGGAAGTTGCTCTGCCCGCCGCCGCGCACGCCGCCGACCAGCTGATGGTCGGCGATGTCGGCGCCGAACATCGGGCTGTAGCCGCCGGGAAACTGCTTGTAGATCGGGTTGAGCAGCACCCAGCCGCTCGGACTCGTGGCGGCGGCCGTGAGATAGTTCGCCGGGCTGCCGCCGCCGGCGACGATGCTGTCCACCAGCGACTGCGGCGCGTTCGCCGGCGTCAGGGTGCCGCTGGCGTAGCTGACCAGCGTCGAACGGCCGGCGATGCCGTACTGCGCCGGCAATACCGGGTTGCGGTAGAAGAAGCTGGACAGGACCTTCTTGTCCATGAAATTGCCGTAGCCGTACAGCTGCACGTCGCCCGCCAGCGGCAGGCCCGCGTTGACGAAGAGCTTGTTCGACTTGGTCTGCGGATCGCCCCAGCGCTGGCCGAGGCCGTCGTACGGCACCAGGTTCGCACCCACCGCCGCCGCGACGAGCGCCGCGTTGTGCTGTGGAATGCCGCGTGAAGTGGGATCGGTGGTCTCGCGCTCGGCGCTCACGTGCACGAAGCCGTCAGCCCCGAGCGGGAACCCGGCGTCGGCGTCGTAGCGCCGCAGGTCGCCGTCGCCCTTGCCGTACTTGCCCCATTCCGCGCTGACCGTCACACCCTTGGGGGCCTTCTTCAGGATGACGTTGACCACGCCGGCGATCGCATCCGATCCGTACAGCACCGAGGCGCCGTCGCGCAGCACCTCGACGCGCTCGACCGCGTTGGACGGGAACACCGAGAAATCGACCGCCTGCGCGCCCTGGTTGAAGGTGCCGAGCGGATCGATCTGCAGGTTGACCAGCGCCGAACGATGGAAGCGCACGCCGTCGACCAGCACCAGGGTCTGGTCGGGCGACAGGTTGCGCAACGACACCGGCCGCACGAACGCCGTGCCGTCGGCGATGGGAAAGCGCTGGGTGGTCAGCGACGGCACGATATTGGTCAACGTGTCGGTCAGGTCTGCCGATGGCTGGTTCGCGATCTGGCTGCCGCTGAAGGCGTCGATCGGCGACAGCGATTCGGTCGGCGACAAGCCGGCCCGGTGCGTGCCGGTTACCACCACCTCCTGCAGGTTGGTGGTCGATTTCTTCTTCGCCGTGTCATTCCGTCCCTGCGCCTTGGCCGCCTGGCTGGCCGTGGCCTGCCCACTGTCCGCCGCCCCCGGATCCTGCGCCTGCGCCGACCACGCCACCAGCGCTGCGGCGGCAAGCGCCGTGCGCACCGCACGCATAAGCACCACATTGACACCTGTTTGGTTGGGCATCTGCACTCCCCCTCGAATTGGCCCCATTGGCCCCAGCGCCGCAACCTACTCCTGCCCGAACTGCCGGAAAAGGTCCGTCAAGAAGTTGCGAGCGTGGAGCCACCCATCTGGCGACGGCTTCGCCGTACTCGTCACCGGCACTGTGACGAAGCATGACGCCACGTCGCGCCCCGCTCCGCTGGCACCCTGGGCATGCCGGCGCCAGTCTCTTCGTACGTATTTGCGACTTGGCTGGCGGGACGGGAGTTGGGACGTTGGAGGCATGGAAGTGGGCTTGGCCCCGTTCTTGGGCTGGGGGCAAGCGGCTCTGGCTCGGATAGCTGGTGGCACTCAACGCTGACCATGTGTGTGCGCAACCACGAAGCTGCGCAACACGTCGTTGATCCGTGTCTGGTAACCCTTGCCGCCTTCCTTGAAGTAATCGAGCACGTCCTGGTCAATGCGCAAGGTCACCTGTGCCTTCGGCTCGATTCGCGCCAGGCGGTGCTTCGCCCAGAACTCGGCCGACACCGCGGGAATATCGCTGTAGTCGATGTCAGCATCCGGCTTGTCTGCCACCGCCTGCAGACGCTTGCGCTGAGCGGCGGCCAACGGCTTGGGATGCTTGGGATCAAGCTTCATTTTCACAGTAGTACGCTCGCTGGCATTGGCCTTGCGGGCCGAAATGATGCGGATGACGTCTTCATCGGCACCGCGCAAGGCATAGGCAACGACCAGCAGCGCCGGTCCCGCCCGACCCATCGTCAACCATCGGACCTCGCCGTAGTCCTCGCGCTCATCGACCATGTCGACACGCCCACCATCCAGAAACACGTGGGCCGCATCTTCAAAGGCGACGCCATGCTTGTGCAGGTTTGAAGCCGCCTTGGCGTCGTCCCACTCGAAGTCCATATCCGTGGATTCCAGGTTCCGTAGCTACGAAATGTAGTTACATCAAACGCGGCTGTCAAAGTCGCGTCGGAGGCAATGGCGCACTCGGCACTGCCTCGCCCACGCCCGGTACCGATCCATGCGGCACACGCACGACGGCCAGTGTCGATGACGAGGCCATGAGTGCTTAATTAACGTGTCCGAAAAAACCGGGCCACCTCAGAGCCACTTTTCGGGGTGCGGAGGCGTGGTGAGTGGGATTGTCCGGCTCATCCCGAGCCTCACCCCTTCGCGCTACGCGTTACGGGGCCAGCCTACGGCTGTCCGAATTCGCTCCCGACGAATTCGTCGAACCGGTGAGTTCTCATCCCCGTCATCACCATCAGAAAAGCAAAACGCCCCACACGGGGGCGTTTTGCTTTTCTGGCGGAGAGAGTGGGATTCGAACCCACGGTAGGCTTGCACCTACGGCAGTTTTCAAGACTGCTGCCTTAAACCACTCGGCCATCTCTCCGTAAACTTTCGTCTGCGGCAAGGCGCGCGTCGCGCGCCACTACGGCAGTTTTGTTCCGGGCATCCTGCCCTTCACCCCTTCGGGGCCAGCGGCTGCGCCGCTGTCCGCTTCGGCATCCTGCCTACGCGTCAAGCTCCTGCTGCCTTAAACCGCTCGGCCATCTCTCCATAAACTTTCGTCTGCGGCAAGGCGCGCGTCGCGCGCCACTACGGCAGTTTTGTTCCGGGCATCCTGCCCTTCACCCC